>NZ_NWMQ01000001.1:0-367807 GCF_002901215.1 Paracoccus sp. SY | reverse complement strand
TCGACGATGTACTGGCTGAAGGTTTCCGCAAAGCCCGACAAGGGCCGGGCGATCATCCACATCCGCATGCCGGTCCAGCCGGGCAGGTAGGAGGTGACGATGTCGCGCATCACGGTGCGGGGGATGACCGCATAGGCCTCGGTGAAGACGGCCGTGTCGGTGGTCATGCCGGTCTGCGGCGGCAGCCCCGCCACCGGTCCGGCATAGGGGATGCGCTGCGGATCGGCCCGCGGGACTTCGGCCACGTCGCCAGTCGGTGCGCCGGCGGGGGGGAGGTCTTTCATGTCATTGCTTCCTTTCAGGACCACGGGATTATCCATGGGCCACCTGTCCCGCTGGAACGCCCAGCGGTGCCGGTTCCTCAAGCACTTCAAGGCCGTCCACGTCCTCTCCGTTCAGGACGCGATGGGCGCGGTCGCGGTCGATGTCGCCGACCCAGGACGCGACGGCCACGGTCGCCACGCAGTTGCCCAGGTAATTGCCAAGCGCGCGGGCGATGCCCATGAACCAATCGACCGACAGGACCAGCACCAGCCCGATCGCGGGAATGGCCGGGACCGCCGTCAGCGTCGCCGCCAGGATCACGATCGCGGAGCCCGGCACCCCATGCGCGCCCTTCGAGGTCACCAGGGCCACGGCCAGGATCGTCAGCAGATCGAGGAAGGCCAAGTCGGTGTTGGTGGCCTGCGCGATGAACAGCGCGGCCAGCGTCAGATAGATCGAGAAGGCGTCGAGGTTGAAGGAATAGCCCGTCGGCACGACCAGACCAACGGTGGTGTCCTTGATGCCCAGATGTTCCAGCTTGCGCATGGTCTGGGGCAGCACGCTGTCGCTGCTGGTGGTGCCCGCCACGATCCCGGCCTCGGCCCGCAGGTAACGGATCAGCTTGATGATGCTGAAGCCCGACAGCCGCATCACCAGTCCCAGGATGCCAAAGACGAACAGGGCGACGGCGACATAGAACAGCACCACCAGATAGCCCAGTTGCGCCAGCGAGCCCACGCCATAGGTGCCCACGGTATAGGAGATCGCGCCGAAGACGCCGAAGGGCGCCAGGCGCACGATGAAGGACATGATCTTGAAGGCCATCTCGCCCGCAAGCTCGATCACGGTCAGCAGCGGCTTGGCGCGTTCGCCCATCAGCGACAGCGCGCAGCCCGCCAGGATCGCCACGATCAGCACCTGCAGCACGTCGCCGGTCGCGAAGCCGCTGAACACAGTGGTCGGGATCAGCTTCATCAGGAAATCGACCATGCCGCCCTGGCTGACCTCGTTCGCGCGGTCCACATAGGCCGACAGCGCCGAGGCATCCAGCGTGCTGGTGTCGATGTTCATGCCCGCGCCGGGCTGGAAGACATAGGCCAGCACGATCCCCAGGATCAGGGCCACGGTCGTGATCACCTCGAAATAGATGATGGCCCGGACGCCGACGCGGCCCACCTTCTTGATGTCGCCCGCGCCCGCGATGCCGTGGACGACCACGCAGAACACGATGGCGGGGATCAGCATCTTGATCAGCTTGATGAAGCCGTCGCCCAAAGGCTTCATTTCGGCGGCAAAATCGGGGGCCATGGTGCCTGCAAGCACCCCCAGGACAAGGGCAAGGCAGACCTGCCCGAACAGTGACCGCGACCAGCTTGGCATGTCGATTTTCTCCCTGACAGAGGCGGCGTTCATGCGCCGCTTTTGAGTGCCAAGAAGTGTTGGGCGAATCCCTATTCCTGTCTAATATTGTTTTTATGCCGATCCATATGGTTTCGATATGAGAATACGCCAGCTGCAATGTTTCGTCGTTCTGGCCGAGGAGCTGAACTTCACCCGCGCGGCCAGGCGCCTGAACATGTCGCAACCGCCGCTGAGCCTGCAAATCCAGGCGCTTGAACGGACGGTCGGCACCGCGCTGTTTCAGCGGACCAGCCGCAGGATGACCCTGACAAGCGCGGGCGAGGTGTTCCTGCGCCGAGCCCGCAGCATCCTGGCCCAGCACGACCGCGCCCTGCTTGAGGTGCAGGAAGTGCTGTCGGGCCAGCATGGAACGCTGGATATCGGCGCGACGGGATCCATTCTCCGCGCGGGGCTGGCAGACCTTCTGGCGCAGTTCTGCCGCGCGCATCCCTTGATCAGCGTCCGGCTGCACGAGCAGGCCCCCGCATTGCAGGTCAGCGATCTGCTGAGTGGCCGCATGGATATCAGTTTCAATCGCTCGGTTCCGTATCATGACGACCTGAGTTGCCAGCTTGCCTGGCGCGAGGAGCTGGTCGTCCTGTTGCCCCCGGATCATCCACTGGGTGCCGAACGCAGCTTGAGCATCGACGATCTTCGGCACGAGCAGCATGTCATCCTGCGGCCCGACAGTTCCGATTTCGCGGCCTTCATTCTGTCGATCCTGACCCAAGGGGGCGCGCGACCGCGTGTTTCCCAGCAGGTGATCGATGCGCAATCCATTCCAAGCCTGGTTTCTGCCGGTTTCGGAATAGGCCTTGTTCCGGCAGGCATCGCGGCGACGGCCGGACCGCTGATCCACCGGCCGATCGCACCCGATCCCCCGGTGTCGGACATCTTTGCAGTCTATCGCCGGGGCGAAACCACGCCGGCGCTTGCCGCCCTTCTGGCGACACTTCAGAAGTCGTTCCCGCAAGACAGGGAGGAGAAGCAGCGGGCCGCTGTGCTGGACTGATCACGGATCGGCGGTCGCGACGATGACGCGCGTTCCGGCGCCCTCGCACACCTTGGCCAGGGCTTCCGGTACCGGCTGGTCGATGAACAGCGCGTCCAGTTCGCCCAGCGACACGACCCGGATCGGGGCCTTCTGCGCCAGCTTGGCCGAATCCGTCACCAGCCAGCGTTCGCGTGCCTGGCGCAGGATGGCGCGGCTGACGCGGACCTCGGCCATGTCGAAGTCCAGCAGGTCGCCGTCCTCGTCCAGGGCGGAACAGCCGATGATGGCATAATCCGTCTTGAAGTTCGCCATGAACTCGCTGGTCAGGTCGCCGACAAGCCCGCCGTCCGACCGCCGCAGCAAGCCGCCCGCGACCAGCACCTCGCAGCTTTCGTTGGCGGCAAGGATGTTGGCCACGTTCATGTTGTTCGTGACCACGGTCAGGTTGCGGTGGCGCAGCAGGGCGCGGGCGACCGCCTCGGTCGTGGTGCCGATGTTGAGGATGACGGAACTGTTGTCGGGGATCTGGGCGGCGCAGGCGCGGCCGATGGCGGCCTTGGCGCCCTCGTTCATCCGCCTGCGTTCCTCATAGGCGATGTTGCTGGCGCCGCTGCGCAGGATGGCGCCGCCATGGACGCGGTCCAGCACGCCTTGGTCGGCCAGTTCGGCCAGGTCGCGGCGGATCGTCTGGGGGGTCACCTCCAGCCGCGCGGACAGTTCCTCGACGCTGGCGCGGCCCGAAGCGCGCACGACTTCAAGGATCTGCATCTGCCTGATGTTCATCCGCTTCCCTGCCCACCCGCCGTGGTTTCGCGCCCCGGATCCAGAAGACCCCTTGCAACGCCTGTGTCAAGCGAAACAAAATGCGCGAAAGCGAACATCCATGTTGACAGATCGCGTGCGTGGATGTTCGAATTGAACACGGGGAAGTGAGGAATGGCTATGTCGGCGACGGATCTGTTCGTCATCGGTGGGGGCATCAACGGCACGGGGATCGCCCGGGACGCCGCCGGCCGGGGCCTGTCCGTCCGGCTTGCGGAACAGGGCGACCTTGCGGGGGCGACCAGCAGCGCCTCGACCAAGCTGTTCCATGGCGGGCTGCGCTATCTGGAGTTCCTGGAGCTGCGCCTAGTCCGCGAGGCCCTGCGTGAGCGCGAGGTCCTGTTGCGCGCCATGCCCCATATCGCCTGGCCGATGCGCTTCGTCCTGCCGCTGGACCCGAAGATGCGGTTCGCGGGCAAGACGCCGGTATCGCGGATCCTGTCGGTGCTGATGCCCTGGGGACGTGGGCACCGCCCCAACCTGGTGATCCGAGCGGGGCTGTTCCTGTATGACAACCTGGGCGCGCGGGAAATCCTGCCCGGCACCTCGACGCTGGACCTGCGCCAGGCACCCGAGGGTGCGCCGCTTCAGGACCGCCTGACCCGCGCCTATGAATATTCGGACGCCTGGGTGGACGATGCCCGGCTTGTCGTCCTGAACGCCCGCGATGCCGCCGCGCGCGGGGCGGACATCATCGTCGGATCGAAGGTGACCGAGGCCCGGCGCGAGGCCGAGGGCTGGCTGGTCCGCCTGTCCGACGGCCGAGAGTTCCGCGCCAAGGTGCTGGTCAATGCGGCGGGTCCCTGGGTCGGCAGGGTGATCCACGACGTGGCGCATCTGCCCAGCAACGAAGGGGTGCGGCTGGTGCGGGGCAGCCATATCGTCACGCGGCGGCTGTTCGATCACCAGAAGGCCTATTTCCTGCAGGGACAGGATGGGCGGATCGTCTTTGCGATCCCCTATGAACGCGACTTCACCCTGATCGGCACGACCGACGTGGATCATGATGGACCGCCCGACCGCGCCGTCTGCACGCCCGAGGAGGTGGATTACCTTTGCCGCTTCGTGTCCGGCTACTTCAGGACGCCGGTAACCGCCGACGACGTGGTCTGGACCTATTCGGGGGTCCGGCCGCTTCACGACGACGGCGCGTCCACGGCGACTGCGGCGACGCGCGATTACGTGTTGTCGCTGGATGACAGGGGCGCGCCCTGCCTGCATGTCTTCGGCGGCAAGATCACCACCTATCGCCGCCTGGCCGAGGCCGCATTGGCGAAGCTGTCGCCGCATCTGCCGGGCGCGGGCGCGGCCTGGACGGCGGGCGCGCATCTGCCCGGCGGCGACTTTCCGGTGGACGGGGCAGGTGCGCTGGCCCAGGCGCTGCGGCGCGACCATCCTTTCCTGACCGAGGACTGGGCCAACCGGCTGGTGCGGGCCTATGGCACCGAGGCGGCGCTTGTTCTTGGCGGCGCCCGGACGGCTGCCGACCTTGGGCGCGACTTCGGCGCGACGTTGACGGAAGCCGAACTGCGCTGGATGATCGAACGGGAATGGGCGCGCGATGCCCAGGGTGTCCTGTGGCGGCGATCCAAGCTGGGCCTGCGCCTGACGCCAGAACAGGTCGCGGCCGTCGAGGATTACATGGCAAGCAAAAGGGCCGCGGCATGACGCTGGAGCTTCGGGGCGTCACCAAGCAGGTTGCGGGCCAGGACTGGATCCACCCGACCGATCTTGTGCTGGCGCCCGGAAGCATGAACGTCCTGCTGGGTCCGACGCTGTCGGGCAAGACCACGCTGATGCGGCTGATGGCCGGGCTGGACCAGCCGACGACCGGGCAGATCCATTGGCAGGGCCAGGACGTGACCGGCCAGCGGGTGCAGGACCGGGGCGTCGCCATGGTGTACCAGCAGTTCATCAACTATCCCTCGATGACGGTCTATGACAACATCGCCTCGCCCCTGCGGCTGCAGCGTGTGGCGCGGGCCGAGATCGACCGCCGCGTGCGCGAGACGGCCGCGATGATGCGCCTGACCCCGATGCTGGACCGCCGCCCGCTGGAACTGTCGGGCGGCCAGCAGCAGCGCACGGCCCTGGCGCGCGCCCTGGTCAAGGGCGCCGGGCTGGTGCTGCTGGACGAACCGCTGGCGAACCTCGACTACAAGCTGCGCGAGGAGTTGCGGGCGGAAATCCCCCGCATCTTCGAGGCCTCGGGCGCGATCTTCGTCTATGCCACGACCGAACCCGAGGAGGCGCTGCTGCTGGGCGGCCATACCGCGACCCTGTGGCAGGGCCGGGTGACGCAGTTCGGTCCCACGCCGCAGGTCTATCGCCGCCCGCAGGACGCGGTGACGGCGCGGGTCTTCAGCGACCCGCCGATGAACTTCAAGCCGGTGCAGGTTTCCGGCGGCGAGGCGATCCTGGACAGCGCCCGCTGGCTGGTGGATGTCCCGGATGGTCGCTATCTTGCCGGATTTCGCGCGCCCCATCTGACGCTGGAACCCGGGGCAGGGACCCTTGGCCTTTCGGCCCGGCTGGACGCGACCGAGATCACCGGGGCCGAAACCTATCTGCACCTTCGCCACGGCGATGATCGCTGGGTGGGCCTGGTGCCGGGCGTGCGCGACCTTTCCGCCGGCGCCGCGCTGACGGTCTGGCTGGATCCGGCGCATGTCTATCTGTTCGACGAAGGCGGCAGGCTTGCCCGCGCCGCCCCCTATGCACAGGCGGCGTGATGGCCCAGATCACCTTCGACAACCTTGCCCACAGCTATCTTCCCGCGCCCAAGGCGGATGCGGACTGGGCGCTGAAGCCGATGTCGCTGACCTGGCGGGACGGCGGGGCCTATGCGCTGCTGGGAAGTTCGGGCTGCGGCAAGACCACGCTGCTGAACATCATCTCGGGCCTGCTGCACCCGTCGCGCGGGCGGGTGCTGTTCGGCGACCGGAACGTCACCGACCTGTCCACGGCGGAACGCAACATCGCCCAGGTGTTTCAGTTCCCGGTCGTCTATGACACCATGAGCGTGCGGGAAAACCTGGCCTTTCCGCTGAAGAACCGCGGGATGCCTGCCGACCAGATCGCCGCGCGCGTGGATGCGGTGGCGCGCATGATCGGCATGACCGATACGCTGGACCGCCGCGCGCGCGGGCTGACGGCGGATGCCAAGCAGAAGATCAGCCTGGGCCGCGGCATGGTCCGGCAGGACGTGAACGCGATCCTGTTCGACGAGCCCCTGACCGTGATCGACCCGCAGATGAAGTGGGAACTGCGAACCCAACTCAAGGCCCTGCACCGAGAGTTCGGCCACACGATGATCTATGTGACCCACGACCAGACCGAGGCGCTGACCTTCGCCGACGAGGTGGTGGTCATGTCCGAAGGCCGCGTCGTGCAGGCGGGCACGCCTCAGTCGCTGTTCGACGCCCCGGCGCATACCTTCGTGGGTTATTTCATCGGCTCGCCCGGCATGAACCTGCTGGATGCGGAAATCCAGGGCACGACCGCCCGCATCGCCGGGACCACGATCCCGCTGGCCGCGCCCTATGCGCCGCCGAAGGGTCGCGTGCAGATCGGCATCCGCCCCGACGCCGTGCGGCCGGCATCCGAAGGATTGCCCTTCCGCCTGATCCGCACCGAGGATGTGGGCCACCACCGCATCCTGCGCGGAGAGGTCGCGGGCGCACCCTTCAACCTCGTCGTCCCCGAGGATCAGCCGATCCCCGCCGCGTTCGACCGCGTGGCGCTGGACCCCGCGCGCATCGGCGTCTTTGTCGATGACTGGCGCATCGAGCCGCTGGAAAGGGCCGCGTGATGGACAAGCCCGTCAACAACCGCGCCTGGTTCCTGGTCCTGCCGGTGCTGGTGCTGGTCGCCTTTTCCGCCGTGATCCCGCTGATGACGGTGGTGAACTATTCCGTGCAGGACACCTTCGGGAACAACCAGTTCTTCTGGAACGGCCTCGGCTGGTTCCAGGAGGTGCTGGAAAGCGACCGCATCCATGCAGCCCTGGGCCGGCAACTTCTGTTCTCGGCCATCATCCTGGCCATCGAGATCCCCTTGGGCATCTTCATCGCGCTGAACATGCCCAAGCGCGGCTTCTGGGCCAGCCTGGTGCTGGTGCTGATGGCCCTTCCGTTGCTGATCCCGTGGAACGTGGTGGGCACGATCTGGCAGGTCTTCGGCCGCGTGGACATCGGCCTGCTGGGGCACACGCTGGCGGCACTGGGCATCGACTACAACTATGTCAACGACCCGGTGGATGCCTGGGCCACGATCATCGTGATGGATGTCTGGCACTGGACCAGCCTTGTCGCGCTGCTCTGCTATGCGGGGCTGCAATCCATCCCCGACGCCTATTACCAGGCCGCGCGCATCGACCAGGCCAGCCGCTGGGGCGTGTTCCGCTATATCGAACTGCCCAAGATGTCGGGCGTGCTGCTGATCGCCGTGCTGCTGCGCTTCATGGACAGCTTCATGATCTATACCGAGCCCTTTGTCGTCACCGGCGGCGGTCCTGGCAACGCCACCACCTTCCTGTCGATCGACCTTGTGAAGATGGCGATCGGGCAGTTCGACCTGGGCCCGGCGGCAGCCTTCAGCCTGATCTATTTCCTGGTGATCCTGCTGATCAGTTGGGTCTTCTATACCGTCATGACCGCGCAAAGGGACCGCACATGACCACCGCCCGCGCATCCCGAGGGTCTGCTGTCGTCATGACCCTGTATCTTCTGTTCCTGCTGGTGCCGATCTACTGGCTGGTGAACATGAGCCTGAAGACCAATGCCGAGATCACCGGCACCTTCAGCCTCTGGCCCCAGAATCCCACGCTGCGCAACTTCCGCGTGATCCTGACCGATCCCAGCTGGTACATGGGATACATCAACAGCCTGATCTATGTGGTGATGAACACGGTGCTGTCGCTGGCCGTGGCGCTGCCCGCCGCCTATGCCTTCAGCCGATACCGCTTCCTGGGCGACAAGCACCTGTTCTTCTGGCTGCTGACGAACCGCATGGCCCCGCCCGCCGTCTTCGCGCTGCCCTTCTTCCAGCTTTATTCGGCCGTCGGCCTGTTCGACACCCATATCGCCGTGGCGCTGGCGCATTGCCTGTTCAACGTGCCGCTGGCCGTCTGGATCCTGGAAGGCTTCATGTCCGGCGTCCCGCGAGAGATCGACGAGACCGCCTATATCGACGGCTACAGCTTTCCGCGCTTCTTCACCCGCATCTTCATGCCGCTGATCGCCAGCGGCATCGGCGTCGCCGCCTTCTTCTGCTTCATGTTCAGTTGGGTGGAACTGCTGCTGTCGCGCACGCTGACCAGCGTGAACGCCAAGCCCATCGCGGCGACGATGACGCGGACGGTCAGTGCCTCGGGCCTCGACTGGGGGGTGCTGGCGGCGGCGGGGGTGCTGACGATCCTGCCCGGCGCCTTGGTGATCTGGTTCGTGCGCAACTACATCGCCAAGGGCTTCGCCCTGGGGAGGGTGTGATGCGCGGGCGTTCCGTCAACCTGGGCTTTGCCGCTGCCGCCCTGCTGATGATGGCCGCCTTGGCATGGCTGTTCATGCTGGTCCCGGCCGAGGACGGGGTGCGGGAATGGACCGGCAGCCTCAATCCCGGCGGCTGGATGGCCTGGACCTTTCCGACCGCGCTGTTCTTCTGGGTGATCGCGGCGCTGCTGCTGCTTTTCACCTGGCTTGCCATCCGATCCCCCGAAACGCCCCGCAAGGGCGTTCTGGGCATCTGGACGACCCGGGGCGACCGGCTGTTCATCAGCCTGCTCGGCTCGGCCTTCATCAACCTTGCCTGGCTGGGTTTCGGGGGAACGCCCGCCTGGGGAGGATTGATCGTGTCACTGATCTACGCCGCGGCGGTGTTCCGCTGGGTGTGAAAACGGGCCGCCAAGGCCCATCCTGGGGAGGAGAAGACATGAAGTTCTATTTGACGACGGCCATGAGCCTTGCGCTGATGGTCACCGGCGCGCAAGCTGGCATGGAGGAGGCGAAGGCCTTCCTGGACGCCGAGATCGGCGACATGTCCAGCCTGGACCGCGCCGCCCAAGAGGCCGAGATGCAGTGGTTCATCGACGCCGCCCAACCCTTCGCGGGGATGGAGATCAAGGTGGTGTCCGAAACCATCACCACCCATGAATACGAAGCCCAGACCCTTGCCCCCGCCTTCACGGCCATCACGGGCATCAAGGTCACGCATGACCTGATCGGCGAAGGCGACGTGATCGAGAAGCTGCAGACGCAGATGCAGTCGGGCGAGAACATCTATGACGCCTATGTCAACGACAGCGACCTGATCGGCACCCATTGGCGTTACCAGCAGGTGCGCAGCCTGACCGACTGGATGGCGAACGAAGGCGCGGATGTCACCAACCCCAACCTCGACATCGACGACTTCATCGGCAAGTCCTTCACCACCGCGCCGGACGGCGACCTGTATCAGTTGCCCGACCAGCAGTTCGCGAACCTTTACTGGTTCCGGGCGGACTGGTTCGACGACGAACAGAACAAGGCCGAGTTCAAGGAGAAATACGGCTATGACCTGGGCGTGCCGGTTACCTGGTCGGCCTATGAGGACATCGCCGAATTCTTCACCGGGCGAGAGATCGACGGGAAGAAGGTCTATGGCCACATGGACTATGGCAAGAAGGACCCGTCGTTGGGCTGGCGTTTCACCGATGCCTGGCTGTCCATGGCGGGGAACGGCGACAAGGGCATCCCGAACGGGTTGCCGGTGGACGAATGGGGCATCCGCGTGGATGAAAACAGCCGCCCCGTGGGCAGCTGCGTCGCGCGTGGCGGCGACACCAACGGCCCGGCTGCGGTTTACGCGATCCAGAAATACTTGGACTGGATGTCGGCCTATGCGCCCCCGGCCGCCCAGGGCATGACCTTCAGCGAAAGCGGTCCGGTCCCCAGCCAGGGCGAGGTCGCCCAGCAGATGTTCACCTATACCGCCTTCACGGCCGATTTCGTCAAGGAAGGCCTGCCGGTCGTGAACGAGGACGGGACGCCGAAATGGCGCTTTGCCCCCTCGCCCCACGGCGCCTATTGGCAAGAGGGGATGAAACTGGGCTATCAGGACGTGGGGTCGTGGACGCTGATGAAATCCACGCCCGACGACCGCGCGAAGGCCGCCTGGCTTTACGCGCAATTCGTGACCTCGAAGACGGTGGACGTGAAGAAAAGCCATGTCGGCCTGACCTTCATCCGCCAGTCCACGCTGGACCACCAGTCCTTCACCGACCGCGCGCCCAAGCTGGGCGGGCTGATCGAATTCTATCGCAGCCCCGCCCGGTTGCAGTGGTCGCCCACCGGGACCAACGTGCCGGATTACCCGAAGCTCGCGCAGCTTTGGTGGCAGGCCATCGGCGACGCCGCCTCGGGCGCCAAGACCCCGCAAGAGGCGATGGACAGCCTGTGTGCCGAGCAGGAAAAGGTGATGGAACGCTTGGAACGCGCGGGTGTCCAGGGCGACATCGGCCCCAAGATGGCCGAGGAGCATGACCTTGAATGGTGGAACAACTATGCCAAGGAGCATGGGGGCATCGCGCCCCAGCTGAAGCTGGAAAACGAGGATCCGCAGCCCGAAACCATCAGCTATGACGAATTGGTGAAAAGCTGGCAGGAGTGACAGGCCTCGCGCCGACGGGAACCCGGAAATCCGGGTTCCCGCCTTCGGAAAGCAAAGTGGGCAACGGATCGCAGCCCATTGTTGAAGCTTGCCGGATCAGACAAAAACCAGCAGGGCGCGGGCACAAGCCGCGCCCTGTGGCGTTTCGTCAGGGCGCCTCGACGAGGATTTTCACATGGGATTTCTGGCTGGCCAGGGCCTCGAACCCCTCGTTCACGATATCGTCGATCGCGATGCGCCGCGTGACCAGCTTGTCGGCGCTGAAATAGCCCTGGGTCATCAGCTCCATCACCGCCGGATAGACGTTGCGATAGGCGATGGTGCCCTGAAGCTGACGTTCCTTCAGCACGACCGTGTTGGGCTGGAAGCCGGCATCGGCTTCCCAGGTCGAGACGATCAGGGTCTGCCCTTCGTGCCGCGTGGCGTCGATGCATTGCGCAAGAACCTGCGGCACGCCTGTCACCTCGAAGGCGACATGCACGCCGCCGGTGGCCTTTCGGATCAGGCCGACGGCATCCGCCGCCGTTGGATCGGTGGCCGTCGTGGCACCAAGTTCCAGGGCTTTTTGCCGCCGCACCTCGGACGGTTCCACCACATGGATCTGCGCCGCCCCCGCGACCCGCAATGCCTCCAGCACCAGAAGCCCGATCGGGCCGGCGCCGAAGACCGCCGCCGTGTCGCCGGCCTTGATCTTCGACAGCCGGACGGCGTGCAGGGCCACGGCGGCAGGCTCGACAAGTGCGCCTTGTTCCATCGACAGCCCCTCGGGCATCTTGTGGACCATGCGCGCCGGCACCACGGAATAGGCGGCAAAGCCGCCGTGACCGCCCGACAGCCCCACGAAGCCCAGCGAGTCGCACAGGTTGTATTTGCCGTCCCGGCAGGCGGCGCAGGTGCCGCAGGCAAAGATCGGCTCGATCGCCACGCGATCGCCGACCGCGACGCTGGTGACGCCCTCGCCCAACTCGGTCACGGTGCCGCAGTATTCGTGGCCCATGGTGATCGGTGCCTTGTCGTGGCTCAGCGGGTGGTCCTTCTCTACCGGCACGAAGATCGGACCCGCGAGGTATTCATGCAGGTCGCTGCCGCAGATCCCGGCCCAGGCGACCTTCACCTTGACCTCGCCCGGACCGGGGGTCGGTTCCGGGACATCCTCGACGCGGATGTCCTTCACGCCATGCCAACGTGCTGCTTTCATCTTGATCTCCGAACAAGGGGATGTGCGCCCGGCCAGGAGGCAGCCGGGCGCAAGATGCATCACGACAGGTGATGCACCTGTTGCAGGCCATAGACGGGCGTGTCCAACCCCTCCATCCGGGCCTTGAGCTGAAGCGCGAGATACAGGGAATAGTGGCGCGACTGGTGCAGGTTGCCGCCGTGGAACCACAGGTTTTCCTGCTGCGTGGGCTTCCACATGTTGCGCTGCTCGCCTTCCCAGGGACCGGGGTCCTTGGTGGTGTCCGAGCCCAGGCCCCAGACCTTGCCGACCTTGTCCGCGACCTCCTGGCTGATCAGATCGGCGGCCCAGCCGTTCATGCTGCCATATCCAGTCGCCAGGACGACCAGATCGGCTTGCAGCCGCGTGCCGTCCGTCAGCACCACGGCATCTTCCTCGAAATGATCGACTTGGCCCTGGACCAGCTTCACCTCGCCGTCGATGATCAGTTGGCTGGCCCCAACGTCGATGTAATAGCCCGACCCGCGCCGCAGGTATTTCATGAACAAGCCCGATCCGTCGTCGCCCCAGTCAAGCTGGAACCCCGCCTTTTCAAGACCGGCATAGAAATCGGCGTCCCGTTCCCGCATCTGGTCGTAAAGCGGGATCTGGAATTCGTGCATGATCCGATAGGGAAGCGAGGCGAAGATCATGTCGGCCTTTTCGGTCGTCACGCCGTTCGCCAAGGCATCTTCGGAATAAAGCCCGCCAAGCCCGATCTCCATCAGGCTGTCCGACCGGACAATATGGGTGGATGATCGCTGCACCATGGTGACGTCGGCATCGGCTTCCCACAACGCCGCGCAGATGTCGTGGGCCGAGTTGTTGGAACCGACGACCACGACCTTCTTGCCGGTCCAGGCATCCGGCCCCTTGTGCTGGGATGAATGCTGGATTTCGCCCTTGAAGCTTTCCATGCCGGGAAACCGGGGCATGTTCGGCTTGCCCGACATGCCGGTCGCCAGCACCAGTTGCGTGGGCTTCAGCGTCACCTGTTCGCCGTCGCGGTTGACCTTGACCGTCCAGGTGCCGGAAGCTTCGTCAAAGCTGGCCGACTGCACCTCGGACCGGGTCCAATAGTTGATCTCCATGACCTTGGTGTACATTTCCAGCCAGTCGCCGATCTTGTCCTTGGGCGTGAAGACCGGCCAGTTGTCGGGAAACTTGATATAGGGCAGGTGGTCGTACCAGATCGGGTCGTGAAGACAGAGCGACTTGTAGCGGCTGCGCCACTGGTCGCCGGGTCGGTCGTGCTTGTCCAGAACGATGGTCGGCACGCCCAGTTGCCGCAGCCTGGCGCCAAGCGCGATGCCCCCCTGACCGCCGCCCACGATCACCGTATAGGGCTGGGCGTCATAGCCCAGGCGCGTTTCCTCGGCCTCTCGGCGTTCCTTCCAGGACTGGCGGTTCTTCTGCGCGCCGTGTTCGGCGCCCATGGGACGGCGCTTGCCGCGGCTTTCCTCGAAACCCTTCAGTTCCTGCAGGGCCGTCAGAAGGGTCCAGATGCGGTCGTCCTTCAGCCTCATCAAACCCCAGCCGCGTCCGGCCTTGGTCTCGAAAGTGATCCAGGTGGTGATGACGCCGCCGTCCTCGGCGGGCGCCTCTCCGTCCTGGATCCGGAAATTGCTTGGCGTCGTATGCGCCAGCTGCTGCGACAGCATGTCTGCCACGCCCTCCGGCCCCTCGACCGTCTTCAGGTTCCAGGTGATCGACACCAGGTCGCGCCAATAGCTGTCGGTGGCGAACAGCGCCTTGACGCCATCCACATCGCCCGCAGCCAGCGCGGTGTTCAGGGCATCCAGCACCACCTGCGTGCGGGATGTCGCGGTTGAATCAAGCATTGCCTCTCCTCCTGTGTGCAAGGAGAAGTATCGGGGTCCGTTGGCTGCCCGATCCACGGAAATGAAGGCTGCGCGGCCGGAAAATCGCACGCTGCGATGCGGCATGTTGCAGGCGCAACGCCGCGCAACGCCCTAGGCCGGCGGTTGCAACCCGGCACGACGCAGGCGGCGCAGGACGGTCGAGCGGTTGACCCCAAGGCGCCGCGCGGCACAGGACATGTTCCATCCGCAGGCTTCCATGACCTGCTCCAGCGGCTCGTCCGCTTCGCTGTCCCGGCGCGCGGCATCGACGGGCTGGGGCAGGTCGGGCTGGTCGATCACGCGCCCCTCGCAAAGGGCGACCGCCACATCCAAGACCTGTTCAAGCTCGCGCAGGTTGCCGGGCCAATGACGGCCCAGAAGGGCGGCGCGGGCCGATGGGGACAGGCGCATGTCGTCGGGTGCGCGTCGCCGCAGCAGCCGATCCAGCAGCGTGCCCAGATCCTGCCTTTGGCGCAGCGGCGGCAAGGACAGCGTGGCACCCGCAAGGCGGTGGAACAGCGGCCGAGGGAGGCTCTGGTCCGAGGGCAGGGCGCAGGTGGTCGAAAGCGGCCTCAGAAGCTCGTGGCTGTCCAGTATCGCAGCCAGCGCGGCTGCCGTCCCGGCGTCCAGATCCTCGATCCGGCGAAGCAGCAGGGTGGTCGGGCCGCTGATATCGGCACAGGCTTCGCGCAATACCTCAGCGGACAGCCCTGCACAGTCGAGGGCCAGAAAGCCGCTTGCCGTTCCCCATGTGGATCGCGCGCGCCAACTTCGTCTTGCCGGTCCCCGTCTCGCCGGCGATCAGCAGCGGCACGTCCGTGCGTGCAAGCTTTGCCGCACGCGCAAGAAGCTGTTCCATCACCGGATCGTCGCCCGCCAGTCCCGCCAGCGGCCCGTCGCGGCGGCTGCTGCGCAACGCGGCGCGCGGCGCCTGCGGTGCGATGGCATGGCCGAACAGCGCACCGCCGCCCTGCATTTCGACGATTCGATCCTCGGTCGGGCGGTCGCGCATCAAGTCCGGCAGGTCGTCCACCGTGACGCCCAGAACCTCGTCGATGCGGCGCCCCAGGATCGGACCGCCATCGGGGAAAAGACGCCGCGCAGCGCGTGTATAGCCAAGAACGCGCCCCGACCCATCAAGGCGAACGGCTGCCTCGGGATCGACGTCCAGGAACTCGGGGCTGTCGGAGAGCCGCAATATCCAGTCACGGCGCCCTTCTGCCATCAGGTTCGCCATCTCGACCCGGCGGGCGGCATTGGTGACAAGGCTCATCGCAAGGTTCTGGCTGCGCTTCGGCGTCGGCGACCGCAGCAGGGATATGTCCAGCACCGCAGCCAGCCCGCCCAGGCTGTCGAAGATCGGCGCCGCGGTGCAGCTGAGCGAGACATGGGCATTGCCGAAGTGGTCGTCCTGGTGAACGGTCACCGGTTCCTGCGTGACGATGCAGGCCCCGACGCCACAGGTGCCCGCCAGATCCTCGGACCAGTTGGAACCGAGGTAAAGCCCGGCACCGCGCAACTCGTTGACGAAAAGGTCGTCCCCGAAGAAATCGACGCAGACGCCCTTCGCATCCGTCAGAAGCAGAACATAGTTCTGCCCGGCAACCTGCCGGAACAGGCTTTGCAGGCTGGATCGGGCGGCCCCGATCATCCATTCCGCCTGCTTGCGGTGATCGCGCAATTCGGCCTCGGTGACGATATGGGCCGGATCGTTCCGCGACGGGTCCATGCCGTATAGTTCGACGCAACGCCGCCAGGATGCCGCCACGAAACCGTCCCGGCCCGTCTGCGTGCCGTCAAGAACCTGCTCGATCTCTCTGACGTGATGACGATCGGCCATTCCGCCCTCCCTCGGCCAAGCCAGAACCGGCGTCCCAGCCTAGCATGAAGGGGGGCGTTCCGAGGACCAGACTTTCGTGCCATCCCGTGTGATGGGCCGACCCTGCGTTCCCCATCAGGGTTCAGGCAGAGGACCGGGCGTGGCCGAGAGGGGCTTTCAGAACCACTGTCCCGGCTCGATCAATCCCAAATCCAGGAATTGCTGGGCGCGCCATTGAAAGGGTTCCGAATTCTTCCACCGCAAGGTGCGAATCGCCTCTCTCGAGCCGGGATTGGTCGCAAGCGCCTTGGCAGCCCGGAATGACGCAATCGCCGCCGTCAGGTTGTGGTGCCAGGGACAGGAATAGGTGTTGTATTCGGGAACAGAGAAGCGGTGGTCCGCCTCAAGACGCAAGGTGGCTGCGCTGCGGAACAGGGCCACCCTGTCGATCCGGCGTCGCGATGGCGGAATGTGTTCCTCGAAACGCCAGCGCAGGCCGCCGTGGAAATCAAGCTGGCGTTCCAGGGGCAGGCCATTCCCGTCCTTGCGGGCAAGCGCGAAATATCCCGTCCGGTCGAACATCGCGTCCCCCAGGCTGACGGCGTTCGGATCCCGGTCCAGATCGGGGGAATAAAGGTCGATCACATAGGTCAGCATCGCATCGCGGCGTTCCTCGGTGTGAAAGGACAAAAGTTCTCCCACGGTGCGGGTTTCCGAGAAGGGAAAGAACAGGAACTCGGCGTTGAAGCCATAGTAAAGCCAGGTCCCCGCAGGGACGGCCGCGATCACGGCATTGACGGCGTCCCGGTGGGCGTCGGCCTGGCGCGTGTTCCATCGCAGGTTGGTGATACGCCCCGTCGCGTCGGGCGGCAGAGTGATCGGATCGGGGGACAGGGCCAGGATGTGACGAAAGCCGATGTCCAGATGATGCCGCAGCGTTTCGGCGACGACGGCATCGTCCTCGACCAGGATGATGGCCAAGGGACCGCGCGACAGGACGGCCGGGCGCGACTTCAGGAAATCGGCCAGCGGCGGATGCATGGTCACGGCATCACGGCCTTGACCTGATCCAGGGCCTGCCGCAGCAGGTCGGGATTGTTCCCAGCCGTTTCGACCAGGCGCTTCAGGGTGGCCTTCTGGGCATCGCCGATGGCGGCGCCGTCGATGATCCGCGTAACCTGATCGGCGTCGAAACCTTCGGGCGTCAGCAGCGACTGGATCCGCGTGGCGGCAACCGCCGCGGTGGCGGCCTGATCGGTGGCCGCAGCGGCGTCGTTGGCCGCCTGCGCAGCGTCCTGTGCCGCCTGCGTCACGGGGGCAGAGGCGCCTTCTGCCGCCGTTGCCGCGGCATCTGCCGCGCGGTCGGCGGCATCCAGGGCCGCTTCGGCAGCGGCCTCGGCCTCGGCGGCAGCCTCGCTGACGGGGGCGACGCCTGCTTCCTCGGAGGCCTGGACCGCCTCGGCCGCCACATCCGCGGCCACGGCTGCGGCATCAGCTGCTGCATCGGCGGCGGCATCGGTCGCCTGGGTGGCCGGTTCCTCGGACGCCACGACGTCCTGGGGCGGGACGACGCTGCCGTCGGGCTGGTTGGCCTGCCAGATCCTCCAGCCGCCGAACCCAAGGGCAAGAATCAGGATCAGGGCCAGCAGAACGCGCATCACAAAGGTTCCTTGCAGAAGGTTTGCGAAGCTATGGCACATGCAAACCGCGTCGAAAAGCCGCCGGAACGGTCCGCAACCATTCCATCGGCGATCAAATCCGGTTGAATCATCGCGCTTTGACGCTTATTTTCCGTCCATTCCGATTTGGCTATCAAAGGAGCACAGCCATAGCCCGCCGACCGCATAACGCACCGCCCACCCGTGATACCGGCCCCCGCGTCAACGAACGCATCCGCGTATCCGAAATCCGCCTGATCGGCGCCGACGGAGAGAATGTGGGCGTGGTCCCCCCTTCGGTCGGATTGCAGATGGCGCAGGAAGCCGGGCTGGATCTGGTCGAAATCTCGCCCAACGCCGTTCCGCCTGTCTGCAAGGTCATGGATCTTGGCAAGTTCAAGTATGAACAGCAGAAGCGCGAGGCCGAGGCCCGCAAGAAGCAGAAGATCATCGAGATCAAGGAAATCAAGTTCCGTCCGGGAACCGATGACCATGATTACAATGTGAAGATGCGTTCGGTCATGAAGTTCCTGGGCGAAGGGGACAAGGTCAAGGTCACGCTGCGCTTCCGCGGCCGTGAGATGGCCCACCAGGACCTGGGGCTGGAGCTTCTGAACCGCGTCCGCGACGATGTGGGCGAGGCCGGCAAGGTCGAATCCATGCCCAAGCTGGAAGGCCGGCAGATGGTGATGATGATCGCCCCCAAGTAAGGGCGTGATTCCTTAAGGAAAGGCCGCGCGGCGATGCCGGCGCGGCCTTTTTCGTTACCAGCGGCCCGCCATCAGCCGCTGCCGGATCACGGCCTGGTCGCCCCGGATCATTCCGGGGATCAGGAACAGGTCGATGAAGGCCCAGACGCAGACAAGCGCGATGGGGATCCAGCCGATCAGGATCGGCGCGGTCAACCAGCCCAATCCCCACATCAGCAGCATAATGATGCCGCTGGCCCACCGGCCCAGATACATGCGATGCGCCCCGAATCCCCACAGCACGATCGCCAGCAGATAGGCGACCAGCTGCGATTTCGATTCGTTTGCAACGCGCTGTTCGATCAGCAATTGCTGTTGGACCTTGTCCGGCACGGGCTTCTCCTTCCGTCGGGCGGATCAGCCGCCCCTTGCAGATTAGATAGGACGGCCTGTTCCGGGTGCAAGGATCAGGGCACCCGCTGGAACCGGTCGAAGATCAGCCCGATCGGGCGGATCGGGCCGGTGGTGCCGTCGTTGCGGCTGACGTCGATCACCCCCAGGTGATAGCGGCCCGGTTCCAGCAGGACCGGCCCCAGGCGCGCATTCGTGCTGCCGTCGATGTCGTCGTTCTCGGCCACCGGGGCGCCCGACGCGGCAAAGAGCACCAGCTTGGGATCGGCACCCGTCAACGATCCATAGCCGCTGATGATCAGCACCGTCGGTTGATCCAAAGCCAGGCCCAGCCATTGCGCAGCGCCATCGTGCAGCACGACCGTCTGCGTCTGCTGGTCCAGATCGACGTCCTGGATCGGAAAGCCGCCATCCGCAGGCGGCGCCAGTTCCCCCCGGCGATAGGCGTTGCGAAGAAAGGCTTCGGGGTCCAGCTTTTCGGCGCTGAGGGTCACCTCTCCGGGCTGCCCGCTAAGCGAGGCGGCGGCGACGCAGTAATCCCCCGCCGCCAGCGGTGATGCGAAGTCCAGCCGGGAA
The DNA here is from genome assembly GCF_002901215.1 of Paracoccus sp. SY. NCBI lineage: Bacteria > Pseudomonadati > Pseudomonadota > Alphaproteobacteria > Rhodobacterales > Paracoccaceae > Paracoccus > Paracoccus sp. SY. The sequence goes on along the minus strand of NZ_NWMQ01000001.1, from coordinate 348,451 downwards.
TTCAGGCCATCCGCGTCGTCATTCTCTGCCAGCAGCACGCCCTGGCCGTCGAACAGTTTCAGAACCGGATCCAGGGTCGGGCTGGCGGCGCGCAATGTCAGGGGCATCGGCTGTGACAGGCTGAAACGGTAATAATGCGTCGTCCCGTCCTGGGCCGTCGTCACCAGCCCCTGATCCAGCCGGCCGTTCAGGGCCTCGGGCGACAAGACCTCGGCGGGGGTGTCTGTCGTGCAAGGGGCGATCGCGTCCATGCCCGCTTGCTGATTGTCCCCGGCCAGCAGCGCGGGTTGGTCCTGGCGAGAGACCTGGACCGTCGCCGCCAGGGCGCCGTCGTTCGCCGACCGGAGTGTGACGCAATACACCCCCGGGCCAACCGAGGTTTCCAGCAGCGAATTCAAGGAAACCGCCGTATCGTCGTTCTCGGCGATCAGATGCCCGTCCTCGGTCAGCAGGGAAATCGCGGGATCTCCTTCGGGCGCCTCTGCCTCGACACGCAGCGCAAGGGCGTCGCCGCTGACACGAAAGGCAAAGAACGCCCGCTGGCCCGCCGCAACGTCGGCCGCAGTCACCAGGGGCGTTTCGCTGGTGGAAACATCCCCGTCAGCCTCTGCCCCCAGCCACTGTGCATCCTCGCCGCAGATCTGCGCGGTCGCAGGCAAGGCAAGACCTGTGGCGGCCAGAAGAACCAGTCCGGCCAGAACAGGTGGGCGGGGATGGGGCATGATCTACTCCGTGGTAGGATGGCGGTTTCGGGCGAACTCTTGCATTACGGAAGGGGCCGGGCAATCCGGGCCGACATTAATTCCGCCAAACTCGGCTTGACGCTTGACCATCCCGCCGTGGAACGGTTCAACGCAGGCAAACGCCCCTGCGGCGCGAAACGGAAAGCTGCGTCATGAAATTCACCCTCTCCTGGCTCAAAGAGCATCTCGATACGAACGCGACCCTGGATCAGATCACCGAGGCGCTGACCGACCTGGGCCTCGAGGTCGAGGAGGTGCGCGATCCCGCCGCCAAGCTGCGCAGCTTTACCCTGGCCCGCATCCTGCACGCGGAACAACATCCCGACGCCGACCGCCTGCGGGTCTGCCGCGTGCTGACGGACGAGGGCGAGAAGCAGATCGTCTGCGGCGCCCCCAACGCGCGCGAGGGGATCACGGTGGTGCTGGCCAAGCCCGGCGACTATGTGCCCGGCATCGACACCACTCTTGGCGTAGGCAAGATCCGCGGGGTGGAGAGCCACGGCATGATGGCGTCCGAGCGCGAGCTTGAACTGTCGGACGAACACAACGGCATCATCGAGCTTCCCTCGGGCGAGGTCGGACAACGCTTCGTGGACTGGCTGGCGCAGAACGCGCCGGAAAAGGTCGATCCGATGATCCATATCAAGATCACGCCGAACCGGCCCGATGCGCTTGGCGTCCACGGCATCGCCCGCGATCTGGCGGCGCGCGGCCTGGGCGTGCTGAAGCCCGTGGCGGATGCTGTGGTTCCTGGGCACTTCCCCAGTCCGGTCGGCGTGAGCATCGACCCGGCCATTGCCGACAAGGCCCCTTATTTCGCAGGCCGGGTGATCCGGGGCGTCAGGAACGGCCCCGCGCCCGAATGGCTGCAACAGCGCCTGCGCGCCATCGGGCTGCGCCCGATTAACACATTGGTCGATATCACCAACCTGTTCACCTATGACTTGAACAGGCCGCTGCATGTCTTTGACATGGCGAAGGTATCGGGGGATCTGGCGGTCCGTCCGGCTGCGGCGGGAGAGGAGATCCTGGCCCTCGACGGCAAGACCTATGCCCTGCCCGAAGGGGCCATGGTGATCGCTGACGCGAATGGCCCCGAAAGCATCGCGGGCATCATGGGGGGCGAACATTCCGGTTGTTCCGAAGACACTTCCGAGGTTTTCCTTGAAAGCGCCTATTGGGATCCTATCGCCATCGCGGCCACGGGCCGCGCGCTGAAGATCAACAGCGACGCCCGCTATCGCTTCGAACGCGGCGTGGACCCGGCCTTCACCCGCCCGGGGCTGGAACTTGCGACGCGGATGATCCTGGATCTGTGCGGAGGAGAGCCCTCCGAGGTGGTCGAGGCCGGCGCCGTTCCCGACACCGCGCGCGCCTATCTCCTGGACACCGCCCGCACCGCCAGCCTGGTCGGCCTGGACATCCCGGCGGATGAACAGCGCGCCACCCTGACCGCGCTCGGCTTCCGCATGGAAGGCGACATGGCCCATGTCCCGACCTGGCGCCCCGACGTCCTGGGCGAGGCCGACCTGGTCGAGGAGATCGCCCGCATCGCCAGCCTGACCAGGCTGCAGGGCCAGCCTCTGCCGCGTCCGCGTCCCGGCGTGCCCCAGCCGGTCCTGACCCCGCTGCAGGTCCGCGAACGCGCGGCGCGGCGGCAGGCGGCGGCGCTGGGTTACAACGAATGCGTGACCTACAGCTTCATCGACAGCGACGCGGCCGCGCTGTTCGGCGGCGGTACGGATGCGGTGCGGGTCGAAAACCCCATCAGCAGCGAGATGACGCATCTGCGCCCCGACCTGTTGCCCGGCCTTCTGGCAGCCGCTGCCCGCAACCAGGCGCGCGGCAGCGCGGATCTGGCGCTGTTCGAACTGGGTCCGGTCTTCGCAGGCGGCGAGCCGGGCGAACAGGCGACGCAACTGTCGGGCCTGATGATCGGCAACACGGCGCCGCGCGATCCCTTCGGCAGCCGCCGCAAGGTGGACCTCTACGATGCCAAGGCCGATGCCGAGGCCGTGCTGGCCACCATCGGCGCGCCCGCCAAGGTGCAGGTGAACCGCAAGCTGGACCCATGGTGGCATCCGGGCCGCGCGGGCAACATCGCCTTGGGCCCGAATGTCCTGGCGACCTTCGGGGAAATCCATCCCCGCATCCTGCGCGCCTTCGATGTCAAGGGCCCGGCCGTGGCCTTCACCGTCCGCATCGCCAACGTGCCCTTCCCCAAGGCCAAGACGGCAACCCGCCCGGCCCTTGCCATTTCGGAACTGCAGGCGGTCGAACGCGACTTCGCCTTCGTGGTCGATCCGCAGGTCGAGGCGCTGACCCTGGTCAACGCCGCCGCCGGGGCGGACAAGGCGCTGATCGACAGCGTGACGGTCTTCGACCAGTTCACTGGCCTTGAAGGCGGGCGCAAGTCCATCGCGATCACCGCGCGCCTGCAGCCGCGCGACAAGACCCTGACGGATGCGGAAATCGAGGCCGTCAGCCAGAAGATCATCGACAAGGTCCAGAAGGCGACCGGCGGCACCCTGCGCGCCTGAGCCTTCACTTTGGTCCAAATATCCTCGGGGCTTCCTAACGCCCGGAAAAAGGTCCAGTGGACCTTTTTCAGTGAGGAAGGGGCCGGCAGGCCCGAGCGGGGGCAGACAGCCCCCGGCTAACGCTGCAACTCTGCGATCACGAACAGGCGCAGGGCCGTCGCCAGCCCCACCTCGGGCGGGCGGGCGTGGTCGATCCGGCCGATCAGTTCGGCGCGGGTCATGCCCCGCGCGCGGGCCGCATCCGCGATGCCCCGCCAGAACGCATCCTCCAGCGAGACCGAGGTGCGGTGCCCGTCGATGGTCACCGACCGCTTGGCCGGGGGCGTCATCGGCGGCAGGTCAATCATTGCCTTGCGGATCGTCCAGCCGGTGCGCGTCATGGATGCGGTCCGCGCGCGCGGCCTCGGCCTGGCGCGCATCGCGCAGGGGCTTCGCCTCGCCGAACTTGGCGGCGTTGGCATCGCCCGCCGCGCGCTTGTCGTCGCGGGCGCGCTGCTTGCGGGCCTGCCGCAGGTTGATGATCTTGGTCATGGGTCCAATGAAAAACCGGGACGCGTCAGCATAACGCGGCCCGGCCCGATCAGGTCAAGCCCGATCAGCCCTTGGGGCTGATCATGTCCTCGGGGCGGACAACGCGGTCGAAGGTCTCGCCATCCACGAAGCCAAGGGCGATTGCTTCCTCGCGCAGGGTGGTGCCGTTCTTATGCGCGGTCTTGGCGACCTTGGTGGCGTTGTCATAGCCGATGGTGGGCGCCAGGGCCGTCACCAGCATCAGCGATTCCTTCATCAGCTTCTCGATCCGCGGGATATTGGCCTGGGTGCCCACGACCATGTTGTCGGTGAAGCTGCCCGCCGCGTCCCCCAGAAGCTGCATCGACTGCAGCACGTTATAGGACATCATCGGGTTATAGACGTTCAACTCGAAATGCCCCTGCGACCCTGCAAAGCCGATGGCCGCGTCATTGCCCATGACATGGGCGCAGACCATGGTCAGCGCCTCGGCCTGGGTCGGGTTGACCTTGCCCGGCATGATGGACGATCCCGGCTCATTCTCCGGCAGGATCAGTTCGCCCAGGCCGGATCTCGGCCCCGATCCCAGCAGGCGCATGTCATTGGCGATCTTGAACAGGGATGCCGCGGCCGTCTTCAGCGCGCCCGAGAAGAAGACCATCGCGTCATGCGCGGCCAGGGCCTCGAACTTGTTGGGGGCGGTTACGAAGGGCAGGTCGGTGATCCTGGCGATTTCCGCCGCAATGGCCGTGTCCCAACCCTTTTTCGTGTTCAGCCCGGTGCCGACCGCCGTGCCGCCTTGGGCCAACTCATAGATGTCGGTCAGCGCCAGCTTGACGCGCTCGATGCCCTTGGCGACCTGATGGGCATAGCCGCCGAATTCCTGGCCCAGGGTCAGGGGCGTGGCATCCTGCGTATGCGTGCGGCCGATCTTGATGATGTCCTTGAATTCTTCGGACTTCGCGACCAAGGCCTTGTGCAGCTTTTCCAGGCCGGGGATCAGCGTGTCGCGGGCCACCATGCCGATGGCGACATGCATCGCGGTCGGGAAGGTGTCGTTCGAGGACTGGCCCATGTTCACATGGTCGTTCGGATGGACCGGCTTCTTGCTGCCCATCTCGCCGCCCAGGATCTCGATCGCGCGGTTCGAGATGACCTCGTTCGCGTTCATGTTGGACTGCGTGCCGGACCCCGTCTGCCAGACGACCAGCGGGAAGTTGTCGTCGAACTTGCCCTCGAAGACCTCGGTCGCGGCCTGTTCCATGGCCTTGCCGATGGACGGGTCCAAATCGCCATTGGCCTGGTTCACGCGGGCCGCTGCCAGCTTGATCGCGCCAAGCGCGCGGATGATCGCGACCGGCTGGCGTTCCCAGCCGATGGGAAAGTTCTGGATCGAGCGCTGCGTCTGCGCCCCCCAGTATTTGCTGGCGTCAACCTCCAGCGGGCCGAAGCTGTCGGTTTCGGTGCGGGTCTTGGTCATCGGAAGGCTCCCTCGCAATTTCGCGGGGTTCTATCCGCCGCGCGCGCGATAGGCAATCGGTATGCAACGGTATGCTAATGCTGGCGGGTGTCCAGGGCGGCGATGGCGGCGCGAAGTGTGTCGTCATGGTCAGACAGGGGCAGGATCGGGCGCGGCGGCTGGGCCTGGGTCAGGCCCATCAGGTTTGCCGCGTGATGCACGGTGCGAAAGCTGCTGCGCGTCCTGAACAGGTCCCACAAAGGCGCAAGTGTCGCGTCGATCCGTCCGACCTTGGCCGCGTCGCCCTGCCGCGCCGCGCGCACCAGCCGCAGCATCGGATCGGGCCACAGCCCTGCGGCGACGCTGTAGAAGGCATCCGCCCCCGCCAGCATCGCGGGTGCGCAAACCCAATCGACGCTGTAGCCGACCGAGAAGCCCTTTGGCAGGGCGGCGCGCAGTTCGGCGATCTGGCTCGCATAGTCGCCCGAGGACACCAGCGGCATCTTCACGCCCCGGACGGTGGGAAGGGTTGCCAGCCGGGCCAGCAGCGCGGTGGAAAAGGTGAAATGTGTCGTGCCGGGATTGTTGTAGATGCAGACCGGCAGGTCGCTGGCCGCGGCGATGGCGGCGAAATGGTGGAAGACCTCATCCTCGGTCAGCGGGGTATAGGACATGGGCGCGACCAGCAGCCCGGCGGCCCCAAGATCGGCCGCGTGGCGGGTAAGGCCCACGGCCGTGTCCGTGCGCAGCGCGCCGACCCCCACGATCACCGGGACGCGGTCGGCCAGTTCGGCCACGGCCGCTTCCGCCACGGCGCGCCGCTGGTCCGGGTCAAGATAGGCATAGCCGCCCGTGCTGCCCAGCACACAGATCGAATCCGGCCGGCCCTCTGCGACGTGGCGCAGGATTCGCTGAAGGTCGGGCAGCATGACGCGGCCGTCGGCGTCGGCGGGCGTGATGGGAAATGCGGAAAGGCCCTTGAAGACGGTCATGATGCGATCCTGCCCTGGGGGGGCAGGTGGTCACAGAGACGGGGCCAATGCAAGGTCAGGCGAACAGCATCCCGTCCAGTTCGTTGCCGAAGTCGTCGACAGCATGGCACCAGACGCGGAAGCCTGTCAGCGTATGGGTGCCGAACGTGTTGAGCAGCGGCACGTCGGCCGCGTCCAGCCCCCGCGCGACGACGACCCGGCCGATCCGCCGCTGGTTGTTGCGTGGATCGAAGGTCCACCACTTGCCGCCCAGGAAGACCTCGATCCAGGCGGCGAAATCCATCGGCGCGGCGGCGGCGGGCACGCCGATGTCGCCCACATAGCCGTTGACATAGCGGGCCGGGATGTTCAGCGCCCGCAGATAGCCCAGCGTCAGATGCGCAAAGTCGCGGCAGACCGCCACGCCGTCCTGTCGGGCGCTTGCGGCGGTGCGAAACTGCGAGGCCAGCTTGTAGTCGAAGACCATGCTGCCGTTCACATGGTCCACGATATGCTGCACCCGATTCCATCCGGGCGCGACATGGCCGAACAACTGCCAGGCCTCGTCGCTGACCAGGTCCACCTCGACATAGCGCGAGGCGGTCAGGTAGCCCAGGACCTCGGGTGGCAGGGCCTCGACCGCCCATTCGGCGGCGCCGAAATCGGCCTCGTCGCGCGTGCCGGGGTCGTTCAGGGTGATGTCGCTGAAGATCGTGAAGCTGCCCGCCGGCGCCACCATGCGCCGGCAGATGTTGCCGAAGCGATCGACATAGGTTTGGACCGGGACCGAGGGGATCGTCCTTGCATCCTCGGGGAAGACATAGTCGCGGTGCCGGGCCGTTTCCGGTGTCGTCAGGCTGATCAGCGGCGTGTCCTGCGGCACCTCGATCGTCATCTCGTGCCCGATCCGGATACGCATCACGCGACCGTCGCGTCCATCGTGACCTCGGCGTTCAGCAGCTTCGAGATGGGGCAGCCTGCCTTGGCCTTCTGCGCCAGTTCCTCGATCTGTGCCTTGTCGCCGTCGCCAGAGATCTGGGTCACAAGATGCGCCTTGGTGACGGTGAAGCCGTCGCCGTCCTTGTCCAGGGTGATCCGGGACGTGGTCTTGATGTCGATGTTGCCGATGCCGGCCTCGGACAGCATGTTCGACAGCGCCATGCTGAAGCAAGCCGCATGGGCCGCGCCGACCAGTTCCTCGGGGTTGGTGCCGGGCTCTTCGCCGAAACGCTTGTTGAAGCCATAGGACAGGCCGTCCAGGGCCCCCGACTGGGTCGATACCGTGCCCGTGCCGTCCTTCAGCCCGCCTTGCCAGGTGGCCGATCCGCTGCGTGTGACCATCGCGATGTCCTTTCTGCGCTCATCCTTTGGCGACTGAACGCGCGGAAGGGGCAGAGGTTCGCGGCTTGCGGAAATATCAGCGGCCGGGGAACAGCCGCTGATGTTCGGCGATGGCGAAGCGGTCGGTCATGCCTGCGACGTAATCAAGAACGATGCGGGCGCAGGCGGTTTCGTCGCCTGCCTTGCGGGCCAGATCGCTCCAATGATCGGGCATCTGGCCGGGATCGTGCAGGAACAGCGGGAACAGGTCGTTCAGCATCGCCGTGACATTGGTGCGTTCCACCACGACGGAAGGCGCGCGATACATGCGCGTGAACAGGAAGGACTTGATCGCCTTGATGTTCTGATACAGCGGCTTGGAAAAGCGGATGATCGGCCCGTCCATGTCGCGGATTTCCTGCGCCGATTGCGGCTGCAACCCGGCCAGACGGTTCTGGGCCACGGCGATGACGTCTTCCACCATGACGCCGAAGACGCGGCGCAGCGCCTCGTAGCGGCGGCGGGTCGGGTCGAGGCCGGGATAAAGATAGTCAACCTCGGCAAAGGCGGGGCCGACCACGGGCAGTTCGGCCAGTTCATCCTCGGTGAACAGTTCGGCGCGCAAGCCGTCATGCAGGTCGTGGTGGTTGTAGGCCACGTCATCGGCGACGGCCGCCACCTGAGCCTCGGCGCTGGCATTGGTGTGCAGTTCCAGATCCCAGTCGGCGTTCACCTCGGCCAGGGCATAGGGCAGGGGGCGGGTCACGGGGCCGTTGTGCTTGGCGATGCCCTCCAGCGCCTCCCATGTCAGGTTGAGGCCGTCGAAATCGGCGTAATGCCGTTCCAGCCGCGTGACGATGCGCAGCGCCTGGGCGTTGTGATCGAAGCCGCCATAGGGCTGCATCAAGGCGGCAAGCGCGTCTTCCCCGGTATGGCCGAAGGGCGGGTGGCCAAGGTCATGGGCAAGCGCCACGGTTTCGGCAAGGTCCGTATTCAGGCCAAGCGCGCCCGCGATGGTGCGCGCGACCTGGGCGACCTCGATCGTGTGGGTCAGGCGGGTGCGGAAATAATCGCCGCGATAGGCTTCCCCGTCATGTTCGACAAAGACCTGGGTCTTGTGCTTCAGCCGGCGAAAAGCACTGGAATGGATGATCCGGTCGCGGTCGCGCTGCCAGGGGCTGCGGAAGGTGGACATGCGTTCCGGGTGCAGCCGCCCGCGGCTGGCTTCGGGTTGGCAGGCGTAAGGGGCGATCGCACTGGACATCAGGGGGGCAGGGCCTTCCTTGCAACAGGTCTGGTGGACACTATATTTAGGCACTGCCGACGAAAACGGGAACGACCCATGAACCTGCCCCCCAAAGTCACCGAACGCGCCTTTGCCCGCCTGGCCGAGATCAACGATTCGGGCGAGGTCCGCCCGCTGCGCGTGGCCGTGTCGGGCGGCGGCTGTTCGGGTTTCCAATACGACATCCGCTTGGACCAGGCCGAGGCCGACGACCTGGTGCTGGAAGGCGCGGGCCAGAAGGTCGTGGTCGATCCGGTGTCGCTGCCCTATCTGGCAGGGGCCGTCATCGACTTTGCCGATGAACTGATCGGCGCGCGCTTCGTGATCGACAATCCCAACGCCTCGTCCAGCTGCGGCTGCGGGACGTCCTTCTCGATCTAGCCGCAGACCCGGGTGCGGGTATCCACGTCGATCTCCAGCCGCCGCAGGCCGGGGGTGGGCAGGCGGTTCCGATCATCCCTGAGTTCGTCGTCCAGTTCGATCACCTCCGTCGTTATCGTCAGGCCCTGGCACAGGTCCAGCGCACCCGATGAGGCGACGCGCACCTTCCCTTCGGTCTCGATCAGGCGGATGATATAGCCGTGCTTGCGCGCGACCGATGCGCCGAAGGTCATGGGTTCCGCGACTTGGGTCCATTCGGTGTCGGGACCGAACAGCGCATCCTCTCCCTGCCAGTCGGTGCCATGGGCAAAGCGGATGGTCCAGGTGCCCGGCGGCACCAGCAGGCGGAAGAACGTGCCGCCGTGGATATAACCCGCCATCACCGGATCGCCCCCGATGTCGGGCGACAGGAACAGCGCAAAGTCGCGCCCGGGCAGGGTCTGCACGACCAGTGGCAGGGTCGCGGGCAGCCCGCTGCGGTTCCACATCAGCCCCGCGCGCGGCCGGTCCTGCGCCAGGGCAGGCAGGGCGAGGGCTATCGTCAGCAGAAGGGCGATCAGGCGGCGCATAGGGTGAAAGGTAGGTGTCCCGACCCCGGTTGCCAATCGCCGGGGGGCGGATAAAGATGCGCGCATGAAAATCGCGACATTCAACATCAACGGCGTCAAGGCCCGGATTCAGGCACTGACCGACTGGCTGGCGGGATCGGGCGCCGATCTGGTCGTCCTTCAGGAAATCAAGTCCGTGGACGAGGGCTTTCCCCGTGCCCATTTCGAGGATCTGGGCTGGACCGTCGAAACCCACGGCCAGAAGGGCTTCAACGGCGTGGCGATCCTGTCCAAGCTGCCGTTGGAGGACGTGACGCGGGGCCTGCCTGGCGACGAGGCCGACGAACAGGCCCGCTATATCGAGGCCACCGTCATCAGCAGCCAGGCGGTCCGCATCGCGGGGCTTTACCTGCCCAACGGCAACCCGGCGCCGGGGCCGAAATACGACTATAAGCTGGCCTGGATGGAACGCCTGCGCCTGCGTGCCGCAGAACTGATGGAAAGCGAACTTCCGGTGGTGATGCTGGGCGATTTCAACATCATCCCCGAACCGCGCGACGCCGCCCGGCCGCAGGCCTGGGTTGATGACGCCCTGTTCCTGCCGCAAAGCCGCGAGGCCTTCCGGCGGATCGTGAACCAGGGCTGGACCGATGCCGTCCGCATCCGCGATCCTTGGTCCACGCGCGGTCCCTTCACCTTCTGGGATTATCAGGCCGGGTCCTGGGCCAAGGACGATGGCATCCGCATCGACCACCTGCTGCTGTCGCCCCAAGCCGCAGACCTGCTGGTCGAGACGGGCATCGACAAGGAGGCCCGCGCCGGCGAAAAGCCCAGCGACCATGTGCCCGTCTGGGTCAGGCTGGCGGCCTAGAGCACCAGCACGCCCGAATGCTTGGCCTTGTGTTCGGGTTCGACATGGATGGTGATCTGCGCGTCATCCAAGCGGCGTTTCAACGCGGCCTCGATCCGGTCGCAGATGGCGTGGGCCTCGGCCACCGGGGTTTCGCCGTCCACGACCAGATGGAAGTCGATGAACGTCATGCTGCCCGCGTGCCGGGTCCGCAGGTCATGCGCCTCGATCGCCCCATCGGCGTTGTCCGAGATGGTGGTGCGGATATCGCGCAGCAGATCCTCTGGCACCGCCCTGTCCATCAGACCGCCCAGGGAAACCGCCATCACCTTCCATCCCGACCACAGGATGTTGATCGCAACCAGCCCCGCCAGCACCGGATCAAGGATCGGATAGCCCGAGATCACGGCCATCGACACGCCGAAGATCACTCCGGCCGAGGTGATGACATCCGACAGCAGATGCTGGCCGTCGGCGACAAGCGCCGGGGATTTCAGGCGGCGGCCGTGGCGGATCAGCACGAAGCACCAGCAGGCGTTGATGCAGCCCGCGAAGGCATTGATCAGCAGACCATTGACCGGGGCGTCCATGGGCTGGGGGTCGCGGATGCCGTGATAAGCCTCCTCGAGGATCAGCAGGGCCGCGACGATGATCATCACGCCTTCCAGGACGGCCGACATGAATTCGGCCTTGTGGTGCCCATAGGGATGGCCGCGGTCGGCCGGACGCTGGGCGATGCGGATCGCGATCAGCGCGGCAAGCGCCGTCGCCACGTTGACGGTGCTTTCAAGGGCGTCCGACAGAAGCGCGACCGATCCCGTGATGTGCCAGGCCAGGGTCTTCAGCCCCAGGACCACGATCCCGACTGCGATGCTGCCAAGGGCAATTTTGATGGTGCGATTCATCGCGACGGTCCTTCATGCCATGCCCCCCGTCGGGCTGCATGTGGCAGAACCCGCCCCCAGTTGCAACTGGAAAGGCGTGCTGGACGGCGCCGCAAGCCGTCGTTAGACGGGTCGGATGCAGGTGCTTGCGATCTATCTGACTGCCGCCTTGGCGGAAATCGCCGGCTGCTTCGCCTTCTGGGCGTGGTATCGGCTGGACAAGTCGCCGCTGTGGCTGGTGCCCGGCATGGCCTCGCTGGCGCTGTTTGCCTGGGTCCTGTCGCTCAGCCCGGCCGATCAGGCGGGACGGGCCTATGCGGCCTATGGCGGCGTCTATATCACCGCATCGCTCCTGTGGCTTTGGCTGGCCGAAGGGCGCAGGCCCGATCAGTGGGATGTGATGGGCGCCGCGATCTGCCTGGCGGGCGCCGCGGTCATCCTGTGGGGACCGCGCGCCGCCTGACGGTCAGTTGTCACCGTCGTCAGGATATTCGTCGTCATCGCCGAAGCGGGCGTCATCGGCATATTCATCCTCGCCCTCGCCCACATACTTGGCGCTGAGCGCGATGGAATGGTTGTCATGCGTCGGATCCATGACCACGTCCGACGGAATCTCTCCGGCCAGCCATTCGCGCAATTCCTCGCGGATTTCGGACGGTTCCTGGCCGGTCGCCTCGGCAAGATAGGCCACGAAGGCGCGCTGATCGCCGTCGATTTCATCAAGGTCGGTTTCGTCGACCTCGGGCCACTTCTCGACGATCGCTTCGTAGAACGCAGCCCAATTCTGCTGCACATGGCTCCATTTCATCAGTATCCGCCTCCCATCGAGGATTGCGCCCAGTTTGCAATTCCGGTGATGTCCTCACCGACCCCAGCGACCGTATTGCAGCCAGCCAGCACCGTGCAGGCCAGCAGCATGCCCAAGACTGCCTTCATTCTTCTGCCTCCTGCCACCACAGCTCGGGCAGGAAGCCCGGCCAATCTCCGTAAAGTGGCGTTGTCTGGGCAGGATACCGCAGGTCCGCAGCATGGGCCAGCCGCGAGACCGGCGAGAACCCGGCCGGTATCACGTAACGCCCTGCGGTTAGGATTCGATCCAGGGCGCGAACGGCCGACGTGAAATCCTCGTCGGTTTCAGACTGGACCATGGCGGCGATGACGGCATCGGCCGCCGGGCTTTTCATGCCCATCCAGTTGCGGCTGCCGGGCTGGTCCGCAGCCTCGGACCCCCAATAGAGCAGTTGTTCGTTCCCCGGCGACAGCGACAGGGCGCGTTCATACCAGGTCATGTCGAACTGAAACTCATTGGTGCGCTGCACAAACTGCGCCGGATCCAGCAAGGTGATGCGCACCTGCATCCCCAGGTTCCGCAGCGCCTGGACATAGATATCGGCGATCTGCTGGGTCTCGGACGCGGTGCGCATGGCGGTGCCGGACTGGTTCAGCAGGATTTCGAAGGCAAAGGGGCGGCCATCTGCGTTCCGCAGAACGCCGTCCTGCACGGTCCATCCCGCGTCCGACAGCAGCGCGATCGCCCGCCGCAGGCCCGCCCTGTCAAGCGCGCGGTCCGATCCCTCGGGCAGGGCATAGCCCTCGATGGTGCTGGGGGGCAGGTCCGCCGAGAAGGGCGCCAGCAATTCGGCCACCCGGCCGGTCGCGGGTCCGGGCTGCATCGCCAGGCTGGAATTCGCGAAATACGAGGTGATCCGCCGGTCCTTGCCGCCGTTCAGCGTGGCATTGATGAAACGGAAGTTGAAGGCCTCGATCATGGCCTGACGGACCCGCCAGTCGGCAAACAGCGGGTTGCGGGTGTTCATCACCAGCCCCATGATCCCAGACGGGCGGCCATTGGGGATTTCCGCCTTGACCGCATCCCCCCGCGTCATCAGGGGGAAATTGTATTCCTGGTCCCACTTGTTCGCGGACAGTTCCCGCCAGACCGTGACCTCGCCCGCCTTGAAGGCCTCGAACATGGCGTTGGCATCGCCGAAATAGTCATAGCGGATCACGTCCAGATTGTTGCGCCCCCGGTTGACGGCCAGATCCTTGCCCCAGTAATCGGGATCGCGCCGGAAGGTGATCATGCGCCCCGGATCGACCCGGTCCACGACATAGGGACCGGAGCCGATCGGCGCCTCCAGTCCCGAGGCCGAGAAGTCCTTGCCTTCCCACTGGGCCTTCTTCAGGACCGGCCGCAGCCCCATCAGCATCGCCAGTTCGCGGTCGTTTTCCGAAAAGGTGAAACGGATGCGGGCGGGGCCGGTCTGCTCCATCTTCGCGACCTTGGACCAGGCACCGTGATAGCGCGGATGCCCCTGCGTCCCCAGCGTCTCGTATGACCACATCACGTCCTCGACGGTCACGGGCGATCCGTCCGAGAAACGCGCCTCGGGGCGCAGGGTGAATTCCACCCAACTGCGGTCCGGTGCCGTTTCGACAGACTGCGCCAGAAGTCCGTAAAGCGTGAAGGGTTCGTCAAGGCTGCGATACATCAGCGTCTCGGCGACATGGACGCCGACGCCCCATGCTGCATTGCCTTTCAGCACCCAGGGCTTGAGCGAGTCGAAGCCCCCCGGTTCGGCCAAGCGAATCATTCCGCCCTGGGGCGCGTCGCGGTTGACGTAGGGGAGTGCTTGGAATCCTTGAGGTAGAGCAGGCTGACCATACATTGCAAGCCCGTGGGCCGGTTCGGCACGCCCTTCAAGCGGCATTGATGCAACAGTCAGAAAACCGCCAGATATCAGGCACAAGGCACGGATAACCGCAGATTTGTTAAGGTTTCTTAAGAATTTCATTGCCTGTCTGCTCGATTTTCTTCTTTTCGATACAAATTCAACTGACTTGAACCGGGATCGTCAATGCCGGGTCGAACTTCTTCGTTGGACTCTGACAGGCATTAGCGTATAAATGGCTTACTGCTCGATAGGTTTCTTGCCTGTATGAAACCTGCCTCATGACTTGCGCCCGCCTTGTGCGGGCGCTTTTTTTTCCCCATGCTGCACCTGCAAACGGCTGGGGCCTTGCGCCCTGTTAAAGCCGACAGTCAGGAGGGGGGCGATGTTTCAAAAGTTTCTAGGCGGTAAAACCGCAGTCGTGACGGGTTCTAACTCTGGGATCGGGCTGGGCATCGCGCACCGCCTGGCCATGGCGGGGGCGGATATCGTCCTGAACAGTTTCACGGACCGGGACGAGGATCATGCCCTGGCCGAGTCCCTGGCGCGGGACCATGGCGTCACCGTCCGCTATATCAAGGCGGACATGTCCAAGGGCGACGAATGCCGGGCCTTGATCGAACGGGCGGGACGCTGCGACATCCTGGTGAACAACGCGGGCATCCAGCATGTCGCGCCGATCCCAGACTTTCCGGTCGAGAAATGGGACGCGATCATCGCGATCAACCTGACCTCGGCCTTTCACACGACCGCAGCGGCCCTGCCGATGATGCGTGCCGCGGGCTGGGGGCGCATCGTCAACGTCGCGTCCGCCCACGGGCTGACGGCAAGCGCCTTCAAATCCGCCTATGTGGCGGCCAAGCACGGGATCGTCGGGTTCACCAAGGTCACCGCCCTTGAAACCGCGAAAGAGGCGATCACCTGCAACGCGGTCTGCCCTGGCTATGTCCTGACGCCGCTGGTCGAGGCGCAGATCCCCAACACGATGAAGGAATACGGCATGAGCCGCGAGGAGGTGATCCAGAAGGTCATGCTGGAACGCCAGCCGTCCAAGGAATTCGTCACCGTCGAACAGTTGGGGGATACGACGGCCTTCCTGTGCAGCGACGCCGCGGCCCAGATCACCGGCACGGCCATCAGCGTCGATGGGGGCTGGACCGCCTTGTGACGAAAGCCGCCGGCATCAAGGGCCGCTGCCTATAAGGACAGCGCGTCCTCGATGGCGCGAAGGTCGGAATTCGTCAGGTTCCTGGCCACTTCCCTGCGCAGGCGGAATTGCAGTTCCTTGTGATACCGCTTGCGCAACACCCCCAGGGTGGGCGGATCCGCGATGATGACGACGTCATCTGCCTTGTGCTTCAGCACCATGTCGTTCAGGTGATCGGCAAGCCGGGCCGCAAACACGGCAGGATCGCCCGCAGCGACGATGCCCGGACTGGCGTCACCCGCCTTGTGCTGGCTCATGCTGTCCAGTGTGATCCGTTCGGTCTCAGACAACTCGATGCCGTGCTTGGCGGCATTGCGGAACAGTGTCGCCGACTGGCCGTCGGTCACGACAACCAGAGTGTCATGAGGCAGCATCGTGATCTCCTGTCGTTACCAGATCCGGTAACGCAGGGTCACACGCGTCAGTTGCACCCTTCGCAGAAGCGCCGGATGCGGCTCACGGCCTCGGTCAACTGTTCGTCGCTGGTCGCGTAAGAGATGCGGAAATGTGGCGAAAGGCCGAAGGCTGCGCCGAACACCACCGCAACGCCGGTTTCATCCAGCAGCGCGTTCGCGAAGGCCTCGTCATCCGTGATCGTGGCGCCTGCGGCCGAGGTCTTGCCGATCAGCCCCTTGATCGACGGATACACATAGAACGCCCCCTGCGGTGTCGGGCAGTCGATGCCGGGGCAGGCGTTCAGCCCGGCCACCACCAGGTCGCGCCGGCGCTGAAAGACCGCGCGGCTTTCGGTGATGTAGTCCTGGGGTCCCGTCAGCGCCGCCTCGGCTGCGTACTGGCTGACCGAACAGGGGTTCGAGGTCGATTGCGACTGCAGTTTCGCCATGGCCTTGATCAACCCCTCGGGTGCGGCGCCATAGCCGATGCGCCAGCCTGTCATGGCATAGGCCTTGCTGACCCCGTTCATGGTCAAGGTGCGGTCCTTCAGGCGCGGCTCCACCTGGGCAGGGGTGACGAATTCGAACCCGTCGAACACCAGGTGTTCATAGATGTCGTCCGACAGGATCCAGACCTGCGGATGGCGCAGCAGCACCTCGGTCAGCGCCTGCATGGCCGCGCGGTCGTATCCCGCTCCAGACGGGTTGGAGGGCGAGTTGAGGATCAGCCATTTCGTGCGCGGCGTGATCGCGGCCTCAAGTGCCTCAGGTGTCAGGCGGAAGCCCTGATCAATCCCGCATTCGACGATGACCGGCTTGCCCCCGGCAAGCAGCACCATGTCGGGATAGCTGACCCAATAGGGGGCAGGGATGATCACCTCGTCGCCTTCGTCCAGCGTCGCCATCAGCGCGTTGAACAGGATCTGCTTGCCGCCCGTGCCCACCGTGACCTGCGACGGGGCATAATCCAGCCCGTTTTCCCGCGCGAACTTGTCGCTGATCGCGCGTTTCAGCGATGGCGTCCCATCCACGGCGGTATAGCGCGTGTGCCCCGCATCGATGGCGGCCTTGGCCGCGCCGCGGACATGGACGGGCGTGTCAAAGTCCGGTTCCCCGGCGGACAGGCTGATGATGTCGCGTCCCTTCGCCCGCAATTCGGCCGCGCGGGTCGTCATCGCAATCGTTGGCGAGGGCTTGATTCGGCTCAGGCGGTCGGACAGGAAACCCATGGCGGTCCTTGCTGGTTTGAACGTCTTGCCCGCATGGATTATGCTGCGGTTCCCAGGACGGCAAGCGTCGCGGAAGGATGGAAGAATGATCGAATCGGCTGAAACCCGTCTGCGCCGCCTGAAGATGCGCAGCTGGCGCCGGGGCATGAAGGAAATGGACCTGATCCTGGGCCATTTCGCCGATGGGCCACTGGCATCGCTGAATTCGGCCGAACTGGATATCTATGAGGCCATGCTGTCTGAAAACGACCAGGATCTTTATCTGTGGGTGACGGCGCGGGTGAATGGCGGGACCAATCGCGGCCCTGCCGAAATCAGTGCGATCCTGGATCGGGTCGCGGATCATGCCGCGGAACGGCTGAGGCCGGTTCGATAAAATTCTTCCTATTCTTGCCGGGAAGTTCTGTTGCATTAACTGAAGATTTTGATTTTTGCGGCAATGTCGGGTCATGAGGAACAAATCAGGACCGCAAGACGCCATGATTTCCCCCGCGCCGCGCGACATGCGCCCCCAGGCCGACGTTCAGGCTCTGCCGGATCTGGCAGACACGACCGAAGCCTATCTGGAATCCCTGCAGCTTCTGGAACGGCTGCACCGGCTGATGCTGGACCTGGTCAAGGACGAATTCGAACGTCTGGGCCAACATGACCTGACGCCCGTACAGGCCATGATCCTTTACAACCTCGGCGGGGCCGAGGTGTCGGCGGGCGAGCTTCGGTCCCGTGGCATGTATCAGGGATCGAATGTCAGCTATAACCTGAAGAAGCTGGTGACGATGGGCTATGTCCATCACGAACGCAGCGACATGGACCGCCGTTCGGTGCGGGTCAAGCTGACCCAGGAAGGACAGGCGATCCGCGACATGGTCCACCGCCTGTTCCTGCGCCATGCCGAAGGGCTGGCCATGTCCGGCGTGCTGGAAGACCCGCCCTTGGAGCAGGTCAACCTGCAAAGCCGCCGGATCGAGCGGTTCTGGCTGGAACAGATCCGCTATATCTACTGACCCGCGGGTATCGCCTTACCAGTGGCCGGTATTTTCCATGCTGGCCCAGGGTTCGGCCGGGGGCAGGTGATCGCCTTCCTGCAGCAGTTCGATCGAGACATTGTCGGGGCTGCGCACGAAGGCCATGTGCCCGTCCCGCGGCGGACGGTTGATGGTGACCCCGGCGTCCATCAGCTTCTGGCAAAGATCATAGATGTTGCCGACCCGATAGGCCAGGTGGCCGAAGTGGCGGCTGTCCGAGGGCAGACCTTCGTCCCCGTCCCAGTTGAAGGTCAGTTCGACCGGACATTCCGGCTGACCCGGCGGGGCCATGAAGACCAGGGTGAAGCGGCCCTTGTCGTTGTCGATCCGGCGCGTCTCCTCCAGCCCCAGCAGCTTGAAGAATGCGATGGTCTTGTCCAGATCCTTGACGCGAACCATGGTGTGCAAGTAGCGGATATTCATCGGGATCCTCCTGTTGGGTCAGCGGCGGCGCAAGTATTCGAAAAGGGTGCAGCAGGGCGTGTCCTGGCGCAAGACCAGCGAACCCAGGCAATGCCACTGATCCTTGTCGAAATCGGGAAAGAACGCGTCCGCATCCGTGACGGCCAGGTCCACCTGCGTCAGCAACAGCCGGTCGGCCATGGGAAGCAGGGCCCGATAGATGCCGGCCCCGCCGATGCCATAGACCCGGCGATGACCCAGGCAATGCGCGTGATCCACGGCGGCCTGGGGCGTGGGAAGGACGTTCTCGGCCACAGCAAGGTCGGAGGACACGACCAGATTCAGGCGGTTCTTCAAGGGTTTGAACGGCAGGCTTTCCCAGGTCCTGCGACCCATGACGACAGCGCCCCCGGTGGTTTCGCGCTGGAAGAAGGCCAGATCCTCGGGCGCGCGCCAGGGGATGTCGTTGTCCTTGCCGATGGCGCCATTGCGGTCGCGGGCTGCAATCAGGGTCAGCATGGATCAGACCGCCACGGGGGCCTTGATGGCCGGGTCGGGGTCATAGTTCAGTACCTCGAAATCCTCGAAACGGAAATCGAAGATGGATTGCACATCCCGGCGCAGGCGCAACCGGGGCAGCGGCTTCGGGGTCCGTGCAAGCTGGGTTCGCACCTGATCCAGGTGGTTCGAATAGATATGCGCGTCGCCGATGGAATGGACGAAATCGCCCGGTTCATAGCCGGTGACATGGGCCAGCATCACCTGGAGCAGCGCATAGGAGGCGATGTTGAACGGCACGCCCAGGAACATGTCCGCCGACCGCTGATACAGTTGCAGATGCAGCTTGCCCGCCAGGATCCGCACCTGCCACAGCGTATGGCAGGGCGGCAACGCCATGTCCGGCACGTCGCCAGGATTCCAAGCGGACACGATCAGGCGGCGAGAGTCGGGCGTCTTGCGGATCGCTTCCACAAGATCCGCGATCTGATCGACATGGCCCGCGAAGAACAGCGGCCGACCGTCGGCGTCAAGGCCGCTTGGCACCAGCTTGGGAAAGTGGCGCCATTGCCGGCCATAGACCGGCCCGAGGTCGCCGTTCTTGTCCGCCCATTCGTCCCAGATCGAGACGCCGTTTTCCTGCAGATAGCGGATGTTCGTGTCGCCCGACAGGAACCACAGCAATTCGTGGATGATCGACTTCAGGTGCAGCTTCTTGGTCGTCACCAGTGGAAAGCCGTCCGACAGGCGGTAACGGCATTGCAGCCCGAAATGGCTGATCGTGCCGGTGCCCGTCCGGTCGGTGCTTTCAAGACCCTGTTCCAGAACCATGCGCAGGGCGTCGTGATATTGCTGCATCTCAGACGTCCAGTTCTTCGGCGAAGCGGGCGTTTTCCTGGATGTATTCGAAGCGCAGTTCCGGCTTCTTGCCCATCAGGCGTTCCACAAGGTCGCCGGTCTCGCCCCCCTCGTCATCGTCGATGCTGACCCGGATCAGCTTGCGGGTCTTGGGGTTCATCGTCGTGTCCTTGAGATCCTTGGCGTCCATCTCGCCCAAGCCTTTGAAGCGCTGCACGTCTATCTTGCCGCGTCCGCCCAGGCCCTTGGCCAGCATCCGTTCCTTTTCCGCATCATCCGCGACATAGACCCGGTGCGCCCCCTGAGTCAGGCGGTAAAGCGGCGGACAGGCCAGGTACAGGTGCCCCTTGTCGATCAGCGGCCGCATCTGCGTGAAGAAGAAGGTCATCAGCAGGCTGGCGATATGCGCGCCGTCCACATCGGCGTCCGTCATGATGATGACCTTGTCATAGCGCAGGTCATCGACCTTGAACTTGGATCCCATTCCGACGCCAAGTGCTTGGCAAAGATTGCTGATTTCCTGGTTCGCCCCCATCTTGGTCGAGGCCGCGCCCAGCACGTTCAGGATCTTGCCCCGCAGCGGCAGCAGCGCCTGGTTGGTGCGGTCGCGCGCCATCTTGGCCGACCCGCCCGCGCTGTCGCCTTCGACGATGAACAACTCGGTCCCGTCGCGGCTGGTGGCGCTGCAATCGACCAGCTTGCCCGGCAGGCGCAGCTTCTTGGTGGCCGTCTTGCGGGCGGTTTCCTTTTCCTGCTTGCGGCGCAGGCGTTCGTCCGCCCGCAGGATCAGGAAGTCCAGGATCGCGCCCGAAGACTTCGTGTCGGCCGCAAGCCAGGTGTCGAAATGATCGCGCACGGCGTTTTCGACAAGGCGCGCGGCCTCGGTCGTGGCAAGGCGATCCTTGGTCTGGCCCACGAATTCCGGCTCTCGGATGAAGCAGGACACAAGCGCACAGCCGCCGGTCAGCAAATCCTCTCGCGTGATGTTCGCGGCCTTCTTGTTGTTGATCCGTTCGCCATAGGCCCGCACGCCCTTGAGGATCGCCGACCAGAAGCCAGCCTCGTGGGTGCCGCCTTCCGGCGTGGGAACGGTGTTGCAATAGGACTGGATGAAGCCGTCGCGCGAGGGCGTCCAGTTGATCGCCCAATCCACCTTGCCCGGCGCGCCCTGGCGACGGAAATCGACGCTGCCCGCGAAGGGCCGGTCGGCATAGGTGCTGGCGCCGTGCAGCGTTTCGGACAGGTAATCGGCCAAGCCGCCGGGGAAATGGAAGGTCGCCTCGCGCGGGGTTTCGCCGTCGTCGATCTCGGACTTCCAGCGGATTTCGACGCCGCTGAACAGATAGGCCTTGGACTTGACCATCTTCAGAAGCCGCGCGGGCTTGAAGCGGTGATGGCCGAAGATCTCCTCGTCGGCATGGAAGGTGACGGTGGTGCCGCGCCGGTTGGGGGCCGCGCCGATCCTGGCCACCGGACCCTGCGGGATGCCGCGCGAAAACCGTTGCTCGAACAGTTCCTTGTTGCGCGCGACCTGCACGATCATGCTGTCCGACAGCGCGTTCACCACGGACGCGCCGACCCCGTGCAAGCCGCCCGAGGTCTGGTAGGCATCGCCCGAGAACTTGCCGCCCGCGTGCAGCGTGCAGAGGATTACTTCCAGCGCGGACTTGCCCGGAAACTTCGGGTGCGGGTCGATGGGAATCCCGCGGCCGTTGTCGCGCACGACCACGCTGTAATCGGCCAGCAACTCCATCTCGATCCGGCTGGCATGGCCTGCCACCGCCTCGTCCATCGAGTTGTCGAGGATTTCGGCCACAAGGTGATGCAGTGCGCGTTCGTCGGTTCCGCCGATATACATGCCGGGACGCTTGCGCACAGGCTCCAGCCCCTCCAGCACCTCGATGGAGGCGGCGGAATAGCTGTCGGTCGCATCGACTGCGGAAAGAAGGTCGTCGGCCATCGGGTTCTGCTCTTGTTCTTGGTTGGGGGACTATCTCATGCTGGCGGGGTCAAGGCCAGTCCCGCCGAACAGGGCCGCGTTGCAGCGCGCCGACGGGATATGTGCACCATATCGGATGTTCCTGTGTCCGTTTCAATCTCACTCGGGTTCCGCCAGCCGTGCCTCCCACATCCTGCGGAAGGCCGAGCGGGACTGGCATCGTTCCAGCCAGGACATGACGGCCGGAAACTGGCTCATCAGTTCCCCGTAACCTTGGGCATAGCGCAGAACCTCGGCCAGGTTCAGGTCCGCCACGGTAAATCGTCCGCCGACCAGATGTTCGTGCGTGGACAGATGCGGCTCGATCACCTTCAGCGGGCGGATCAGCCGTTCGGCGGCATTCGCAACGATCGCCTGGTCGTCGCCCGATTGCAGGCGCGACGGCGCGTGCAGGAACAGGATCGTCAGGGCGTCCGGTTCGACGCTGGTGGCGGCGTAAAAGCTCCACTGCATCATCAGCGCGTCCTCGGCCAGGTCGGCCGGGCCAAGATCGTCGCCGTACTTGCGCGCCAGATACAGGGTCGCCGCAAGGGATTCGCCCAGGACCAGGCCGTCATCCTCGATCACCGGGATGGTTCCGGCGGGGGACAGGGCAAGGAATTCGGGGGAATGGGTGTTCAAGGGGGCATCCGGCGCGTCCGGGTCGGCCAGACGATAGGCCTGGATGACCGGAACCTGGCGAAACTCCAGCCCGATTTCGTGGCAAAGCCAGATGATGCGAGAGGCGCGCGAACGGGTGACGCCGTGAATGGTCAGCATGGAAAGCTCCTTCCTGGGCGCAGGTTACGTCAGCGCAGGACCGGCGGAAAGCGCGATGATCCGCGGCTTGCGCAAGGCGTGGCCGGACCCTGTCGTTTGATGCAGGTCAAGGAATCGCCCTTCGGGCCGGTCTAGACCGGGTGTCGCGAAACAGGAGCGATTCTTACAATGTCCAATTCCGAATTGGACCACCCCAGCCTTTACGCCAAGCGGGAGCCGATCTTTCCGAAACGCGTCAAGGGGCGGTTCAGGAACCTCAAATGGATTGTCATGGCGGTGGCCCTGACGATCTATTACGTCATGCCGTGGCTGCGCTGGGATCGTGGTCCCACCATGCCCGACCAGGCCGTCCTGGTCGATCTGGCGAACCGGCGGTTCTTCTTTCTCTGGATCGAGATCTGGCCGCACGAATTCTATTTCGTCGCGGGCCTTCTGGTCATGGCGGGGTTGGGCTTGTTCCTGTTCACCAGTGCCCTGGGACGCGTGTGGTGCGGCTATGCCTGCCCGCAGACGGTCTGGACCGACCTGTTCATCCTGGTGGAACGCTGGATCGAGGGCGACCGCAACGCCCGCATCCGCCTGCATCGTCAGCAATGGGACGCGCAGAAGATCCGCCTGCGGCTGGCCAAGTGGGCCGTCTGGCTGGTGATCGCATTGATGACCGGCGGGGCCTGGATCTTCTATTTCACCGATGCGCCGACGCTGCTGGGCAACCTGCTGACCGGCCAAGCCCATCCTGTCGCCTATATCACCATGGCGATCCTGACGGGGACGACCTTCCTGTTCGGGGGTTTTGCCCGCGAACAGATCTGCATCTATGCCTGTCCCTGGCCGCGCATCCAGGCGGCGATGATGGACGAGGACACGCTGACCGTCGCCTATCGCGAATGGCGGGGCGAGCCGCGCGGCAAGACCAACGTGCGCCACCGCCCCGCGGCCGTGGCCTTCCAGGCCGAGGCGGAAAGCCATGCCGCAGGTCCCGCCGCCGGGGGCAAGTATCCGCCCGTTCCCTATCCCGGCGTCCCGACCGGCGTCGGCGGTCCGATCCCCGTCAATTCGGCGGGCGACTGCATCGACTGCCTGGCCTGCGTGAACGTCTGCCCGATGGGCATCGACATCCGCGAAGGACAGCAGATGGAATGCATCACCTGCGCGCTGTGCATCGACGCCTGCGACGAGATCATGGACAAGATCGGCAAGCCGCGCGGGCTGATCGACTATATGGCGCTGAGGGACGAGACCGCCGAACGCGCAGGCGCGCAGCCGAAATCGGTCTGGCGGCATATCTTCCGGCCGCGCACGATCCTGTATTTCACGCTGTGGGCCGGGATCGGGGTCGCGCTGATCGTCGCGCTGTTCGTGCGCTCGCCCTTTGACCTCAACGTCTCGCCGGTGCGCAATCCGCTGTTCGTGACCATGTCGGACGGCGCCATCCGCAACACCTATGAAGTACGCCTGCGCAACAAGCAGCACGACGCCCGCAGCTTCAGCTTCGCGGTCGAGGGCGCCGACGGCCTTGTCGTCGCGGTCGAGGGCGCGCCTTCCGCCATCGCCGAGGTTCCCGCGGACGAGACGCTGAGCCGCAGGCTTTACATCACCGCGCCGGCCGGGTCCGAGATCGCGACCCAGGCGACGACACAGCTTGACCTGGTCGTCCGGGACGAGGTTGACGGCACGACCGCATCGGTCGGCACGATCTTTCACGGAAAGGGTGAATAGGATGACCAGGGAACTTACCGGACGTCATGTCCTTTTCATCACGCTGTCGGCCTTCGGCGTCATCATCGCCGTCAATCTTGTGATGGCCTTTCTGGCCGTCGGCAGCTTTCCGGGGCTGGAGGTCAAGAACAGCTACGTCGCCTCGCAGCAGTTCGACCGTGAGCGTGCGGCCCAGCAGAACCTGGGCTGGACCGCGAAGGCCGGCTATGACGGCGGGCAGATCGTGATCGAGATCGTGGACGCCACCGGCGCACATCCCATCTTGCTCGACTTCTCGGCCACCATCGGGCGGCCCACGCACAAGCGTGACGATGTGACGCCCCAGTTCGAACAGGCAGGCGGCGGCATCTATCGCGCGCCGCTGAAGCTGGAGCCGGGGGCCTGGAACATCCACGTCCAGGCGGTCGCGCCCGATGGCACGGCATTCCGGCAGCGGCTGGACCATATCGCAAGATCCGGGGCGAACTGACATGACCGACCTGACCGCATCCGGCTTCAGCGCCTGTCCCGCCTGCGACGCGGCGCCCCTGGCGCAACGTCTGGCGGACCGGGCCGACGTGGCGCAGGGAACGGTGATCCTCTCCCTGCCGACCGCCCATTGCGCAACCTGCATCACCGATGTGGAAACCGCCTTGACCGCGCATCCGGGCGTCCGGGCGGCGCGCGTGAACCTGACCTTGCGCCGCGTCACCGTGGATGCGCCGGGCCTGAACGCCGACGACCTGATCCCTGTCCTGGCTGGCGTGGGATACGAGGCCCACGAGCTTGACCCGGACGCCTTGTCGGCCACCACCGCCGACCGGCAGGGCCGCGACCTGCTGATGCGCATCGGCGTGTCGGGCTTTGCCATGATGAACATCATGATCCTGTCGGTCGCGGTCTGGTCCGGGGCCGAATCCGCAACGCGCGACCTGTTCCACTGGATCAGCGGCGCCATCGCGCTTCCCACGGTGTTCTTCGCGGGCCAGCCCTTCTTCCGCAGCGCATGGGCGGCGATCCGCGTCGGACGGCTGGGCATGGACGTGCCGATTTCGCTGGCGCTGATCCTGGCAAGCGCCATTTCCGTCTATGAAACGATGCAGTCGGGCCATCACGCCTATTTCGACGCGGCGGCGATGCTCTGCTTCTTCCTGCTGATCGGCCGTTACCTGGATCACCGCACCCGCGCCATCGCGCGGTCCGCCGCAGCCGAACTGACCGCGCTGGAGGTTCCGCGCGCCACGCTGCTGGTCGATGGCGCAGAACAGACCGTGCCCGTGGCCAGCCTGCGCCCCGGCGACCTGATCCGCATCCGCCCCGGCGCGCGCATCCCCGCCGACGGAGAGATCACCGAGGGCCGGTCCGAGATCGACCGCGCCCTGTTGACGGGCGAGACCCTGCCCGTGCTGGCGGCGCCCGGCCAGATGCTGTCGGCGGGCGAGGTGAACCTGACCGGTCCCCTGACCCTGCGCGTGACGGCGGCCGGCCGCGATTCCTCGCTGGCGCGGCTGACCGCCCTTGTCGAGGCCGCCGAGGCCGCACGCGGGCGCTATACATCGCTGGCGGAACGCGCGTCACGGCTTTATTCGCCCAGTGTTCACCTCATGGCCCTGTGCAGTTTCGCAGGCTGGATCTGGGCCACCGGCGATCTGCGCCTGGCGGTGAACATCGCGGCGGCGGTGCTGATCGTGACCTGTCCCTGCGCGCTTGGCCTGGCAGTTCCGGCGGTCGCCACGGCGGCATCGGGACGGCTGTTCCGGCGCGGCTTGCTGATCAAGGACGGCACCGCCCTCGAGCGTCTGGCCGAGGTCGATACGGTCGTCTTCGACAAGACCGGCACCCTGACCCTGGGCCGTCCCACGCTGGTCAGCGCCGATCCGCTGCCCACCGGCTTGCGTCCGGTTGCCCGCGCCATGGCGCTGGCTTCCGCCCATCCCTTGTCGGCGGCCCTGGCTGCCGCCTTGGCCGATCACCCGGCTGCCGATCTGACGGATGTGACCGAACATCCGGGGTTTGGCGTCTCGGCCCATTGGCGGGGCAGGATGATCCGGCTGGGCCGTGCCGACTGGCTGGGCCTGGCGGACGATGAGGAACGTCCCACCAGTGCGGCCTGGCTGGCAGTGGAAGGCCATGCCCCGGTCCGGCTTGAATTCACCGACGAACTGCGCCCAGGGGCTGCCGATTGCGTGGCCATGCTTCGCAAGGCGGGGTTGCGGGTCGTGCTGATCTCGGGCGACAGGCAGGCCGCCGTTGCGGATCTGGCGGCGCGCCTTGGCATCACGGATTTCCATGCCTCCGTCGATCCTCAAGGCAAGGAAGCCATGGTGGCCGATCTTGCCGCCGGTGGCGCGCGCGTGCTGATGGTGGGCGACGGGCTGAACGACACGGCGGCGCTGGCGCGCGCCCATGCGTCGATTTCGCCGGCAAGCGCCCTTGACGCCGCAAGGGTGGCAAGCGACATGGTGCTGACCGGCAGCGACCTTGTGCCCGTAGCCGAGGCGGTCGCGACGGCGCGCCGTGCCACCCGCCGCATCCAGGAAAACTTCGCGATCTCGATCGCCTATAATATCGTGGCGGTGCCCCTGGCGGTGGCGGGCATGGTGACGCCGTTGATCGCGGCCCTGGCAATGTCGCTCAGCTCGATTACGGTGACGCTGAATGCGCTGCGGCTGCGGGATTGAAAAGGAAACGTCATGGAAATCCTGTCCATCCTGATTCCGGTATCGCTGGGCCTTGGCGCCGCGGGGCTTGTCGCCTTCATCTGGGCCTTACGGTCGCGTCAGTTCGAGGATCCAAAGGGCGATGCCGAACGCATCCTCAGCGACAAGTGGGACGACCGGCCCAAGCCGGACTGAGGGCACCGGCAGACATGAAGAAGGGGCGGAGATCACTCCGCCCCTTCTTCATGTCAAGGTGATGGCGGGCGTTCAGCGCCCGACCACCTGGCATTCCTGGGACCGGCTGATGAAGCGTTCGCAGACCAGTTCCGCATTGGCCTTGGTCAGGTTCGCGAAGCTTGGCTGAAAGCCCCGCTTGGTATCCGCGACATGGCGCTGTGCCCCGCCCAGGATCGCGCCATCCTGCAAGGCGCTGCGCAGCAGCAACTTTTCGGCCTCGGCCTTGGACTTGAACATGCCCAGCGTCACGCCCCAGCCGCGACCGCTGTTGGACGGCCGGGACACGATCTCCAAAGCCTCGGGGTCGGCCAGGTCGCCTTCGCCCATGGCGGCGAGGATGACCGTTTCCGAACGCGGCTTCGGCGCGGGCGAGGCCAGCAGGGACATTGAAGCGCCCCCGTCCTGCGGCACGGCCTCGGCCACGGCACGGGCGATGGCTTCAGGCTCTGCCCCTGGATTGACGGCTTGGGGCGCGGCGATGCTGGCCGTGGGGCGCGAACGTGGCGCCGGAACCGGGCGGGCGGAAGCGGCAAGGACCGGCGCGGCCAGGCTGGCCGATTGCGGCACGGGCGCGGTCTCGACGGCCGGCGCCTCTGCCACGGCGACGGGTGCGCGGCGGCTGACGGGACGGGCGCTTGCGGTCAGGGACAGCCCGCCCACCGGCGCGGCCTCGGGCGCGGTTTCGACCACGGCTGCCGTCGATGCCAGGGTAGGGCGGCTGACCCGCACGGGCGGGGCCGAGGCCGAAAGCACCAGCCGCTGCGGCTCGGGCGCGGTCGCGGCTGCCGAAGGTGCGACCTGGGCGCGGCGCACGACCCGCTGCGCCAGCAGGCGCGGTGCCTCGGGCCGGACTTCGCGCACGCGATTCGGCACGCGGCTGAAGCCCGCGTCCAGCAGTTGCGCCATGACCTGGTTGCGATGCGCGGTCGAAGTGCCGCCCAGGACGGTGGCGACCAGCCGCTTGTTTCCGCGCTGCGCCGATGCGGTCAGGTTGAAGCCCGCCGCGCGGGTATAGCCCGTCTTGATGCCGTCCGCGCCTTCATAGGCATCCAGGAACCGCTTGTTGGTCGAGGATACCTGCGCGATCCCCGCATCCGCCGAACGACGCGAGAAGATGTTGTAATACTGCGGGAAATCATAGAACAGGCGCCGCCCCAGGATCGTCATGTCATGGGCGGTCGAATAATGCCCTTCCTGGGTCAGGCCGTGGGCGTTGCGGAAATTCGTGTTCCGCATCCCCAGGGCACGCGCCATCTGGGTCATCTGCTGGGCAAAGGCTTCCTCGGATCCCGCAAGGCCTTCGCCGATGGCGGTGGCGGCGTCGTTTGCCGACTTGATGGCGGCGGCGCGGATCAGATAGCGCAGTTCGATCCGCTGCCCGGCACGCAGGCCAAGCTTCGACGGCGGTTCGGCCGCAGCATTGCTGGAAACGGGGAATTGCGAATCCAGTCTGACTTGCCCCCGTTCCACGGCCGTGAAGGCCATGTAGAGCGTCATCATCTTGGTCAGGGACGCGGGATGCAGCCGCGTATCCTCGTTTTGCTTGTAGATCGGCTGGCCCGTGCGCGCGTCGATCACATAGGCGGCGAAGGGTGCCGCCGAAAGCGTCGCCGGAGCCAATACGGCCAGCAGAAGAATAGCCCACAGCCGGGCTGCTTGGGTAATACGGATCACTGTCGCGGTCTCTCTGCCTCGGGACGGCATGTCGTTTGTCGCATGCCCTTGCTTAATATTCGGATAATAGCACGGCATTCACGGTCATGTAACCGTTCATTTGGTGTATTTTGCTGTCCTCTCTCAACCCTGGCCGGGGTTTCATCGGGCGTGAAATGGATTATATTGCTTGCGTAACAGGATCAGCATGACCAGACCGGACAGCATGGCGCACTGGATGACAGACGGCGACGGACCCGACGACCATATCGAACTGGCCGTCAAACCCCGCACGCGCACGCAGCGTCCACCGATGTACAAGGTGCTGATGCTGAATGACGATTTCACGCCGATGGAATTCGTGGTGCATGTGCTGGAACGGCTGTTCAACATGACCCATGCCCAGGCGATCGAGATCATGCTGACCGTCCACCGCAAGGGCGTGGCGGTCGTCGGTGTCTTTTCGCACGAGGTCGCCGAAACCAAGGTCGCGCAGGTGATGGAACTGGCGCGACGCCAGCAGCACCCGCTGCAATGCACGATGGAAAAAGAATAACAGTGACAACGACTCGTCTGGCCCTGGCCCTTTCGGATGGCCTTCCCGAAGGGGATTATCTGGTGATCGGCGCACGGGGGGCGGACGATCTGTCGCCCCTGGATCCGGGCCGCACGCGTATCCAGCAGGGTCATTTCCCCGATCACCGCGCCTTGGCCGCACGCGGGTTTCAGGTGGCCCCCGTTGTCGATGGCCGTTTCGATGCGGTTCTGGTGATCCTGCCACGATCCAAGACCGAGGCGCGGGCCCGCATCGCCGATGCCGCGTCCCGCTTGGCGCCCGGCGCTGCGTTGTGGATCGACGGGCAAAAGACCGACGGCATCGATTCGGTGTTGCGAGAGATGCGTGCCCTTGCGCCCGTGGATGAGGTGCACAGCAAGGCGCATGGCAAGATCTTTCGCCTGACAGTGCCTTCAGGTGACTGGCTGCCTTCCGACTGGACGGCCCGTGCCAACGAAGTCGCGCCGGGTTTCGTGACCCGGCCCGGCGTGTTTTCGGCCGACGGGGTGGATCCGGGATCGGCCATGCTGGCTGCCGCATTGCCCGACAGGATGCCGACCCGTGTCGTCGATCTGGGCGCGGGATGGGGATGGCTGTCTGCGCAGGCCCTTGCCCGTCCCGGGATCGAGGTCATCCATCTGGTCGAGGCGGATCATGCCGCGCTGGAATCCGCACGCGACAACATCGCCGATCCGCGTGCGCGGTTTCATTGGGCCGATGCGCGGGACTTCACGCTGTCCGAGCCCGTGAACGGGGTCATCATGAACCCGCCGTTCCACGAGGGGCGGGTGGCCGATCCGCGCATCGGTGCCGATTTCATCGCCGCAGCCGCGCGGCTTCTGACCGGCGCGGGGCGGCTGTGGATGGTGGCGAACCGGCACCTGCCCTATGAAACCGTTCTTGCGCAGCACTTTGGCCAGGTGGCCGAGGTCAAGGGTGATAACCGCTTCAAGGTGATCGAGGCGACGGGCGCCGGGCGCGGAGCAGCACGCAAGGCCCGGCGCTGATGGGCCTGTCGATCCAGGGCAAGACGGCCATCGTCACCGGCGCCGGGCGCGGCATCGGCTTGGCCATCGCGCGGTCCTTCGTGGAACGCGGCGCCCATGTGATGTTCGCGGACACGGACGAAAGCGCATTGGCCACGGCGATGTCGGATTACGACGAACGGGACCCGCATGTGCGCAGCTTTTCGGGACGGATGTCGGAAAAGCTGGCGACCGCCAACCTGCTGTCGGCCACGCTGGATGCCTTTGACCGGGTGGATATCCTGGTGAACGCGCATCGGCTGGTCAAGGCGTCGGACCCGCTGGACACCGATCTGGACGTGCTGGAACAATTGCTGCGCCAGAACATGATGGCCGGTCTGCGGATGACGCAGATCGTCGCCAAGCGCATGATCAAGCAGGCCGAGGCCGATCCCGAAGACGGCACGGCTGGCACGATCGTCAATGTCTCGACCCTTGCGGCGCTTCATCCGGTGCCTACCATGCTGGGCTATTCCATCGCCTATGCGGCACAGGAACAGGCGACGCGCGGGATGGCCCTGGCCCTTGCGCCGCACCGGATTCGCGTGAACGGCATCCGCTTTGGCAGCGTGATGTCCCATGAGTTGCAGGACTCGCTGCGCGAAAAGCCGGGCCTGCGCGACCGCATCATTGCCGCAACGCCCATGGGCCGCATCGCGCCGGCCGACGAACTGGTCGATACCGTGCTGTATCTGGCCAGCGATGCGTCGCGCTTCGTGACGGGCCAGATCGTGACCGTCGACGGAGGGCGCAGCCTGGCCGACCGCGTGGCGGTGCAGACGGTCTGATCAGCCCTGTTCTTCGGGATAGGCGGCGCGGCAGGCCTGGACGACGGCTTCGGCCCTGCCGCGCAACTTCTCTTGTCGCGCGGCGAGGTTGTCGCGCTTGCGTTCCTCTGCCGCCGGGTCGATGGGAACCCGATAGCGTTGGGTGTCGACGTAATCGCGCCAGCAGGGTTCGTATCCGACGACCCTGTTGCCGTCCTTGTCGCGCCAGACGGTGCGACACTGGGTCAGGCGGTCGCGCACGACCTGCCGTTCCTCCCATGCATAGCCGCGTGCCAGGTTTCCCTCGACCTCGGCCAGAAGGCTGCTGACGGTGCGGTATTCGCTGGTATTGTTGCTGATGCAGCGTTCCTGGGGCGTGCCACAGGCGGCCACCAGGAAGGGCAGGGCCAGCGTCGCGGCAAGGGCGGTGTTGCGGGTCATGGCGGGTCTCTTTACAGCAGGTTATCGGATGCTAACGCCGCGCCAACTGAGTGGCAAATCAAGTTTGGAGAAGGCCGATGGAACAGGAACGCCGCATTGCCGCCGCTTGGTTCCGCACCCTGCGCGACCGTATCGTCGCAGCGTTCGAGGCGTTGGAGGATCGCGGCCCAGGCAGTGCCATGCCGGGCCGTTTCGAGGTGCTGCCCACTGCCCGTGCCGACGATGGCGGCGGCGGGCTGATGTCGGTCATGCGCGGTGGCCGTGTCTTTGAAAAGGTCGGCGTCAACTGGTCCGAGGTTCACGGCACCCTTGCCCCCCGTGCCCAGGCCGCCATGGCCTCGCGCGGGGTGCCGGGCATCGACGCCGACCCGCGCTTCTGGGCTTCGGGGATCAGCCTTGTCGCGCATATGCAGAATCCCCATGCGCCGGCGGTCCACATGAACACGCGCATGTTCTGGACACCCGGCGCCTGGTGGTTCGGCGGCGGGGCCGATCTGAATCCCTGCATCGAATACGCCGACGACACCGCCCATTTCCACGCGACCCTGCGTGCCGCCTGTGACGCCCACGACGCCGCATATTACGACCGCTTCAAGGCCTGGGCCGACGACTATTTCTTCATTCCCCACCGCGGCCGGGCGCGGGGCGTGGGCGGCATCTTCTTCGACGACCTCAACACCGGCGATTGGCAGGCCGATTTCGCCTTCACCCGCGCTGTAGGAGAGGCCTTCCTGCCGGCCTTCCTGCCCCTGGCCGAGGCACGGATGGACCGCCCCTTCACCGATGAAGACCGCGATACGCAGCTGATCCATCGCGGGCTTTATGCGGAATACAACCTTGTCTATGACCGGGGCACCAAGTTCGGGTTGGAAACCGGCCACAACGCCGATGCCGTCCTGATGAGCCTGCCGCCCCTGGCGAAATGGATCTGATCCAGCATTTGCCCGCGGGGATCGAACCAGCGGCCTTGTGGGGCTTTGTCCTGGCCTCGATCCTGATGGAGATCACGCCCGGTCCGAACATGGCCTATCTGGCGATCCTGGCGGTCGGCGACGGGCGGCGCGCCGGTTATGCGGCGGTGGCTGGCGTGGCCCTGGGCCTGCTGGCGGTGGGGCTTGCCTCGGCCCTGGGGGTGGGTGCGGCGGTTGCCGCCTCGGCCTGGGCCTGGCAGATCCTTCGCTGGGGCGGAGTGGGCTATCTGCTGTGGCTTGCCTGGGACGGCTGGCGCGGCGCGGAAGAATCGCCGGAACATGCTGCGCGCGGATCAAGCCTTGGCCGGTTTTTCCGGCGCGGGTTGGTGACGAACCTGCTGAACCCCAAGGCGTTTGCCCTGTATGTCGCCGTCCTGCCGGGTTTCCTGTCGCCCCAACACCCGGTGATGCCTCAGGCGATCGCCTTGTCGCTGATCTATGTCCTGATCGCCACGGCGATCCATGCGGGGATCGTGACCGCAGCCGGCACTGCCAGCAAGGCCTTGGCCGATCCCCGGCGGCAAAAACTTGCCCGGCGCATCCTGTCACTGATGCTGGTCGGGGTGGCTGTCTGGCTTGCGTTCAAGACCGCTGCCTGACGGGTGTCACGTCGCTGCCAGCAACCAGCCGACACCTGCCAGGATCAGCCCCATTCCCAGCAGTTGCAGCGGCGCGACGGCTTGGCGGAATACCCGGCCTGACAGTGCCTGCGCCATGACGACCTCGACCAGGGCCAGGGTTCGGACATTGGCGGCAGGCGTCAGGGCAAAGCCGATGAACCAGAACAGCGATGCAAAGGCGCCCAGAAGCCCGGCAACCAGCGAAACCCGCCATTGCGCCATGATCCCGGCCAGGGCAGGGCGGTCGTACAGCACAAGCCATGCCGCCATGGCGACAGTCTGAAGTCCCAGCGTAATCGCCAGGATCGTGATCGCGCGGATGCCATAACTTCCGTCGGGCAGCGCCAGCAACGCGCCGCGAAAGCCGATGGCAGACAGCCCGAACAGCGCGCCCGACAGGATCCCCGTGGCCATCGGCTTCCAGGCCATGCGGGACCAGGTCGCGCCGGATGCCAGAACCACGCCCAGCGTCGCCAAGCCGATGGCGCCCAGCCGGGACAGGCCAAGCGGTTCGGCCAGCAAGACGGCACCGATCAAGGCTAGCGTCACCGGTTCGGTCTTCATCAAGGCCGTGGCCACGCCGAACCCTTGGCCGCGCATCGTGACCAGCATCAGCGCGGTCGCGGCGATCTGCGCCATGGAGCCAAGCGCGCCCCACCCCAGAACCGCCGCGTCAGGCCGGGGGATCGGCACCCAGACCGCGGTCAGGCCCAGGGCAAGGATCGCGAAGGGAAAGCCGAAGACGAACCGCACGGCGGTCGCCCCCAAGGTGCCGATCTGCCGCGTAAGCCCCGCCTGGGCGGCGTTGCGCGCGGTCTGCGCGGTGGCCGCGATCAGCGTGGCCGCGACCCAGATCATGCGCTGCGGACAGCCTCGATCATCGCGGCGACATTATCGGGATTGGCGTCCGGCGTTATGCCGTGACCCAGGTTGAACACATGCGGCCCGCCCCGCAGCGCGCGGGTGATGCGCTGAGCCTCGGCCACCAGGGCGGGTCCGCCCGTGACCATATGCCGCGGGTCCATGTTGCCCTGCACGCAGCCGTCGGTCTGCACATGCCGCGCGGCCCAATCGACATCGACAGAATTATCCAGGGCCACGCAATCGGCCCCGGTCGCCCGCGCAAAACCGACATAGCGTTCGCCCGCCTCTCGCGGGAAGGCGATGACGGGAATGTCGGGATGGCGTTCCTTCAGCGCGGCGATGATCCGGCGCGCAGGGGCCACGGCGAAATCATCGAAATCGGCGCCTTTCAGGCTGCCTGCCCAGCTGTCGAACAGCTTGACGACCTCGGCCCCCGCCTCGATCTGGGCAGACAGGTAGAGGATCGTGGCATCGGTGATGCGGTCGATCAACGCGGTGAAGGTCGCACGGTCCTGTTCTTTTAAGGCATGGGCGGGGGCTTGGTCCGGCGTGCCGCGCCCGGCGACCATGTAGGTGGCGACAGTCCAGGGCGCGCCGGCAAAGCCGATCAGCGTGGTTTCCCGAGGCAATTCCCGGGTCAGAATGCGAAGCGTCTCGTATACGGGCGCAAGGCGGTCATGGATCGCATCGGCAGGTTTCAGGCGCGCCAGATCGCCGGCCGAGGTGATGGTGGACAGGCGCGGCCCTTCTCCCGTGACGAACCACACATCCGCGCCAAGCGCCTGCGGAACCAGCAAAATATCCGCAAACAGGATCGCCGCGTCGAAGCCGAACCTGCGGATCGGCTGCAACGTCACCTCGGCCGCAAGGTCCGGGTTGTAGCACAAGGACAGAAAGTCCCCGGCCTGCGCCCGTGTCGCGCGGTATTCCGGCAGGTAGCGTCCGGCCTGGCGCATCATCCAGATCGGCGGGGTGGACAGGCTTTCGCCAGCCAGGGCACGCAAGAGAAGTTTGGTCATGGGGCCTCCTGCGGCCCGTTCAAGGCGAGGCGGGGGGCGTTGTCAAGCTGCCCCGCTGTCGCTATGCCGGGGTCATGATGCAGATGCCTGACCAAACACGCCCCCTGAAAATCGGAACGCGCGGCTCGAAGCTGGCGCTTGCCCAGGCGCACGAGACGCGGGACCGGCTGGCCGCTGCCCATGGCCTGCCGCCCGAGGCTTTCCAGATCGTCGTGATCAAGACCACCGGCGACAGGATCCTGGACCGCCCTCTCAAGGAGATCGGCGGCAAGGGCCTGTTCACCAAGGAAATCGAGGACGCGTTGATCGCGGGCGAGATTGACATCGCCGTGCATTCCATGAAGGACATGCCGACGCTGCAGCCCGATGGACTGGTGATCGACTGCCTGCTGCCGCGCGAGGACGTGCGCGATGCCTTTGTCAGCCCGCAGGTCCAGTCGATCGGAGCTCTTCCGGCCGGTTCGGTTGTCGGAACCTCCAGCCTGCGACGGCGGGCCCAACTGGCCCACCGCCGCCCGGACCTGCAACTGGTCGAGTTTCGCGGCAACGTCCAGACGCGGCTGAAGAAGCTGGACGAAGGCGTCGCGGTGGCGACGTTCCTGGCGATGGCGGGGCTGTCGCGCCTGGGAATGTTGCATGTGGCGCGCGACCCGATTGATCCGGCCGAGATGCTTCCTGCAGTCGCGCAAGGCGCCATCGGCGTGGAAAGGCGGGCAGGCGACAGCCTGTCAGCCGAACTGTTGGCGGCCATTCATCATGTCGAAACCGGCCACCGCATCAATGCTGAACGGGCGTTCCTGGCTCGACTGGACGGATCGTGCCAGACACCCATCGCCGGTCTGGCCGAACTTCGCGAGGACAGCCTGCTGCTGCGGGGAGAGATCCTGCGGCCCGATGGCTCGGCCGCCATCAGCGGTCACCGAGAGGGCAGCGTAAGCGAGGGACCCGCAATGGGGGCCGATCTTGCCGAAGAACTTCTGGCCCGGGCAGGCGAAGGGTTCTTCGACCATCTTTGAGGCGTGAGGCCCGGATCAATAGCTGCGGATCAATCCGACAAGGCGCCCCTGGATGCGCACCCGATCCTCGGGCAGGATACGGGTTTCATAGGTCGGGTTCGCCGCTTCCAGCGCGATCATGCCCCCACGGCGGCGATAACGCTTGAGCGTGGCTTCGCTGCCGTCCACCAGGGCCACGATGATGTCGCCGTTATCGGCCGTGTCCTGTTCCCGGATCACCACCACGTCCCCGTCGTTTATCCCGGCCTCGATCATCGAGTCGCCTTGCACCTCGAGTGCATAGTGATGTTCGCGTCCGGACAGCATGGTGCCGGGGACGGCGACATGATGCGACACCTCTGAAATCGCCTCGATCGGCACACCCGCGGCGATTCGGCCCATCAGCGGCAGTTCGACCGCGGGACTGTCGGCGATGGTGATCGCCCCCCGGGGCCGCGGGGGCTTGGCTGACGACACAACGCGCGGCGTGAAGCCTTGCTTGGAGGCAGCGGACTCGACTTCGGCATCGGCCAGCAGGGCATTGGGAAGACGCACGATTTCCAGGGCACGTGCCCGATGGGGAAGGCGGCGGATGAAGCCCCTTTCCTCAAGCGCCGTGACAAGCCGGTGGATCCCGGACTTCGACCGCAAGTCCAAGGCTTCCTTCATTTCATCGAAGGACGGCGGCACGCCATCGCGGGCCATGCGCTTCTGAATGAAATCCAGCAGTTGAATCTGCTTTTTCGTCAGCATCGCATTCATCCCCGGCATCTTCTTGTTCCTTTTCTGTTCTATCGCACAAGCTGAATCGCGTCAACAAACAGAGCATAAGGAACTGAAAATTTAGTTAATCCTCAGCCGGACAGGGGCATGAAATCGACGATATCCCCCGCGACCCGAGGCGGATCGTTCGCAGGCCTCACCAACAGGGCATCCGCGCGGGCCATCAACGACAACCGCGCCGAATCCTGGCTGGGGAAGGGACGGATCAAGGGCAGGTCATCCCCATCCTGAAGGGCAGCGCGCAGATAATGCTGCCGGTTTCCTTCGGCTGGAAGATCCTGGGCCAACCGTGCTTTCAGCAAGGGTCGAGAGTCATCCAATCCTTGCATAGCGGCGATCAGAGGTTGCATGAACAACATTCCGCAAATTATTGCGGAGACGGGATTTCCCGGAAGGCCCAGCATCGGCTTTCCGTTCAGCTTGCCTGCCATCAGGGGTTTTCCCGGACGCATGGCGATCTTGTGGAAGGCAAGGTCCAGCCCCCGTTCCGCGGCGACCTTGCCAATCAGATCGTGATCTCCGACCGAAGCGCCGCCAATCGTGACAAGCAGATCGGCGTCCTTGGCCGCTGCGAACCCTGCGCGAAGGCTGTCCTCGGTATCCCGTGCGATGGGAAGGATCTGCGCCTCTCCGCCCGATTGACGGGCGAGGGCGGCGATGGCCAAGTCGTTCGAACTGATGATCTGACCGGGGTCAGGGGCGGTGCCGGGTGACACCAGTTCGTCCCCTCCTGCAAGGATCGCGATGCGGGGGCGGGCGGAAACGGTGACGGCAGGAATGTTCATCGCGGCCAGCAGGGCAATATCGGCCGCGCGCAACCGGCGTCCGGGTGCAAATTGGTCGCCTTTCCGGAAATCGTCTCCTGCCGGGCGGATGTTGTTCCCGCCTGCAGGATCCGTGATCGTGATCAGGTCACCTTCGCGCAGGACATTTTCCTGCATGATCACGCGGTCGTATCCATCCGGGACAGGCGCCCCGGTGAAAATCCGGACGGCCATGCCCGCGACTGCTGGCCCTGCATAGGGATGTCCTGCGGCAGCCTCTCCGATGACGGTCAGCGGTTGGCCGATATCGCAGGAACGGATGGCATAGCCGTCCATGGCCGAAGCTGCAAAGGGCGGCTGCGTCATCCGCGAGATCGCGGGTTCCAACAGGACGCGGCCCCATGCCTGATCAAGGGGCACCAGCTCGGGCACCGGCATCGGCGCCAGCGACAGAACCTGGGCCAGAGCCTCTTCCACCGTTATCACAGGTCAGCCTCGTAATCCCCTGACTTGCCACCGCTTTTGCGGACAAGACGGATGTTGCCGATGGCCATGGATTTTTCCGCAGCCTTCAGCATGTCGTAGACGGTCAGGCAGGCCACGGACACGGCAGTCAGCGCCTCCATCTCGACCCCGGTCTGGCCGGTGGTGCGGACAGTTGCGGTGACGCGGATACCGGGCAAGGCCGGGTCCGGGACCAGATCGACCGAAACCTTGGTGATCGGCAGGGGATGGCATAGCGGGATCAGGTCGGCGGTGCGCTTGGAGGCCATGATCCCGGCCAGCCGGGCCACGCCCATCACGTCACCCTTGGCTGCGCCGCCCTGGGCAAGGGCAAGCGTCTCGGGCAGCATCGTGACGCAGCCTTCGGCCACGGCCTCGCGCGCGGTGACGGCCTTGTCAGAAACATCGACCATGTGGGCTTTGCCAGAGGCATCGAAATGCGTCAGGCTCATGCGGCGACATCCAGGATATGCCGTGTCGCAGAGGTCACGTCGGCCTGACGCATCAGGCTTTCGCCGATCAGGAAGCGCCGGGCGCCCACCTGCATCATCGCGCCAAGGTCGGCAGGGGTGAACAGGCCGCTTTCGCAGACGATGTCGCGATCCGCGGGAATGCGCGGGGCAAGTTCGCGCGTTACATCCAATGACAGATCGAAGGTCTTGAGATTGCGGTTGTTTATGCCGATCAGCGGCGACTTCAATCGCAGCGCGCGATCCAGTTCGGCGCCATCGTGAACCTCAATCAGGGCGTCCATGCCCCAGCCGAAAGCTGCGTCTTCAAGTTCTGCCGCAAGGCCGTCATCGACCGAGGCCATGATGATCAGGATGCAATCGGCCCCCCAAGCCCGCGCCTCGGCCACCTGATAGGTGTCATAGAGGAAATCCTTGCGAAGGGCAGGCAGCGAACAAGCCTCTCGCGCAGCGGTCAGGTATTCAGGAGCACCCTGGAAGCTGGGGCCATCCGTCAGCACCGACAGACAGGCCGCCCCTCCGGCCTCATAGGCTTGTGCAAGCGACGGAGGATCGAAGTCGGGCCGGATCAGTCCCTTGGACGGACTGGCCTTCTTGATTTCGGCGATCAGTGCCGGACCGGTCGCAGCCTTGGCTGCCAGGGCGCGGGCAAAACCGCGAGGGGGCGATGCGTTGCGTGCAGCAGCATCGACATCGGCCAGGGGACGGGCAGCCTTGGCGGCGGCGATCTCGTCCAGCTTGTAGGCCTTGATCTTGTCCAGAATATTCATGCGAACGGTTCTAGCGCCGCTTGCGCGCTTCGGGAAGGGCGTTCAGGCCGGCATTTCGTGCGCCCAGGGCGGATTGGCACCCGGCCGCGAAACGGTGATGGCGGCAGCCTGGGCGCCCAGCGTCAGGGCGGCAGCGATCCGTTCGGCCGTGATGGCGGCCAGTCCTGCCTTGGACAGGACGCCTTGACGGCGCAGGCTTGCCAGAACGCCCGCATTGAATGTGTCGCCCGCGCCGATGGTATCAGCAACCGTCGTGCGGATGGCAGGTGCCACGACGGGGTCTCCCGACCAATGGGCCCGCGCACCCGCAGCCCCGCCGGTTTGCAGCACCAGGCGTGGACCCTGTTCCAGCACCTTGCGAGCCGCATCTTCGGGGGTTTCGTGCGGATAAAGCCATTCCAGATCGTCGCCCGACAGCTTGACGATATCGGCCCGCGCGATCAGGCGGGCAAGGCGCGCGCGATAGGCATCGGCATCGGTTACGAAAAAGGGGCGGATGTTCGGGTCCAGCATCACCGGAAGTCGGTCGCCGTTCCTTTCGATCAGCGCCTCGATGGCCGCGCCGCAAGGGTCGGGGACAAGGCTGATGCCGCCGGCGAAAATGGCTTGGATGTCTTCAGGCAGGGCCGGGATGTCGTCGGGCTTCAGCATCCGTCCGGCCGAGCCTTCGTCATAAAAGGAATAGCGCGCCTCGCCCCCGGTCAGCGTCACAAGGGCAAGCGTCGTCAGCCGGTCCGTGCGCGGACAAAGGTCGGTGTTCACCCCTGCCTCGGACAGGGGGCGCAGCAACACGTCGCCAAACGGATCACGGCTGATCGGCCACAGATAGGCGGCGTCTTCGCCCAGGCGGCCAAGCGCAATGGCCGTGTTATAGACCGAACCGCCCGCCAGGGGACGAAACGCCCCGTCTTCGGGCACCATGTCGATCAGCGATTCGCCCGCGCACAGGATCATCATCCCCTCCCGATCAAAAACCCTGGATGACGACATCGTCCATATGCAGGTCGATATAGCCCCCTGCCTCGGCCAGATACAGGAAAGCCGTTACCGCAACCAGAGCAGCAATGACGGCCGCCGCGATTTTCCAGATCGACCAGGGACGTTCGCCCATGACCCGCCCCGACTGGCCGTTGACGACAAAGCGATAGCTTTTGGCGTTATAGCGATAGGCAGCCGTCCAGATCGGCAGCATGATGTGCTTGAACGTCTCGTCCGCATGGGTGGTCTGGATGTGATCGACGCGCTGTTCGTCGCCGCCGATGTCGCGGCGGGCGTCGTTCAGGATCACGCCGGCCATTTCCGCCCTTGCCGTCTTGTGACCTTCGGCCAGCGGGATCGTATAGGCTTCGGCTTCCAGGCCCGCCAGGTAGTCGGGCCGATAGGGGCGCAGGTGGGACAGATCCCAAGGCATCAACCCGTCCACGAACCTGCGCGGCAGCGATGCCGAGGCCAGCACAAGAACGTCGTTGAAATCCCGCGCGACCTGGCCCGATGCCGGGCGCCATCGGGTGCGGCGAACCTGGCGCGCGACCTGCTGGCTGCGGCCGTTGACCTGCTGCGTGACCCAGACGGTTTCATAATAATAATCGCCGCGTTGACCGACATAATGCGACCGGGTGCGGGCATCGAAGGTCCAATAGGGCGAATAGATGCCGCGCATCCGTCGGTCCCGCCGGGCATAGGCGGTCAGGCCGGACGGCGCGAACCACAATCCGCCCAGCCAGTCCTGCATCGCCTTGTGGGCCTGATCCTCGGTCAGCAGAAAGGGCAGCACGCCCTGGGGCTTGATCTTGCGGCTGGAGCCGGTGTCGGTGACGGCGGGCGTGGCGCAGAACGGGCAGACGTTCGAGTGGATGGAGGTGCCGATCTCGACCTGCGCGCCGCAGTTCGGGCAGGACAGCAGCCGGACGGTCTCCGCCAGATCCGACCCGGCGTCCAGCCGCAGCCCCTGGTCCAGGGGGATCTCGACCAGATCGGGGGATTTGTGGCCCGCGTCCCATTGCAGCGCCCGGCCGGTTTCAGGATCGGCCAGGATGGCGTCGGCACCTTCGGCACCGCCTTGCGTCTGGCGTGCGGGCGCCCGACCAGGGCCGTCGCCGATGGCCTGCCTGTGTCCACACCAGTCACAGACAAGCATCTGCTGGCCGGGCTGGAAACGCAGACTGGCCCCGCATTGTTCGCAAGGATAGCGGTGTTCAGCCCGCGGCGTCGGCATGGATCAGCCGGGTAGCGGCGGCGGCATCGTCGGGAACAGCCTGCCCAGTTCCGGAATGTCACCCGCCTTGCGCCAGCCGTCCTGCCCGGGTGTCCAGACAAGCGTCTCGTTCCCGAAGCGGCCTTCGGTGGCCAGGCGTTCCAGGCCCGCCAGGTCGAACGGCCCCTGTGCCGCGCCGTTCAGCGCGACATGCCAGACGGTGCCGGTCTGGCCGGGCAGGGGTGGCGGCGTGGCGCCAGCTTGGGGGACGCTGCCCCAAGGTCCCGTCGCGGGCCGGGTCATTCCCATGCCCATAGCCGCGCCCATGGCCGCACCCATTCCGGCGCCCGCCGTACCGGGGTTCTGGCTGGCGTTCACCATCGCCTCGCCTGCCGCATACTGGCCGAAGCGGTCCAGATCGCCCAGAATTCCCATCGAGGTGCGCTTGTCCAGCATCTTCTCGACTTCTTGGGGCAGGCTGATGTTTTCAATATAGAATTCGGGTATCGACAGGCCATAGGCCGCGATCGTCGGCTCGATGGCCTGGGCGACCAACTTGCCCAACTGGTCCGTATTCGCGGCCATGTCCAGGACCAGGATGCCGGACCCGGCGATCACGCGGGAAAATTCCTGAACGATGACGTTGCGGATCTGAAAGGAAATCTCGTCGCGGGTGAATTCGCCGTCGGTGCCGACGATCTCGGTCATGAAGCGGGCGGGATCGGTCACGCGCATCGAATAGGTGCCGAAGGCGCGCAGGCGGACCGGACCGAATTCGGGGTCGCGCGCCATGATCGGGTTGCGCGTGCCCCATTTCAGGTCGTTGAAGCGCGTCGTGCTGACGAAATAGATCTCGGACTTGAAGGGACTGCGGAAGCCGTGGTCCCAATGCTGCAAGCGCGTCAGGATCGGCAGGTTGTTGGTTTCCAGCATGTAGAGGCCGGGACCGAAGCTGTCGGCAAGCTGGCCTTCATGGATGAAGACGGCGGCCTGCCCTTCGCGGACGGTCAGCTTGGCGCCATATTTGATGGCGTTGCCGACGGTCGGATAGCGCCAGACCATCGTGTCGCGGGTGTCGTCGGTCCATTCGATGACCTCGATGAATTCGCCGCCGAGTATGTCGAAAATCGCCATGATCGCCTCCGCCGGATGTTCCCTCTTATGCGGCCACGCCCCTGCGTGGCGCAAGTCAGATGCTTTGCGCCAGCAATTCGGTTGCGATCTGGCGGACGATGGGTTCCGCTTCGGACGCGGACATGCCCGGACGCAGGCGCCGGTCGTAAAGGATCCGCAGCAGCAATTCGTCATGCCGGGTCAGCAGGGCGAATTCCTCATCGTCGTTGAAGATCGAGGGGCGCGCCTGGGGACTGTCATTGGCAAGCCCCATGCCCTGCGCCAGTTCCTCGTGGATGCAGGAACTTTGCAGCAGGGGCGGCAACTCGGCCCGGATCAGGGCGACGGCGTTGGAATAGACCGGGACGGCACCGCGCGAATAGGCGAAGACCGTGCAGAAATTGTCGGCGTCCAGGTTCTGCATGACGACGATGTCGTTCGGCGGAATGCCCGGCACCAGTTGTGCAAGACGAGGTCCGATGGCGCGGCGTTCGTCGTCGGAAAGAACCATGACGATGAAATTGCCGCGACTGTCGGTCAGCGACACGTTGTGGCCGGTCGCCTGCGCAAGTCTCTGGGCGAACTGACTGACCTCGACCCGATAGGCACGGCGGGTGGCGACATCCACGACCTGCCCGAATTCGATCTGCAGGCGGACCGGATCCTGCCAGCGACGCAGGGGCGCCGGAGACCCTTTGCTGCCCGGTTGAATGCCGGTGGTGCCGTATTCGTCCCGCAAGGCGATGGCGATGAAGTTCCGGGTCAAGGTATCGGCGTCGATGGGTGCATCTTGGGGCACCCGGTCGCGGCGCAAACGGCCCTGGTCAAGCAGGGCACGTTCGGCGCGGGCATAAAACTCCCGTTGCGCGGTGCTGACCATGCTGGCCTGGGTAAGCGCCTCGGCGGCGGCGGCGTTGGCCGCGCGGTTGCGTTCGGCGCGGGCCTTGCGCAAGGCTTCCTGCGAGGGTTCAAGTCCGGCAGGCCGCGCAAGAGGCCGCGGCGCAGGTTCGGGCGGGGGTGCGGGTTCGGGCGCCTGGCAGGCCGTCAGAACCAGCAATCCCAGCAGGGATAGAACAGCTTTCCGTCCGCTTGCGTGCTTCATCACCGTGCGGGCGTCCCCGGCGTCGTCACCTGCCGCTGCGCGGTGGCGCGGGCCAGCGTGTCGCGCAGTTCCGCCTCCATCTTGGTCAGGTCGCTTTCGGCAGCGGCGCGGCGGGCGCGGCCTTCGTCGGCGATGCGCAGGCTGTCCTCGATCGTGGCGATCAGCTGGGCATTCGCGGCCTTGACCGAGTTGATGTCGAAGACGCCGCGCTCGGTCTGGGTGCGGATCTGGACATTCGCCTGTCGCAGGTTGTCGGCATTGCGGGTCAGCAGATCGTTGGTCAGGTCGCTGGCCTCCTTGACGGCCCGCGCGGCCTCGGCGCTGCGCTGGATCGTCACGGCCTGGGCAAGCTGCGTTTCCCACAGCGGCACAGTGTTCACCAGGGTCGAGTTGATCTTCGTCACCAGCGACTTGTCGTTCTCCTGGACCAGCCGTATCGAGGGCAGGGACTGCATCGTCACCTGCCGGGTCAGCTTCAGGTCGTGGACCCGGCGTTCCAGATCGTCGCGCACCGCCCGCAGGTCGCGCAGGGCCTGGGCCTGGATGACCTGATCCTCCTCGGGGGCGGCCCTGACACGGGCTTCCAGTTCGGGGATGGCGGTGCTGTCCAGTTCGCGCAGCTTCTCCTCGCCCGCGGCGATATACAGCGCGAGTTCGTCATAGAAGTTCAGCGTGTGGTCATACAGCAGATCCAGCGCCTTGATGTCTTTCAGAAGCGTCTGTTCATGACGTTCCAGTTCCACCGTGATCCGGTCGATCTGGGTCTGGACCTGTTCATAGTTCGCGACGAATTTCGCGAACGGCGCCGACCGGCCCAAAAGCTTTTCCCACCAGCTTCGCGTCCGCCGCATGTCCAGTTCCGAGGTCGAGAAGCCGCGGATGGTGGTGACGATGCTGCGCAGGCTTTCGCCCGCCGGACCGACGTCCTTGCTTTTGACATCGGCCAGCATCTTCTGGCTGATTTCCTGAAGGCCCGCCTGGGCGCGGGTGCCGAAGCGCACGATCGAGCCGCTGTCGCCCAGGTCGATTTCGTCCATGCGGCGGCGGATCTCGGCCGTCAATTGCGGATCGGCGGCGCGGACCGACAAGGGGTCG
The DNA here is from genome assembly GCF_002901215.1 of Paracoccus sp. SY. Classification (NCBI taxonomy): domain Bacteria; kingdom Pseudomonadati; phylum Pseudomonadota; class Alphaproteobacteria; order Rhodobacterales; family Paracoccaceae; genus Paracoccus; species Paracoccus sp. SY. Next base: position 303,615 of record NZ_NWMQ01000001.1, on the reverse strand, counting down.
GCCTGGGGCTGCGGCAATGGCGCCGAAGTCACCGTTTCGATTTCGCGGCGGATTTCCTCGGCCCGGCGGCGGGTTTCGTCGGTCATGGCTTCCTTCCTTGTCCCTGTCGCGGACAGGCTTGTCGCAGCACAGCATAGGTCCGATGCGGCGCGGTTCAACCAAGTGAAGCCGAAAATGCACAGCCAGTGCAAGGGGTCACTGGCGCGATTCGCGCGGCAGGGAAACAGGATCAAGACGACGCCACCGCGCAGGCGCGTTAAGCAGGATCATCCGGGTACCTGTCTAAAATGTCAGGTCTTTCTGCGACCATTTCAAATTTTATGCATATTCTTCCGGCGGTCCGGATGCTAATCTTTGCCTGTTGCCGATTGTCGTCCTCGGGGTTTCGAGGGCATGTTTTTATTAGTGTTCAGTGCAGGTAAATATGTCAGTCAAGTCTCGGTCTGTCGTGTTGGCCAATGTTGCGGCCGTTCCCTCGATCGAAGCATCCAGCACCTGGCTGTATCGCAGCCTGGTCAAGCGGCCGCTGGATGTGATTTTGGTGGTCCTGGCATCCCCGGTCGTCCTGCCGCTTGTTGTGCTTCTGGCCTTGATTGTCCTGCTGGATGGCAGGAACCCGTTCTACTCGCAGCAGCGCGTCGGCCGCGAAGGGCGGATTTTCCGCATGTGGAAGCTGCGCAGCATGGTCCATGATGCCGATCAGCGGCTGGACGCCTATCTGGCGCAGAACCCGGAGGCACGGCAGGAATGGGAAAGCACGCAGAAGCTGCGCGACGATCCCCGCGTCACACGGTTCGGCCGGATGCTGCGCGCCAGTTCGCTGGATGAACTGCCCCAGTTGTGGAACGTCCTGACCGGCGACATGAGCCTGGTGGGGCCCCGTCCCATGATGCCCGACCAGCAGGCGATGTATCCGGGCGATGGTTATTACAAGCTTCGTCCCGGGATCACCGGGTTCTGGCAGACGGCAGGGCGTAACAAGACCACCTTCGCAGCCCGCGCCTGGTATGACGACCGCTATGAACGCAGCCTGTCCTTCGCTGGCGACGTGGCGATCCTTGTGCGCACGGTGTCCGTGGTGCTGGGCCGCACGGGCTGCTGATCAGCGGCGTTGACGCAACGCCGCCACCGCCTCGGACGGCAGGATCGCGGCGCAGCGGGCATATCGCGGCACCAGCCGCTTGGGGGCGGACAGCATCCGCCAGGCCCATTCCATCGCGATCCGCCTGACCCATTCCGGCGCACGCCGCTGGTTCCCTGCCAGGAAGTCCAGCCCTGCGCCGATGGATGCAAAGCCGATACCGGGCACGAGGGACCGACCGCGCGCCGCCAGCCGTTCCTGCTTGGGTGCGCCAAGCGCCAGGAGGCACAGCCGCGCCCCGCTGTCCTGGACCTGCATCAGCAGATCGCGTGCCGCGTCGCTGTCCGGGTCAAAGCCCATGGGCGGGGCGATCCGGGCCACGATCCGGCAACCTGGCGCGCGGCGTTGGATTTCGGTCGCAGCAGCGTCCAGGGCTTCCTCGGTCGTTCCCACAAGGGCAAGGCCCGCATCCTCGGCTGCGGCAAGTTGCGCCAAGGGGATCACCAGATCCGATCCCGTCACAAGCCCGACCGGATTGCGGGCAAGCCGCGACAGCCAGACGATCGGATTGCCATCGGCCACCACCAGATCCTGGCGTGAATAAGCCTCGCGGAAGCGGGCGTCCTGCCGCAGCTTGACCAGATGATCCAGGTTGATGGTCGCCAGGGCAAAACCTTCGCCCCGGCGCAGGCGGCGGGTGATTTCGGCCAGCAGCGCAGCATGATCGGGCATGTTTACCCGAATGACCGACGAACCATAAGAAAACTGCATGACTGTTCCCGCCTGGCACGGCCCCGAATGACCGCGACCGTTCCTTGCAGCTTTGCGCCGCCGCTGCAATCGGACGGTTCAACCTTTCGGCAAATAGGGGATGCCGCCCGCCAGGTCGGTGTCGTCGATCAGGTGGAAATTGCTGATGCTGCCCGCCTTGCGGGCCTGGGAGAAGGGGGCATATTCGGGGTCGCTTGCAAAGGCGCGGGCGGCCTCTTTCGATGGAAACTCGATCAGCGCGACCAGAGTGTTGCCCAAGGGTTTTCCTTCAAGCGTGTCGATGTTGCCGGACCGCGACAGATAGCGCCCGCCATGCCGGGCCGCGATCTCGTGGACGCGGGCGGCGTATTCGGGCACCCAGGAATCCTCGGTGACGGTCACGTCGGCGATCAGATAGGCAGCCATGCAAAACCCTCCCGTTTTGACTGCGGGGACAGATTGCCTGCCGCACGGGCATCAGGCAAGCACGCCGTGTTCCGGCGCGCAAAAACGCATTGACCCCGTTGTCCTTCACGTCGCTTGACGATAGCGTGTGCGGCGGCGAAAGACTGCCTTGCGCGAAGGGCAGGCGCCGGTTTCGGTTTATTCATCCAAACGGACGGACAGCATGGCCACGCTGACTCGACTCCTTGTTCTTGCCGGCATGGTCGCGGCTGCCCCCCTTGGCGCCTCGGCCCAGGCGCCCGGCGGCGACATGCCGCCCCCCGCCGTCACGGTCGTTACCCTGCAGCCGCAGGACATCACCCTGACGTCAAGCCTGCCCGGCCGCGTCGTTGCCTCGGCCGAGGCGGAGCTGCGGCCCCAGGTCGGCGGCCTGATCGTCGAACGCCTGTTCGAGGAAGGAAGCCAGGTTTCGGCGGGCGATCCGCTTTATCGTATCGACCCGCGCACCTATGAAGCGGCGTTGGCCCAGGCCCAGGCTTCCCTGGCCCAGGCCCAGGCCCAGGCCGATGCCTCACGCAGAGAGGCCGAGCGTGTCGTGGCCCTGCGTGACAGGCGCGTCGCCAGCGAACAGACGCAGGACACGGCCATCGCCGCCCGCGATGCGGCCGAAGCCGCCGTCAAGGCGGCCGAGGCGCAGTTGCTGGCAGCCCAGATCGACCTGGACCGCACGACCATCACCGCGCCCATCGACGGCGTGATCGGCCTTGCCCAGGTCAGTGACGGTGCCCTTGTCACCGCCGGCCAGGCCAGTCCGCTGGCGGTGATCCGCCGCATTGATCCGGTGCGCGTGGACGTGACCCAATCGGCCGCCGAAATCATCCGGTGGCAGCGGATGGGCCCCAATGCCGCGCTGCCCGAAGGCGTGGACCGTACCGTGACGTTGCGCCTGGCCGATGGCAGCGTTTATGAACATACCGGGTCGATGACCGCCGCAGAACCCTATGTGGACGAAACGACCGGGGTCATCACACTGCGGATGGAATTCGCCAATCCCGACGGGCTGCTGCTGCCCGGCATGTTCGTTCAGGCCGATATCCCCCAGGCGCAGTTGCAGGACGCGATCCTTGCCCCGCAAGAGGGTGTCAGCCGAGACCGGCGCGGCCGTCCCGTCGCCATGGTCGTGAACGATCAGAACGTGGTCGAGGAACGCCCGCTGGAGATCGCGCAGGACCAGGGCAGCGACTGGGTCGTGACCGAGGGTTTGGCCGCAGGCGACCGCATCATCGTCTCGGGCGTGCAGCGCATCGCGCCCGGCGCGCCGGTGACGCCCCAGGAACGCGGCAGCGCGGAACCTGCCGCCACCGCGTCCGCCGACCAGACGGCCCCCCAGGCCGAAGCCGCATCCACCAACTGACGCCACAAAGCGAAGGCGCGACAGATCATGGCCCGTTTCTTCATCGACCGTCCGGTCTTCGCCTGGGTGATCTCGATCATCATCATGGGCATCGGCATCCTGTCGATCCTGACCCTTCCGGTGGCCCAATATCCGCAGATCGCGCCGCCCTCGGTCACGATCCGCGCGACCTATCCCGGTGCCTCGGCCGAAACGATTTCGAACACGGTGACGCAGGTCATCGAACAGCAGATGACCGGCCTGGACGGGCTGCGCTACATCTCGTCCAGTTCGACCTCGGCAGGGTCGTCGTCCACCACGCTGACCTTCGAGACCGGGACCGACGTGGACATCGCCCAGGTGCAGGTCCAGAACAAGCTGTCCCAGGCGACGCCCCTGCTGCCCGAACCCGTGCAGCGCCAGGGCGTCGTGGTCGAGAAATCGACCGCCGGCTTCCTGATGGTCATCGGCCTGATCGGCAATGAAAACTACGACCAGACCGACCTGTCGGACTACATGTTCTCGAACCTGGTGGACGATCTGTCCCGGGTGGAAGGCGTGGGCAGCGTCCAGGTCTTCGGGGCGCCCTATGCCATGCGCATCTGGCTGGATCCCGACAAGCTGGCCGCCTATGAGATCGCGCCTTCGGACGTGGTGGCGGCGGTGTCGGCGCAGAACACGCAGATCTCGGCCGGGGCCTTCGGCGACCTGCCCACGGTCGAGGGGCAGCAACTGAACGCCACCGTTACGGCGCAATCGCTGCTGTCCACGCCCGAGGACTTCCGCCAGATCGTCCTGCGGGCCGAGGAAAACGGCGGCCTGGTCCTGCTGCGCGACGTGGCCCGGGTCGAGATCGGCGCGGAAAGCTATGCCACGCTGGCCAATTACAACGGGCGGCCGTCGTCGGGCATGGCGCTGTCCCTGGCGCCCGGCGCAAACGCGCTGGATACCGCCGAACGCGTCAAGGCGCGGATGGAGGAGTTCGCCGAGTTCTTCCCCGAGGGTGTGGACTATGTGATCCCCTTCGACACCTCGCCCTTCGTCGAGATCTCGATCGAGGAGGTGGTGAAGACCCTGATCGAGGCGATCGTGCTGGTCTTCATCGTCATGTATGTCTTTCTGCAGAACTGGCGGGCGACGCTGATCCCGACGCTGGCCGTTCCCATCGTGCTTCTGGGCACCTTCGGCATCATGGCGGCCTTCGGCTTCAGCATCAACACGCTGACCATGCTGGCGATGGTGCTGGCCATCGGGTTGCTGGTGGACGACGCCATCGTCGTGGTCGAAAACGTCGAGCGGATCATGGAGGAGGAGGGCCTCGAGCCGCGAGAGGCCACGCGCAAGTCCATGGGCCAGATCACCGGCGCACTGGTCGGCATTGCCCTGGTCCTGTCGGCCGTGTTCGTCCCGATGGCCTTCTTCGGCGGCTCCACCGGGGTGATCTATCAGCAGTTCGCCATCACCATCGTCTCGGCCATGGGGCTTTCGGTGCTGGTGGCGTTGACCCTGACCCCCGCCCTTTGCGCGACGCTGCTGCGGTCCAAGGACCATCACAGCAAGCGCGGTCTGTTCGGCTGGTTCAACCGCAACTTCGACCGCACCACCAATGGCTATACCGGGGCGGTCGGCTGGATCGTGCGCCGTCCCCTGCAGATGCTGCTGGTCTATGCGGCCATCGGCGCGGCCATGGTCCTGCTGTTCCTGCGCACGCCCGAAGGCTTCCTGCCGGACGAGGATCAGGGCATCATGTTCGTCCTGATCCAGGGCCCGACCGGGGCCACCGCCGAACGCACCGCCGCCGTCGTGGACCAGGTGCAGGATTACTTCCTGACCCAGGAAAAGGATTCGGTCGATTCGATGTTCGGCGTGGTGGGCTTCAGCTTCGCGGGGCAGGGCCAGAACGTCGGCATCGCCTTCGTGCGAATGAAGGACTGGAAGGACCGCCCCAACCCCGAGCAATCGGTGCAGGCCGTCGCGGGCCGGGCCTTCGGCGCCTTGAGCCAGATCCAGGACGCGATGGTCTTTCCCATCGTGCCCCCTTCCGTGATCGAGCTTGGCAACGTCTCGGGCTTCGACTTCTATCTGCAGGCGCGCGGCGGGCAGTCGCATGAACAACTGCTCGAGGCGAGGAACCAGTTCCTGGGCATGGCCGCGCAAAGCCCGCTGATCGCTCAGGCCCGGCCATCCGGGCTGGAGGATGCGGCGCAGTTCAACCTGGACATCGACTGGCGCAAGGCAGGCGCGATGGGGGTCACGGCGACCGACGTGGCGAACCTTTTGCAGATCGCCTGGACGGGCCGCTACGTCAACGACTTCGTGGACCGGGGCCGCATCAAGCGCGTCTATGTCCAGGGCGAACCGGATTCGCGGTCGAACCCCAGCGACTTCGACAAATGGCGGGTCAGGAACGCCATGGGCGGCCTGGTGCCCTTCTCGAACTTCTCGACCGGGGACTGGACCTTCGGTCCGCAGGGCCTGAACCGCTATAACGGCATCCCGTCCATGCAGATCCAGGGCAGCCCCGCGCCCGGCGTCAGTTCCGGCGAGGCGATGGCCGAGGTCGAACGGCTGGTGGCCCAGATGCCCGGCTTTGCCGTGGCCTGGACCGGGCTGTCGCTGGAGGAACGTGAATCGGGCGACCAGACGACGCTGCTTTACGCGCTGTCGCTGGCGGCGGTGTTCCTGTGCCTTGCCGCGCTTTACGAAAGCTGGTCGATCCCCCTGGCGGTAATCCTGGTCATGCCCATCGGCGTGCTGGGCGCGCTTGTCGGCGCCTACCTTGGCGGCTTCGACAACGGCGTCTTCTTCCAGGTGGGCCTGCTGACCGTGATCGGCCTGACGGGCAAGAACGCGATCCTGATCGTGGAATTCGCCCGCGAACAGTCCGAAGCCGGCGTGCCCCTGTTCAAGGCCGTGGTCGAGGCCGCGCGCCAGCGGTTCCGCCCGATCATCATGACCTCGATCGCCTTCACGCTTGGCGTGCTGCCCTTGCTTTTGTCCACGGGCGCGGGGGCCAACGGCCGCAACGCCATCGGCGCCACGGTGATCGGCGGGACCATCGCCTCGACCGTGATGGGCATCCTGTTCGCGCCGCTGTTCTATGTGCTGATGCGTCGTCTGCTGGGCCGCAAGGACAAGTTTGACGAAGCGCAGGCCGCGCCTGCACAGTGATCCCGCAAGGGGGGCGGCATGATCGACAAGCTGGAGATGTTCCTGGCCGTCGCCAAGGAACGCCATTTCGGTCGCGCCGCCGAAAGCCTGGGTATCACCCAGCCCACCCTGTCGGCGGGCATCAAGCAGCTTGAGGAACAGCTTGGCGTCCTGCTGATCTTTCGCGGCTCGCGCTTCGGCGGGCTGACGCCCGAGGGGCAATCCGCGCTTGTCTGGGCACGGCGCATCGTCGGCGATACCCGGCAGTTGCGAGAGGAGATGCGGGCCACCCGTCACGGCTTGTCGGGCCAGTTGCGCATCGCGGTCATCCCCACGGCCCTAACCTGGGCCGCGCGGATCAGCGCCCGCTTCGGCGCCGCGCATCCCAATGTCGGCATGACGATCCTGTCGCGCACCTCGGTCGAGATCCTGCAGATGATCGACGATCTGACCGTGGATGCGGGGATTTCCTATCTGGACAACGAACCGCTGGGCCGCGTCAGCACGGTGCGGCTTTACGACGAACGCTACATGCTGGTCTGCGCCGAAAGCTCTCCTCTGGCCCGTCAGGACCGGGTGGGTTGGGCCGATCTGTCAGGGCATCGGATGTGCCTGCTGACCAGCGACATGCAGAACCGCCGCATCATCAACCGCAACCTGATCGAGGCGGGCGTGACCCCCCAGGCCACGGTTGAATCCAGTTCCACCGTCGTGCTGGTTGCGCATGTGCTGGAAGGCGGCTGGATCACCATCCTGCCCGAGGACATTGCGGCCTTCCTGACAGAGGGCAAACCCCTTCGGATGATCCCGCTGGACGGGGCAGGGGCCAGCCATGCGGTGGGTCTGGTGGCGCCCTGGCGCGAGCCGCACACCCCCGTCCTGGAGGCGTTGCTGGCAGAGGCACGGCGCATGGCCGGCGATAGATGATTTCTATCGACTGACGGAACAACGATATTGATTTGCGGATGGTCCGCCTGATTTGATGACGAAGAACGTTCGTCGAAAGGCCAGCCGATGCATTCCAATGCGCCAGCCCCCTCCGAGGAGGAAATCCGCGGGGTCGTTGCTCCGCTTTCCTCGATGGAAGGGCCCCTTCTGCCGATGCTGCACGCGTTGCAGGACACTTGGGGCTTCGTGCCGCAGGCTGCCGTGCCGGTCCTGGCGGATATCCTGAACCTGGGCCGGGCCGAGGTGCATGGCGTCATTAGCTTCTATCACGATTTCCGCAGCCGGCCTGCCGGCCGCCATGTCCTGAAAATCTGCCGGGCCGAGGCCTGCCAGTCCATGGGCGCCAATGCCTTGGCAGAATCCACCCTGCAAAAGCTGGGCATTGGCTGGCATGACACCACGCCCAATGGCGCGGTCACGGTGGAACCGGTCTATTGCCTTGGCATGTGTGCCTGCGCCCCCGCCGCGATGGTGGATGGGCGCGTGGTGGGCCGCGTCGATGACGCCCGCATGGACCGCATCCTGGCCGAGGTGGGCGCATGAAGATCTTTGTCCCCCTGGACAGCGCCGCCAAGGCGCTTGGCGCGGACGACGTGGCCGACGCGATTTCGCGCGAGGCCAAGGCGCGTGGTCTGGATGTGCGGATCGTCCGCAACGGCACGCGCGGCATGGTCTGGTTGGAACCTCTGGTCGAGATCGACACGCCCGAAGGTCGGATCGGTTACGGGAACGTGACCCCTGACCAGGTGCCCGACCTGCTGGACGGCAAGCTGAACGGCCTGGGCCGGGTCGAGGACATCGACTGGTTCGCCCGCCAGACCCGGCTGACCTTTGCCCGCTGCGGCGTGATCGACCCCTTGGATCTGGACGACTACGAAACCCATGGTGGTCTGGTTGGCCTGCGCCGCGCCATCGGAATGACCGGTTCGCAGATCGTGCAGGAAGTCACCGACAGCGGCCTTCGCGGACGTGGCGGGGCGGGCTTTCCCACCGGCATCAAGTGGAAGACCGTGGCCGAGGCGGAAGCCCCCCAGAAATACATCGTCTGCAACGCCGACGAGGGCGACAGCGGCACCTTCGCAGACCGCATGATCATCGAGGGCGATCCGTTTTCCCTGATCGAAGGAATGGCGATCGCGGGCCTGGGCGTGGGCGCCACGCGCGGCTATGTCTATCTGCGGTCGGAATATCCGGACGCGATCCATATCCTGACCCAGGCCGTGACGATCGCCCGGCAGCGGGGATTGCTTGGGCCCGACGTGCTGGGATCGGGCCGCGCTTTCGACATGGAGGTGCGCACCGGCGCGGGCGCCTATGTCTGCGGCGAGGAAACCAGCCTGCTGAACAGCCTGGAAGGCAAGCGCGGCACCGTGCGCGCCAAGCCCCCGCTGCCCGCGCTGCAAGGCTTTCTGGGGCGGCCCACGGTCGTGAACAACGTGATCTCGCTGGCGACGGTCCCGGTGATCTTCGAAAAGGGCGCGCAGCATTACGCCGATTTCGGCCTGGGCCGGTCGCGCGGCACTGTGACCCTGCAGATCGCGGGCAACGTCAAGCGCGGCGGGCTGTTCGAGACCGCCTTCGGCATGACCCTGGGCGAGGTCGTGAACGACATTGGCGGCGGCACCGCCAGCGGCCGCCCGGTCAAGGCGGTGCAGGTCGGCGGCCCTTTGGGCGCCTATATGCCGGTCGAGAAGTTCGACACGCCGATGGGATACGAGGAATTCGACCGGAACGGCGGGCTGATCGGCCATGCCGGGCTGGTGGTCTTCGACGACACCGCCGACATGCTGCGGATGGCCCGCTTTGCCATGGAGTTCTGCGCCGTTGAATCCTGCGGCAAATGCACGCCCTGCCGGATCGGCGCGGTGCGCGGGGTGGAAACCATCGACCGCATCGCCCAAGGGGACGCCGCCGCGATCCCGCTGCTGACCGACCTGTGCGAGACGATGAAGGACGGCTCGCTTTGCGCGCTTGGCGGCTTCACGCCGTTTCCGGTCATGTCCGCCCTGACCCATTTCCCCGACGATTTCGCCACCTTGCAGGAGGCAGCCGAATGAGAGACTTCATCATCCCCCAATTCCCGCCGGGCGACGACCGCGACATGGGCACGCCCGCCAAGGTCGGGCTGCCGGTCACGATCAGCGTTGACGGCATCGCCGTGACGGTGCCCGAGGGCACGTCCGTCATGCGCGCCGCAGCCGAAGCCGGGATCATGGTCCCCAAGCTGTGCGCCAGCGACAACATGGAGGCTTTCGGCTCCTGCCGCCTGTGCGTGGTGGAAATCGAGGGCCGCCGCGGCACGCCCGCGTCCTGCACCACGCCGGTGATGGAAGGCATGGTCGTCCACACCCAGTCAGACAAGCTGCGCCGGATGCGCAAGGGCGTGATGGAGCTTTATATCAGCGACCACCCGCTGGACTGCCTGACCTGCGCGGCCAATGGCGACTGCGAATTGCAGGACATGGCGGGCAATGTCGGCCTGCGCGACGTGCGCTACAAGGCGCCCGAGGGGAACACGCTGCTCAACCATTTCGCGCCGCGCGACGGGGTGGGAGTGAATGCGCATTACACGCCCAAGGACGAAAGCAACCCCTATTTCACCTATGACCCGGCCAAGTGCATCGTCTGTTCCCGCTGCGTCCGCGCCTGCGAGGAAGTGCAGGGCACCTTTGCCCTGACCATCGAAGGCCGGGGCTTCGACAGCCGTGTCAAGGCGGGGGCCATCGGCGATGACTTCCTGACCTCGGACTGCGTGTCCTGCGGCGCCTGCGTGCAGGCCTGCCCGACCGCGACCCTGCAGGAAAAGTCGGTGATCGAACTGGGAACGCCCGAACGGTCCGTCATCACCACCTGCGCCTATTGCGGCGTTGGCTGTTCCTTCAAGGCGGAACTGAACGGCGACCAGCTGGTGCGCATGGTTCCCTACAAGCACGGCAAGGCGAACCGGGGCCATAGCTGCGTCAAGGGCCGCTTCGCCTATGGCTATGCCCAGCACAAGGACCGCATCCTGAAGCCCATGATCCGCGAGACCATCGACCAACCCTGGCGGGAGGTCGAATGGGCCGAGGCGCTGTCCTTCGCCGCAGCCAGGATGAAGGGCATCCAGGAAAGGTATGGCCGCAAGTCGGTGGGCGTCATCACCTCCAGCCGCTGCACCAACGAGGAAACCTATCTGGTACAGAAACTGACCCGCGCGGTCTTCGGCAATAACAACACCGACACCTGCGCCCGCGTCTGCCATTCGCCGACCGGTTACGGGTTGGGCAAAACTTACGGCACTTCGGCCGGCACGCAGGACTTCGACAGCGTCGAACAGGCCGACGTGGTCATGGTCATCGGCGCGAACCCGACCGACGGACACCCGGTCTTCGCCAGCCGCCTGAAGAAGCGCCTGCGCCAGGGGGCCAAGCTGATCGTGGTCGATCCGCGCCGCACCGACATCGTGCGATCCCCGCATATCCAGGCGGCTTACCACCTGCCCTTGAAGCCCGGCACCAACGTGGCGGTCGTCACCGCCATGGCCCATGTCATCGTGACCGAGGGGCTGTTCGACCAGGACTTCATCCGCACCCGCTGCGACTGGGACGAGTTCCAGTTCTATGTCGATTTCGTCAGCGACCCGCGCCATGCGCCCGAAAACGTCGAGATGCTGACAGGCGTTCCCGCGGCCGACCTGCGCGCGGCGGCGCGTCTGTATGCCGCGGGCGGCAATGGCGCGATCTATTACGGCCTGGGCGTGACGGAACATTCGCAGGGCTCGACCACCGTGATGGGGATCGCGAACCTTGCCATGCTGACCGGCAATATCGGCCGCCCCGGCGTGGGCGTGAACCCGCTGCGCGGCCAGAACAACGTGCAGGGGTCCTGCGACATGGGCAGCTTCCCGCATGAACTGCCCGGCTATCGCCACGTCAAGCTGCCCGATGTCCGCGCGATCTTCGAGCAGGCCTGGGGCTGCGAGATCGACCCCGAACCCGGCCTGCGCATCCCGAACATGCTGGACGCGGCGGTCGAGGGCACCTTCAAGGGCCTTTACTGCCAGGGCGAGGATATCCTGCAATCCGATCCCGATACCAAGCATGTCGCGGCGGGCCTTGCCGCGATGGAATGCGTGATCGTCCACGACCTGTTCCTGAACGAGACCGCGAATTACGCCCATGTCTTCCTGCCGGGTTCGACCTTCCTGGAAAAGGACGGCACCTTCACCAATGCCGAACGCCGCATCAACCGCGTCCGCAAGGTGATGGCCCCCCGCAACGGATACGAGGACTGGGAGGTGACCCAGCTTCTGGCCAATGCCATGGGCGCGAACTGGCATTACACCCATCCCCGCCAGATCATGGAGGAGATCGCCGCCACCACGCCCAGCTTCGCCGGCGTCACCTATGAACTGCTGGAGGAGAAGGGCTCGGTCCAGTGGCCCTGCAACGAGAAGGTGCCGGACGGCACGCCCTTGATGCATGTCGATGGCTTCGTGTCCGGCAAGGGACACTTCATGGTCACCGAATATGTGGCGACCGACGAACGCACCGGCCCGCGCTTCCCCCTGCTGCTGACCACGGGGCGGATCCTGTCGCAATACAACGTCGGCGCGCAGACCCGGCGGACCGAGAATGTCGTCTGGCACGCCGAGGATGTGCTGGAGATCAACCCCCACGACGCAGAACAGCGCGGCATCAACGATGGCGACTGGGTGCGGCTGGCATCCCGCGCGGGGGAAACGACCCTGCGGGCTGTTCTGACCGACCGGGTGGCGGCGGGCGTGGTCTATACGACCTTCCATCACCCCTCGACGCAGGCTAACGTGGTCACCACCGATTTCTCGGACTGGGCGACGAACTGCCCGGAATTCAAGGTGACGGCGGTGCAGGTCAGCCCCTCGAACGGTCCATCGGAATGGCAGGAAAGCTATGCCGAACAGGCCGAGCGGTCGCGGCGGATCCTGACCGCCGCGGAGTAGGACATGGACCTGCCACAGCCCTTCGGGGCCACGGATGCGACTCATCATCGCCCCGGCAGCAGCGTCGCGGTGACCCGCGCGCTGCCCGAGGAAACGGCCATCGCCATGGTCTATGACGGATCGACCCATGCCGTGATGATGGCGACACCTGCGGATGTCGAAGATTTCGCGATGGGCTTTTCGCTGACCGAAGGGATCGTGACAGGCACCGCCCAGATCGCCAGTTGCGATGTGATCGCCCATGAAAAGGGGATCGAGGCGCAGATGTGGCTGGCCGAGGATCGCGGCGCCCAGCTTGCCGCCCGCCGCCGGTCGCTGGCCGGACCTGTGGGTTGCGGCCTTTGCGGCATCGACAGCATCGAGGCTGCGGTCCGGTCGCTGCCCAGCCTGGCCGGTGCCGGTCCGGCCCTGTCGGTTCAGGAGATTGCCGCAGCCACCGACTCCCTGCGCGGCTGGCAGCCGCTGCATGACCGGACGCGGGCCGTTCATGCGGCTGGCTTCCTGTTGCCGGGTCAGGGCGTGGTTCTGGCGCGCGAGGATGTGGGCCGGCACAATGCCTTGGACAAGCTGATCGGGGCGATGGCGCGACAAGGGATCGACCCTGCGCAGGGCGCCATCGTCCTGACCAGCCGGGTGTCCACCGAGATGGTCCAGAAATGCGTCATGGCGGGCTGCGCCATCCTGATCGCCGTCTCTGCCCCCACGCGGCACGCCCTGCGCCTAGCCGAGGGCGCGGGCCTGACCCTTGCCGCCTTTGCGCGCGGCGAGGGGTTCGACCTGTTCTGCCACCCCCAGCGGCTGCGCGCCGAGGTTTCCGATGTCGCCTGAGAAGATGGTCACCATGGCCAACCAGATCGCCACCTTTTTCGACACGCAGCCTGGTGACGCGCCCGACAAGATCGCCGCCCATCTCAAGGACTATTGGGAGCCTCGGATGCGCGAGCAGTTGAAATCATACATCGCGACAGGGGGCACAGGGCTGCGCCCCTCGGTCGAACAGGCGGCGCAGCGGCTTTGATGTCGCGGGGGTGAAACCGCGCTGCGGCCCGCCGTGTTGTCTGTGACAGGCAGCGGAGTGGCAGATGCGCGATACAGCCGACAAGGTCGATCTTTCAGCCTGCAGACTGTGCGTGATCCGCAACCGGGGATCGGGAAAGCAGGACGACCAGGCGGACACGATCCGCGCCGCCCTGCAGGATCGGGTGGCCGAATTCGCATTGCGTGAAACAAGTCAGGGCGACCAGTTGGGCCGCCTTGCCCGGCAGGCGGTCGCGGACGGCTTCGACGTCATCGTCGCCGCGGGCGGCGACGGCACCCAGTCCGCGGTCGCGGGCGCCCTGGCGGAAACGGATGCGCTGATGGGCGTCTTGCCGGGGGGCACGTTCAATTACTTCGCGCGCGATCTTGGCGTGGGTGAAACCATCGAGGAAGGGCTTGAAACCCTGCTGGATGCCCGTCCTCGTGCGGTTGACGTCGGGCGGATCGGGGATCTGGTCTTTCTGAACAATGTCAGCCTTGGCGCCTACCCCCATATCCTGAAGACCCGAGAAGGGATTTACAAACGCTGGGGCCGGTCGCGGATGGCGGCCTATTGGTCGGTGCTGGTGGCGATGCGCCGGCTGCGCAATCCGATGCGGCTGACCGCGATCGTCGAGGGCCGGGAACGCCGGTTCACCACGGCCCTGGTCTTCATCGCCCGCAGCGCCTATCAGCTTGAGGCCTTCGGCCTGGACGGGGCGGATGCGATCCGCGCCGGGAACCTGGCCGTTCTGATCGCCAAGGCGCGCAAGCCCTTGCCGCTGCTTCGGTCGGCCCTTCGGCTGGCCTTCGGGTTCAGCGCCAAGGACAGCGATTTCGACCTGATCGTCACCGACAGCCTGACCATCGAAACCGACAGGCCCCGGCAACTGATCGCCCATGACGGAGAAAAGACGCGCATGGAAAGCCCGTTCCATGTCCAGGTGCGCCAAGGCGCGCTGAGGGTGCTGGTTCCGGCGGATGGCAGCAACAAGACCAGGGACGCGCAGGCGTGATCCGCATCGCCCATCTGTCCGACCTGCACTTCGGGTTTCACCGCCCGGATCTGGTGGAACCGCTGCTTGATCGCGTGAACGGCGCGCAGGCGGATCTTGTGGTCGTCACGGGCGACCTGACGCATCGCGCCCGCGCTTCGCAATATGCCCAGGGGGCTGCCTTTCTGGAACGGATCCAGGCGCCGTTGCTGGTCATCCCCGGCAATCATGACGTGCCGCTGTATAACCTGCCGGTCCGTTTCCTCATGCCCTGGCGCGGCTTTCGCCATGCGGTCGGCCCCGATCTGACCCCGGTCCGAGAGGTCGGGCCGGTTCGCGTCCTGTCCCTGAACAGCGTCGATCCCTGTGCCGTTCAGCGCGGCATCATCCGCAATGGCGAAATCCGGCGCCTGGAAGGCAGCCTTGATCCCAACGGCATGAACATCGTGGCGCTGCATCACCCGTTGGAGCATCTGGCCCAGGTGGACAAGGAACTGTCGCGCCGCGCGCCCCAGGCCCTGGCGCGGCTGGAACGCGCGGGGGCGCAGATCGCCTTGTCGGGGCATCTGCATGTCTGGGCGACGGGCGCCATGCTGGACCAGACGGCGCATCCGGGGCTGTTGCAGGTGCAGGCGGGCACCGCGCTGTGCGGGCGGCTGTCGGACCGCCAGAACGAATTCGCGGTCCTGCAGATCGAAGGGACATTCCTGACCATCGAACGCCACATTGCGCCCATGGGCCGGGGGTTCAATCCGCCCGAACATGAATATTTTTCACGCGAAAGCGGGGTCTGGCTGGCCCATCAGCCGGCGGAAAAACCGATCGTGCCGGGCGCCACGGAAACAGCCTTCAGCACGGCATGAACCGGCTTGCCGGGATGCAGGTCCAGGCTGCGGGCCGAACGCGCGGTGATCCGCGACAGGATGGCCTGCCCGCCCGCGTCCAGCCGCACCAGCACGCCGCCCTCGGCATCTGTCAGGTCGCGGATTATGGCGGGAATGACGTTCAGGGCTGAAATCCCCTGAGGGGGCACGGTCGCGATCATCACGTCCTGCGCCAGGATCCGCAGCCGCAGGCTGCGGCCCACCGGCGCCGCGACCTGGGGCAGGAACAGCGGCCCGGCGGGGGTCGAAAGCCAGGTCAGCCCATCGGCATCCTGCCCCCTTATCCGGGCGGTCAGGATGGCGCCGGTATCCGCCAGGCCCAGCATCGGGGCGGTCGCGGGGTTTGACATGATCTGCGCCGCAGGGCCGGATGCCCGGACGCGGCCATGATCCATCAGGACGATGGTGGTGGCCAGCCGCGCGACCTCGGCCGGGGAGTGGGTGACATAAAGGATCGGCAGCCCGGCCTGATCGCGCAGGCGCTCCAGATAGGGCAGGATCTCGTCCTTGCGGGGCTGGTCCAGGGACGCCAGCGGCTCGTCCATCAGCAGCATCCGGGGATGGGACAGGATGGCGCGGCCAAGCGCCACCCGCTGGCGTTCGCCCCCCGACAAGGCGGCGGGACGGCGCGACAGCAGCGCGCCGATGCCCAGCATGTCCACCACACGGGACAGTTCGGCCTTGCGCCCCCGGCCCGTGAACCAGTGACCGAACAGCAGGTTCTGCCGCACGGTCAGATGCGGAAACAGCCGCGCGTCCTGGAAGACATAGCCGATGCCGCGCCGGTGCGGCGGCAGGAAGATGCCCCCTTCGCTGTCGGTCAGCACCGCGTCCCCATCCGTGATGCAGGCGAAATGGGGACGCAGCAGCCCGGCCACGGCATTGACCACCGTGGTCTTGCCGGATCCCGAATGCCCGAACAGCGCCGTCAACCCGTCCGGCGCTTCGAAGGCCGCGTCCAACGTGAAATCCGCAAACCGGTGGCGCAGCGCGACGGACAGCATCACGCCCCCCCGATCCGACGTGCAACGGCCCGCGACAGCCATTCCGACAGGAACAGCGCCCCCAAGGCGACCGCGATGGCGGCAAGGACCAGCCGGGCGGCCGCGCTTTCACCCCCCGGCACCTGCAGGAAGGCATAGATGGCCGAAGGCACGGTCTGCGTCTGGCCGGGAATGTTCGAGACGAAGGTGATCGTCGCGCCGAAATCCCCCATGGCCTTTGCGAAGGCCAGGATCGCGCCCGCCAGGATGCCCGGCAGGATCAGGGGCAGGGTCACGGTCAGGAACACCCAGGGACGGGACGCGCCCAGGGTCGATGCCGCCTGTTCCAGACGGGGATCCACGGCCTCGACTGACAGGCGGATGGCCCGGACCATCAGCGGAAAGGCCATGATCGCGGCGGCAAGCGCCGCGCCCGTCCAGCGAAAGGCCAGGACGATGCCGACCTGGTCCAGCCATTGCCCGACCCAGCCCCGCCGTCCGAAGGTCAGAAGCAGCAGATAGCCGGTGACGACCGGCGGCAGCACCAGCGGCAGATGCACCAGCCCGTTCAACAGACCATGGCCGGGAAAGCGCCAACGGGCGAGAATATAGGCCACCAGGATCCCGAAAGGCAGGCTGGCAAGCGTCGCCCACAGCGACACCTTCAGCGACAGGCGGATGGCTTGCCATGCCTCGGGGGTCAGCCAGTCGGCCACGTCAGTTCGGCACCGTGAAGCCATGCCGTTCAAAGACGGCCATTGCCGCGCTGTCCGACAAGGCGTCGTAAAAGGCCCGGTCGGCATCGTCCGACGCGCCGGTCAGCAAGGCGGCAGGATAGGTGATCGGCGGGTGGCTGTCGGATGGAAATTCGCCCACGATGGTCACGCCATCCTCGGCAGCCGCATCCGTGGCATAGACGATGCCAAGGGGCGCCTCTCCGGTGGCGACCAGGGCCAGGGCGGCGCGAACGTTGTCGGACTGCGCGACATCGGCCCGGACATCGTCCCACAGACCAAGGTGTTCCAAGGCGGCCTTTCCGTATTGTCCGGCAGGAACGGAATCGACCAGTGCCATGGCCAGCTTGCCGCCGTCCAGCAGGCCGGCCAGATCGGTATCGGGCGAAATCTGCACCGGCTGCGCCGCGCCATGCGCGACCAGCACCAGGCGGTTGCCCAGAAGATCGGCCCGCCTTTCAACCATGCCCGCCTCCTCGACCTGGTCCATCCACTCCTTGCTGGCGGAAATGAACAGATCGGCGGGCGCCCCCTCGATGATCTGCTTGGCCAGGATGTTCGACCCGGCATAGGATATGGTCACGTCATGGCCGGTCTGGCGCATGAACCCTGCCGCAACCTCGTCCAGGGCATTCTTCAGCGAGGCCGCAGCGAAGACGGTGACGTCATCTGCCATGGCCGGGCTGGCAAGCAGGGCAAGCAGAAGGGCGGGGCGGATCATCGGCACCTCGGGCGATATGTTCGCCCGAACCTATCGCCTGCAATCCTGATCCTGCAAGCGGTACTTATCAATGGATATATCCGTTTTGTGACTTTCGCGTTGAGTTTCCTGCTTTTCGCCCTTATATGGCGGTCAGTCTTAGGGGCGAGATGGTCAGAACAGGCCGCATCTGAACGGGTCGGGCGTCATGCCGCGACCCTTTGCCGTTCCCGAAGGCAGCCATAAAGACCGGCGGAGCCAACCGCATGGCCAGTAAAATCGTCGTAAAGGAAACCGATCATATATGTGCGCTAAAGCGACTATGGAGGAATTCGAAGCCCTCCTGAACGAAAGCTTCGACATTGACACCCCGGACGAAGGTTCGGTCGTCAAGGGCCGCGTCATCGCCATCGAGGCGGGACAGGCCATCATCGACGTCGGCTACAAGATGGAAGGCCGCGTCGATCTCAAGGAATTCGCGAATCCCGGCGAAGAACCCAACATCAAGGTTGGCGACGAAGTCGAGGTCTATCTGGACCGCGTGGAAAACGCCCGCGGCGAAGCCAGCATCTCGCGCGAGAAAGCCCGCCGGGAGGAAGCCTGGGACCGTCTGGAAAAAGCCTATGCCGATGAAGAGCGCGTCGAAGGCGCCATCTTCGGCCGCGTCAAGGGCGGCTTCACGGTCGATCTGGGCGGCGCCGTTGCGTTCCTGCCCGGTTCGCAGGTCGATGTGCGCCCCGTGCGCGACGCCGGCCCGCTGATGGGTCTGAAGCAGCCGTTCCAGATCCTGAAAATGGACCGTCGCCGTGGCAACATCGTCGTGTCGCGCCGCGCCATCCTGGAAGAAAGCCGCGCCGAACAGCGCGCCGAGGTCATCGCCAACCTGACCGAAGGCCAGACCGTGGACGGCGTCGTCAAGAACATCACCGAATACGGTGCGTTCGTTGACCTGGGCGGCGTTGACGGCCTGCTGCACGTCACCGACATGGCCTGGCGCCGCGTCAACCACCCGTCGGAAATCCTGTCGATCGGCGAGACCCTGAAGGTTCAGGTCATCAAGATCAACAAGGACAGCCACCGCATCAGCCTGGGCATGAAGCAGCTGCAGTCCGATCCGTGGGATACCGTGGGCGACAAGTTCCCGATCGGCTCGGTCCACCAGGGCCGCGTGACCAACATCACCGACTACGGCGCCTTCGTCGAACTGGAAGCCGGTGTCGAGGGTCTGGTCCACGTCTCGGAAATGTCCTGGACCAAGAAGAACGTCCATCCGGGCAAGATCGTCTCGACCTCTCAGGAAGTCGAAGTGATGGTGCTGGAGATCGACGAAGCCAAGCGCCGCGTGTCGCTGGGTCTGAAGCAGACGCAGCGCAACCCGTGGGAAGTCTTCGCCGAAGCCCATCCCTCGGGCACTGTCATCGAGGGCGAGGTCAAGAACATCACCGAATTCGGTCTGTTCGTGGGCCTCGAAGGCGATATCGACGGCATGGTCCACCTGTCGGACATCTCGTGGGATGCCCGCGGCGAAGACGCGATCCAGGACTTCCGCAAGGGCGACGTGGTGAAAGCCGTGGTCCAGGACGTGGATGTCGAGAAAGAGCGCATCAGCCTGTCGATCAAGGCCATCGAAAACGAACACATGGCCGAAGCCGTTGACGGCGTGAAGCGTGGTTCGGTCGTGACCGTCGAGGTCACCGCGATCGAGGATGGCGGCGTCGAGGTGGAATACAACGGCGTCAAGTCGTTCATCCGCCGCAGCGATCTGGCCCGCGACCGTCAGGATCAGCGCCCCGAGCGCTTCCAGGTCGGCGACAAGGTCGATGCCCGCGTCACCAACATCGACACCAAGACCCGCCGTCTTGGCCTGTCGATCAAGGCCCGCGAGATCGCCGAGGAAAAGGAAGCCATCGACCAGTACGGCTCGTCCGACTCGGGCGCCTCGCTGGGCGACATCCTGGGCGCCGCGCTGAACCGCGACCGCTGATCGGTCGGCTGACTGCCTGACATGGCCCGTCCCGCAGATGCGGGGCGGGCTTTCTGGTGCCTGCGGGACGGGCAGGGGAATTTCACCTCTCTTGCAAGGCGGGGGCAAAACTGGCATCGCTATGAAACTGGGAACCTTTTCCTGCGTTGCCTTCTTGTCGCAAGTTCAGCAAACGATGCCGTTTAGCCCGTTACGCCACCTGGGGGGATGATGATCCGGTCCGAACTGATCCAGCTTATCGCTGACGAAAACCCGCATCTGTTCCGGCGCGACGTCGAGCGGATCGTGAACACCGTGTTCGAGGAAATCATCGACGCCATGGCGCGGGGCGACCGGGTCGAACTGCGCGGCTTTGGCGCCTTTTCCGTCAAGAAGCGGGACGCGCGCACCGGCCGCAACCCCCGGACGGGCGAGGCCGTGGATGTCGATCAGAAATACGTTCCCTTTTTCAAGACCGGAAAACTGTTGCGCGATCGGTTGAACGGAGAGGCCTGAAGGGCGTAAAAGGCCCTGCAAGGACACCGCGCCGCATCCGGCCGCCGCAACCAAGGACAACCCATGCGCTTTCTTCGACTGATCTTCGTGGCGGCACTGGCGATCATCCTGATCGCGGTGGCCCTGGCCAACCGTGACATCGTGACACTGTCGGCCTTTCCTGCGAATTTCGGGCAATACCTGGGCGGCCGCTGGTCCGTCGATCTGCCGCTGTTCCTCGTGATCTTCCTGGCGTTCGCGCTGGGCATGCTGGCGGGCCTGGTCTGGGAATGGTTGCGAGAGGCCCATATCCGCCGCGAGGCCCGTGCCCAGGCTGACCGCGCCACCCGCCTTGAAAACGAGGTGGGCCATCTGCGCCACCGTCACGCCGCCCCCAAGGACGAGGTTCTGGCGATCCTGGACCGTCCCAGGGCCACGACACCCGCGCGTCCCATTGCCTCGGCCGAGCCCGCCCCCGGCACGACGCTGCCCGCCGGGCGCTGAGGGATGGCCCAGGTCAAGATCTGCGGCCTTCGTCGCCCCGAACATATCGAGGCTGCGGCGGATGCCGGGGCGCGCTATGTCGGGCTGGTCTTCTTTCCGAAATCGCCGCGTGCCGTTTCCGTGGACGAAGCGGCCCGGCTGGCTTTCCATGTTCCCGTGGGTGTGGCGTCGGTCGGGCTGTTCGTGGACCCCGCAGACGAACTGCTGGACGAGGTGTTGGGAAAGGTTCCCCTGGATATCATCCAACTCCACGGCAGCGAAAGCCCCGACCGCGTGGCCCGGATCAAGTCCCTGACCGGCCTGCCGGTGATGAAGGCCGTCGGGTTGTCCGATCCTTCTGACCTGCCGGCGCTGACCGACTACGGTCTGGTCGCCGACATGCTGCTGGTCGATGCGAAGCCGCCAAGGGATGCCGACCTGCCCGGAGGCAACGGATTGTCCTTCGACTGGCGCCTGCTGGTCGGGCGCAAGTGGCTGCGGCCCTGGATGCTCGCGGGCGGCCTGACGGCGCAGAACGTGGCCGAGGCGGTGCGCCTGACCGGGGCGCCTGCCGTCGATGTGTCCTCGGGCGTGGAAAGCGAGCCCGGCGTCAAGGACGAAGCCCTGATCCGCGCCTTCATCAGCGCCGCGTCATGAAGGTCCGCTTCCGGGCGGCAAAACGGGACGAGGTTCCTGCGGTCGTCGCGATGCTTGCCGACGACGTTTTCGGAAAGGGTCGGGAAAAGGCCGACATGCGGCCCTCTCTGGCTGCCTTCGACGCCATGCAGGCCCAGACCGGCAACCATCTGGTCGTCGGTCTGCTGGATGACCGGATCATCGCCTGCTATCAGATCGTCTTTCTTCCGGGCCTGTCCGTGGCCGCTGCCCTTCGCGCCCAGATCGAAGGCGTGCGGGTCGCATCCGACCTGCGCGGACAAGGCATCGGCGCCCAGCTGATGGCCGATGCCGAGGCACGTGCAAGGGCGGCCGGCTGCACCCAGATGCAGTTGACGACCAACCGGGCGCGGACGGACGCGCACCGCTTCTATGACCGGCTGGGCTTCACCCCCAGCCATATCGGATATAAGAAGACGCTCTGACGCTTCTTCGTTGTCCAAATACCCATTCCAACCGTGAAGGCGATCCCATGGCCGATGATCTGGTGAACAGCTACAAGACCGGACCCGACGAACAGGGCCGGTTCGGCATCTATGGCGGCCGCTTCGTCAGCGAGACCCTGATGCCGCTGATCCTGGACCTGGAAGCCGAATACGAACGCGCCAAGACCGATCCCGAATTCTGGGCGCAGATGGACGATCTGTGGACCCATTACGTCGGCCGTCCATCGCCCCTGTACTTTGCCGAACGGCTGACGGAATACCTGGGCGGCGCCAAGATCTACATGAAGCGGGACGAGCTGAACCACACCGGTGCCCACAAGATCAACAACGTGCTGGGCCAGATCCTGCTGGCGCGCCGCATGGGCAAGACCCGCATCATCGCCGAAACCGGCGCGGGCCAGCATGGCGTGGCGACCGCCACCGTCTGCGCGCGCTTCGGGCTGAAATGCGTGGTCTATATGGGCGCCCATGACGTGGAACGGCAGGCGCCGAACGTCTTCCGGATGCGCCTTCTTGGGGCCGAGGTCGTGCCAGTCACCAGCGGACGCGGCACGCTGAAGGACGCGATGAACGACGCCCTGCGCGACTGGGTGACCAATGTGCGCGACACCTTCTATTGCATCGGCACCGTGGCCGGCCCGCACCCCTATCCGGCGATGGTCCGCGACTTCCAGTCGATCATCGGCAAGGAAGTCAAGGAACAGATCCTGCCTCGCGAAGGCCGTCTGCCCGATACCATCATCGCCGCCATCGGGGGCGGGTCAAACGCGATGGGCCTGTTCTATCCCTTCCTGGACGACAAGGATGTCCGCATCATCGGCGTCGAGGCCGGGGGCAAGGGCGTCGATGACCGGATGGAACACTGCGCCAGCCTTTCCGGCGGGCGCGCGGGCGTGCTGCACGGCAACCGCACCTATCTGCTGCAGGACGACGACGGGCAGATCCTCGAAGGCCATTCGATCAGCGCAGGCCTGGACTATCCCGGCATCGGGCCGGAACATGCCTGGCTGAACGACACCGGCCGCGCCGAATATGTCAGCATCACCGACGCCGAGGCGCTTGAGGCGTTCCAGTTGTGCTGCGCCCAGGAAGGCATCATCCCCGCCTTGGAACCAAGCCACGCCTTGGCGCATGTGATGAAGATCGCGCCGGGCCTGCCGCGCGATCATATCATCGTCATGAACATGTGCGGGCGGGGCGACAAGGACATCTTCACCGTCGCCAAGCATCTGGGCTTTGATATCAAGACCTAAGGCGGAACCACGATCATGCGGACGGGGTTTGTCCCCCGACCGCATGATCGGAGGATACCATGTCCAACAAGACCCTTGGCCTTGCGCTTGCGGGCGCATCCGGCCTGTTCCTGGCAACCGCATCCCTGGCCCAGACTGTCGTCGAAACGCCCGGAGGCAATACTGCCGTTGTCGTGGACCCCGCCCTGCAACCCCAACCCCCTGTAGGGGCGGTTGCCGTCCCGGCCTTTCCCTTGCCAGAGCAGATCAACAACGACCAGGTCGTGGTCGAGACGCTGCTGTCTCAGGGGTTCACCAACATTCATATCCTGCGCGAAGGGGCGATCATGACCGTCAGCGCGCAGCGCAACGGTCAACCGACCGAACTGGTCTACAGCATCGCGAATGGCACGCTGATATCGGTCGACGGGGTCGAACTGCGCGAACAGCCCGACGCCACCAGCAATCGCGGATCCGATATCGCCAATGATGTCCTGGGCGGCAGCAGCGGCGGCACGGATGCCGGGAACGAGGGTGAGGAGGGTGCAGAGGCCGGGACCGGTGATGACGGATCCGGAACGGGCGAAGAAGGTGCCGATGGGGGCGACACGGGCAGTCCTGGTTCCGGGACTGACGGTGGTTCCGACGGTTCTGCCAACGGCTCGGACGGCGGCGCTGATGGCGGGTCCGACAGCGGATCGGACAGTGGTTCGGACAGTGGTTCCGATGGCGGTTCAGACGGTGGTTCCGGTGGTGGATCGGATGGCGGTTCCGACGGGTCCGGGTCCAACGGCTGATTCGTTGACCGGACCGAAAAACGGATTTCTTTCAACGGCTCAACAGCAGAATGTTGAAGCGTGATTCAAGATAGGGGGCGGGGAACAAGACCCGCCCCTTCCTGTCTGAAACCATCTCTACCACGCCGATTTCGGGCATGAATTGCGGACTGGCTTGCGGATCGACCTGCGCCGGCAGATTCTCGTATGATGGCGGCATGTCACCGGCCACGAACCCGGTCCCCAGATAGATCAGCCGATCGCCGTCCTGGTGGATGTTGCCCTTGGTCCGCTGCGACCCCGTCAGCTTTTCAAAACCGCCATCGGGGCTGATCGTACAGCGAAAAGGGCTGTAGACCGTGATCGGCAGCAAACCCCCAAGCTTGATCATCCGGCATGACCAATCCCCGGCCATGTCCTGGATCGCGCGCTCGGGTGAAAGGGCCTCTCCGGCCAGGCCCGCCGTCAACAGGGCCAGATCCGCGGGATCACCGACCGCGAAGGCGCCCAGCAGCGCCTCTCCAGCCGCGGCGTGGTATTCGGACAGCCTGCGCTGATCGTCGCTGCGCGGCACTGGCCCATCGGGCAGAGGCTGCGCCAGGACCGGCAGCGGCAGCAGCAGCGCGGCAAGAGCCAGAAGTTCAACCCTGCGCATCGACCGCATGGGCGCGCAGCAGTTCGATGGGAATGATGTCCAGGGCACGCGCATGGGTCGATTCCAGCACGACTTTCGGCGCCCCGAATTCCTGTGCGGCTTGCAGGAAACGCGCGGCGCACAGGCACCAGCGGTCGCCCGGCTTCAGCCCGTCGAAGCGGAATTCGGGACGGGGCGTGGACAGGTCGTTGCCCAGATATTTCGATAGCGCCAGGAATTCCGCATCGACGATCACGCAGACCGTATGGCTGCCTGTGTCGCCTGGACCGGTATCGCAGCATCCATTGCGGTAAAACCCGGTCAGCGGCTTTGTCGAACACGGTTCCAGCCGCGTTCCCAGCACGTTCAGCGATGGTTCCATTGCCCGATCCTCCCTCTTGGCAGGCTACAGCCCCGCAGGACGCCCGCCAAGCCCCGGCTCAGCGAAAGCGGTCGGTCAGCTGGCGCAGCTTGTCGGCCAGGCTGGCAGGGCTGTCCGGCGATGCCTTGGCTGGCGGGGCCGGGGGCGACTGGACCTGGGGAGACTGGGCCGGGGCAGGTGGGGTGGGCATCGTGCCGCTGTTCCGGGCGGGCTGCGTGCGGGCCGCGACCTGGTTCTGAAACCTCGTGCCGTCCTCGGCGGCCAAGGCCTCTGCCCCGTCGGATATGCCGCGCAGCAGGTCGTCCAGCCAGTCGCCGTCGGCCTTGGCGAAATCCGAGAGCACATAGCCCGCCACTCGGTCCTTGTGCCCGGGATGACCGATCCCCAGCCGGACCCGGTGGTAATCCGGGCCGATATGCTGGTGGATCGAACGCAGCCCGTTATGACCCGCGTGCCCGCCACCCAGCTTCAGGCGGCACTTGCCGGGGGCCAGGTCCAGTTCGTCGTGCAGCACGATCACCTGGGCGGGGGTCAGCTTCAAATAGCGCATCGCCTCGCCCACGGATTGACCCGACAGGTTCATGAATGTCTGCGGCTTGAGCAGGGTCACGCGCGCACCGCCCAGCCGGCCTTCGGCGCTCAGGCCCTGAAAGCGCGGTTTCCAGGGCGAAAATCCGTGATCGGCGGCGATCCTGTCCACGGCCATGAAGCCGATATTGTGCCGGTTCGCCGCGTATTTCGCGCCGGGATTGCCCAGTCCCACGATCAGCTTCACGCCTGCCTCCTGGCCCCGCATCAGGGCGATCTTCGTTCCATGCCTTGCGGCGGACCTTGCCCGTTACTAAGACTCTGTCAACCTTTCGCGGCTAACAGATGGGTTCAGCGCCCTGACGAATCGCGCAGGCAGGGATCCAAGGCAAGGACAGACGATGACCGATCCGGCAGAATTCTACATGAACACCCTTGTCCCCATGGTGGTCGAACAGACCTCGCGCGGGGAACGGGCCTATGACATCTTCTCGCGCCTGCTCAAGGAACGGATCATCTTCGTCTCGGGACCTGTCCATGACGGCATGTCCACGCTGATCTGCGCGCAGTTGCTGTTCCTGGAAGCGGAAAATCCGAACAAGGACATCAGCATGTACATCAACAGCCCCGGCGGTGTCGTGACCTCGGGCCTGTCGATCTATGACACGATGCAGTATATCCGCCCGCGCGTCTCCACGCTGGTGGTGGGGCAGGCCGCATCCATGGGATCGCTGCTGCTGGCGGCGGGGGAAAAGGGGCTGCGCTATTCGCTGCCCAACAGCCGGGTGATGGTCCACCAGCCCTCGGGCGGGTTCCAGGGCCAGGCCACCGACATCCTGATCCACGCGCGCGAGACCGAGAAGCTGAAGCGCCGCCTGAATGAAATCTATGTGGCCCACACGGGCCGCAGCCTGGCCGAGGTCGAGGAGGCGCTGGAGCGCGACCGCTTCATGTCGCCGGAGGAGGCGAAGGACTGGGGCCTGATCGACGAGGTCGTCGCGCCGCGCGGCAAGGCGGAACCCGAGAAGAAATAGACTTGTTGGGGATTGTGACGGGCCTCCGTCGACCCTAACATAAAGGACACACCCGTGGCGGCCTGTTCGCCACGGACAACTCAGATGCGGCACAGGGCAACCGGCGCCGCCTGCGGGTTGAAAGACCTGCGGCTATCAAGGAACGTGGACGATGGCGAACCAGTCCGGCAGTGACAGCAAGAACACGCTCTATTGCAGCTTTTGCGGCAAGAGCCAGCACGAGGTGCGCAAGCTGATTGCGGGACCGACCGTGTTCATCTGCGACGAATGCGTTGAACTGTGCATGGACATCATCCGCGAGGAGACGAAATCCTCGGGGTTGAAGTCGGGCGACGGCGTGCCGACGCCCAAGGAAATATGCGCGGTCCTGGACGACTATGTGATCGGCCAGGAACATGCCAAGCGGGTGCTGTCGGTCGCGGTCCACAACCACTACAAGCGGCTGAACCACGGCGCCAAGGGCGATATCGAGCTGGCCAAGTCGAACATCCTGCTGATCGGCCCGACCGGCTGCGGCAAGACCCTGCTGGCCCAGACCCTTGCCCGGATCTTGGACGTGCCCTTCACCATGGCGGATGCGACCACCCTGACCGAAGCGGGCTATGTGGGCGAGGATGTCGAGAACATCATCCTGAAGTTGCTGCAGGCCAGCGAATACAACGTTGAACGCGCACAACGCGGCATCGTCTATATCGACGAGGTCGACAAGATCACCCGCAAGTCCGACAACCCCTCGATCACCCGCGACGTGTCGGGCGAGGGCGTGCAGCAGGCGCTTCTGAAGATCATGGAAGGCACGGTCGCCAGCGTCCCGCCCCAGGGCGGCCGCAAGCATCCGCAGCAGGAATTCCTGCAGGTGGACACGACCAACATCCTGTTCATCTGCGGCGGCGCCTTTGCGGGGCTGGACCGGATCATCGCGCAGCGCAACAAGGGCACGGCGATGGGCTTTGGCGCATCGGTCAAGGAAAACGACGACCGCGGCGTGGGCGAACTGTTCAAGGAGCTTGAACCCGAGGATTTGCTGAAATTCGGCCTGATCCCGGAATTCGTCGGCCGTCTGCCGGTGATCGCGACCCTGACCGATCTGGACGAGGAAGCGCTGATCATCATCCTGACCAAGCCGAAGAACGCGCTTGTGAAGCAGTATCAGCGCCTCTTCGATCTGGAAGGCGTGCAGCTGACCTTCACGGAAGACGCGCTGCAGGCCATCGCCAAGCGCGCCATCAAGCGCAAGACCGGGGCACGCGGCCTGCGGTCCATCATGGAGGATATCCTTCTGGACACGATGTTCGAACTGCCCGGCATGGACAGCGTCGAGGAAGTCGTCGTCAACGAGGAGGCGGTCGACAACGCCGCGGCCAAACCCCTGCTGATCCATGCGGATCCGAAAAAGGAAGCAGCTTCGGCGGGCTGAGCCTTGACCCAGAGGCGGAGTGCCGCCCCTGGGGTCACGCCAACTGCTGCCAGGTCCTGACCTTCGGGCGTGGCAGATCAGTCAGGCTGGATCTTCGATGCGCTTTGCGTCATATGTTCGCCAGCCACGAATAAGAGGTTCCAGCCCATGTCCTTTCTGCTTCGCGCCCTGACCTGGTGGAACAGCCAGACCATCAATACCCAGTTCTGGACCTGGCGGAACGGCATCAAGGTCGGCGAGGATGCCGAGGGCAACGTCTTCTACCAGAACAAGGACGGATCGCGCCGTTGGGTGATCTACAGCGGCGAATCGCAGGCCAGCCGGGTTAGCCCGGAATGGCATGGCTGGCTGCATCACACCTGGGACGAGCCGCCGACCAAGGCTCCGCTGGCCCGCAAGCCCTGGGAAAAGCCCCATCAGGAAAACATGACGGGAACGCAGGGCGCCTATTACCCTGAAGGGTCGCTGTATCGGGCGGACCAGCCCGCACGCCGCGACTATGATGCCTGGCAGCCGGAATAGATGAAGGCGGCTGCCGAACATCGGGCGGAAATGCTGGCCGGCACTGCGGTGCTTGCGGTCGCGGCAGGATTTCTGTTGTGGGGTTTCGGCCAGGGATTTGTCCGCGAAACGGGCTATGAGGTCAAGGCGTCCTTTCCCGATGTCGATGGCGTGGCCGTGGGGACCGAGGTCAGGCTGGCGGGTGTTCCCGTGGGCCGGGTTTCCAGCGTCTCGTTGAACCCCGACACCTACATGGCCGATGCCAGGCTGAGCCTTCCTGCGGATATTGCCCTGCCATCTGACAGTGCCGCGCTGATCCAGTCGGATGGGTTGCTTGGTGGCGCCTATATCCAGATCCAGCCGGGCGGCAGCCCCGACAATCTGGCCCCTGGCGACGAGATCGAGGACGTGCAGGGCGCCGTCAGCCTGTTGCAGCTGATGATGAAATTCGTGGACAGCCAGGCTGGGGACGGGGAAAAACCATGATCCGCGCCCTGTTGCTCGCCGCTGCCCTGACCACCCCGGCAGCCGCGCAAGAGGTCGCCCGCGCGGACGGTGCCCTTCTTCGGGGATTGGACAAGATATCGGGCCGGACGACGGATTTGCCCGTCCTGGTGGGGGAGGCAGTCCGCTATGGCAGGTTGCAGGTCCGCCTGGGGGAATGCCGGTATCCGGCGGGCGATCCCAGCTCGGATGCCTATGCGCAACTGACCATCGCCGATGTTTCGCAGAACGTCACCCTGTTCAGCGGCTGGATGATCGCGTCGTCGCCGGCGCTCTCGGCCCTAGACGACGCCCGCTATGACGTATGGGTGATTTCCTGCCAAAGCTGATCGGCTGACGGCAGGCGGCAGGACCGCAGGTCCGCCTGCCGACCCAGCGCATCGGCCAGCATCTGGCGATAATGGTCGCGGGTTATCTCTCGCCCGCCCATCCGTTCCAGGTGCGGCGTCAGGAACTGCGTGTCGAACAGGGTGAAGCCGCAGCGTGCCAGGTGGCTGGACAGCCACAGCAAGGCCATCTTCGAGCCGTTCGTCCGCGCCGACATCATGGATTCCCCAAAGAACGCCGCCCCCAGCGTCACGCCGAAGATACCCCCCGCGAAGGTGCCGTCATGTCGCACCTCCAAGGCATGGGCGAAGCCCGCCCGGAACAGGTCGCGGTAAAGCTTCTTCAGCGGGGTATTGATCCAGGTCGTACCCCGATCCGCACAGGCGTTCACGACCGCGTTGAAGCTGCCGTCCAGATGGGCCGACCATCCGCCCCGGCGCAGGTCGCGTCGCAGCGACCGAGAGGCATGGACCCCGCCCACGGGCAGGATCCCCCGCATCGGCGGGTCATACCAATACAGCCGGGGATCGCGGGCGCTTTCGGCCATGGGAAAGACGCCCTGCGCATAGCCTTGCAGCAATTGCGCGGGCGTCAGCATGGTCCAGGCTCAGCCGAACTTCTGATCCAGCCAGCGTTCCAGCCAGTGAATCGAATAGTTGCCCGACCGGATATCGGGTTCCTGCAACAGCGCGGTGAACAGCGGCACGGTGGTGTCGATGCCGTCCACGATCAATTCGCCCAAGGCGCGCTGCAACCGGGCCAAGGCCTCGGGCCGGTCGCGGCCATGCACGATCAGCTTGCCGATCAGGCTGTCGTAATAGGGAGGGATCGAATAGCCGTCATAAAGCGCGCTGTCGATGCGCACGCCAAGCCCGCCCGGCGCATGGTATTGGGTGATCCGGCCGGGGCAGGGCGAGAAGCCCGGCACCTTTTCGGCATTGATCCGGACCTCGATGGAATGGCCGCGGATTGACAGGTCTTCCTGCCGGAACTCCATCTCCTGCCCGGCGGCGACCAGGATCTGCTGGCGCACCAGATCGACGCCGAAGATCGCCTCGGTCACGGGATGTTCGACCTGCAGGCGGGTGTTCATCTCGATGAAATAGAACTCGCCGTCTTCATACAGGAACTCGATGGTGCCGGCGCCGGCATAGCCGATGCGGGCCACGGCATCGGCGCAGATCTTGCCGATGCGCGCGCGTTCCTCGGGGCTGATCGCGGGGCCAGGGGCTTCCTCCAGCACCTTCTGGTGGCGGCGCTGCAGGGAACAGTCGCGTTCGCCCAGATGGACCGCGCGGCCCTTGCCGTCGCCAAAGACCTGGATCTCGATGTGGCGCGGACGCTGCAGGTATTTCTCGATATAGACGTCGGGATTGCCGAAGGCTGCCTTGGCCTCGGCCCGCGCGGTGCGGAAGGCGACCTCAAGGCCGGCCTCGTCCTGGGCGACCTTCATGCCGCGCCCGCCGCCGCCTGCGGTGGCCTTGATGATGACCGGATAGCCGATCCCGGCGGCGACCCGCTTGGCCTGGTCCACGTCATCGACGCCGCCGTCGCTGCCCGGCACGCAGGGCACGCCCAGGTTCTTCATCGTGTCCTTGGCGGTGATCTTGTCGCCCATGATGCGGATATGTTCCGCGCGGGGACCGATGAAGGTGATGCCGTGGTCTTCGACCATCTGCACGAAGGCCGCGTTTTCCGACAGGAAGCCATAGCCCGGATGGATCGCCTGCGCGCCCGTGATCTCGCAGGCCGAGATGATGGCGGGCATGGAAAGATAGCTGGCCGAGGAGGGCGCGGGACCGATGCAGACCGATTCGTCGGCCATGCGGACGTGCATCGCATCGGCGTCGGCGGTGGAATGAACCGCGACCGACGCGATGCCCATCTCGCGGCAGGCGCGAATCACGCGCAGGGCGATCTCGCCCCTGTTGGCGATCAGGATCTTGTCAAACATCCGCGCCTCACTCGACGACCATCAGGGGCGCGCCGAATTCGACCGGGGTGCCGTCGTCGATCAGGATGCGCTTGACCACGCCCGCACGGGGGGCGGGAATGTGGTTCATGGTCTTCATCGCCTCGACGATCAGCAGCGTGTCGCCCTCGGCCACGGCCTGACCGATCTGGACAAAGGGCGCGGCGCCGGGTTCTGCGGACAGATAGGCGGTGCCCACCATGGGAGAGGTCACGGCGCCCGGCAGGCTTGCCGGATCCTCGGTGATGGCGGGAAGCTGGGCTGCGGGGGCAGCTGCCGGGGCCTGGGGCGCTGCGGCGGGTGCAGCGGCCGCGACGGGGGCGGCATAGGTCACCTGCCTGGCGTGCTTGGACAGGCTGACCGTCAGGCGGTCATGTTCGCCGTATTCACGCTTGACCGACAGTTCGGACAGGTCGCTGGAATTCAACAGTTCCGCAAGTGACTGGATGAAAGCGACGTCGCCTTCGTGATGCTTGCCGTTCTGGGAATCGTTGCTCATGCGGTCCTCTGCCATGTTTATTTGGTCGCGGCCCTGCCGCAACAATTTGCCCGCTTATAGACTCCAAGCCCTGCCAAGGGGAAGGGTTGTCCGCCTAGGCCGGACGGGACGCCTTTTCCGCGATCCCCGAGGTTCCCGCCCGCCGTGCCAGTTCCGTTTCGACATCGGCCAGCGTGACGTCGCGGGCGGCCAGCATGACCAGCAGGTGAAAGATCACGTCGGCGGCCTCGGCGGTCAGGCGGGCACGGTCGCCCTTGACGGCCTCGATGACAGCCTCGATTGCTTCCTCGCCGAATTTCTCGGCGCATTTCTCGGGGCCCTTGGCCAGCAGCTTCGCGGTCCAGCTGCCGTCGGGATCGGCGGTCTTGCGGGCGGCGATGGTGGCGGCCAGGTCGTGAAGCGCGCTCATGTCAGCCTCATCGGGATGCCGGCGGCGGCCATGTGGGCCTTGGCCTCGGCGATGGTATGGGTGCCGAAATGGAAGATGGATGCAGCCAGGACGGCACTGGCGCGCCCTTCGGTCACGCCCTCGACCAGGTGGTCCAGCGTGCCGACCCCGCCCGAGGCGATCACGGGAATGTTCACCGCATCGGCAATCGCGCGGGTCAGCGGGATGTTGAAGCCCGCGCGCGTCCCGTCGCGGTCCATGCTGGTCAGCAGGATCTCTCCGGCGCCCTTGGCCTCGACTTGCTTGGCGAATTCCACGGCGTCGATGCCGGTGGGCTTGCGGCCGCCATGGGTGAAGATTTCCCACCGGCCGTCCGCGACCGTCTTGGCGTCGATGGCCACGACGATGCACTGGCTGCCGAATCGGTCGGCGGCACGGGCCACGACATCGGGATCGGCCACGGCAGCGGAATTGAAGCTGACCTTGTCCGCGCCCGCCAGCAGCAGCGCCCGCACATCGTCATGCGTCCTGACGCCGCCACCCACGGTCAGCGGCACGAAGCATTGTTCCGCCGTGCGCGTCACCAGGTCGAACATCGTGCCCCGGTTTTCATGCGTGGCGTGGATGTCCAGGAAACAGATCTCG
Organism: Paracoccus sp. SY; assembly: GCF_002901215.1. NCBI lineage: Bacteria > Pseudomonadati > Pseudomonadota > Alphaproteobacteria > Rhodobacterales > Paracoccaceae > Paracoccus > Paracoccus sp. SY. The sequence continues at coordinate 270,714 of NZ_NWMQ01000001.1, read as the reverse complement.
TCTGCGCCCGCGGCGTCATAGGCGCGGGCGGCCTCGACCGGGTCGCCTGCGTCGATCAGGTCCACGAAGTTGACGCCCTTCACGACGCGGCCATCGGCCACGTCCAGGCAGGGGATGATGCGGGTCTTGAGCATGGGCTTCTCCTTGCGGACACCGTCCTAAGCGCAAACGGGCCTTCGTTGAAGAGCCGATCTGCCGGTGATAGCGTGGCGCGAACCGAAGGAGACTGCCATGGACGACCAGCAAACGACCGAACCCCGCCTGACATCCCTGTCCCACGGGGGCGGCTGCGGCTGCAAGATCGCGCCGGGCGTGCTGACGGGCTTGCTGCGCGGCACGGCGATGCTGCCTGTCCCCGAGGCGCTGCTGGTGGGGATCGAGACGTCGGACGACGCGGCGGTTTACCTGTTGAACGACCGGCAGGCGCTTGTGGCGACGACGGATTTCTTCATGCCCATCGTCGACGATCCTTTGGACTTCGGCCGCATTGCCGCGACCAATGCGATCAGCGACGTTTATGCAATGGGTGGCACCCCGATCATGGCGCTGTCGCTGGTGGGAATGCCGATCAACACCCTGTCGGGCGAAACCATCGCCCGCATACTGGAAGGCGGCGCCATGGCCTGCCGCGAGGCGGGCATCCCCATCGGCGGCGGCCATACCATCGACTCGGTCGAGGCGATCTATGGCCTGGTGGCGCTTGGGCTGGTCGATCCCGCCCATGTAAAGCGCAACAGCGGTGCGCAGCCGGGCGACGTCCTGATCCTGGGCAAGCCGCTGGGCGTCGGCGTGATGTCCGCGGCGCTGAAGAAGGGCGCGCTGTCGGATGATGGATATCGTGCGATGGTCGGGGCCACGACGAAGCTGAACACCCCTGGCCCGGAACTGGCGCGGCTGCCAGGAGTCCATGCGATGACCGACGTGACCGGCTTTGGCTTGGCAGGCCACGCGCTTGAGATGGCGCGGGGATCGGGTTGCGAGTTGCGGCTGGACTGGGCAGCCGTGCCGCTGCTGCCGGGGGTGGGCGATCTGGCTGTCGCCGGCTACGTCACCGGCGCTTCCGGGCGGAACTGGGCCAGCTATGGCGCGGATGTCGTGCTGCCCCAGGGCTTTGCCGGTACCCATCGTGCCCTGCTGACCGATCCGCAGACCAGCGGTGGCCTGCTGGTGGCCTGCGCCGAGGCTGAGGCCGAGGCCGCCCTGGCGATCTTTGCCGACCACGGCTTTGCAGACGCCGCCGTGATCGGTCGCGCCTTCGAGGGGCCGGGGCACATGGTCGTCGGCTGACTTGGCGGGCAAGTCCGCCATGCCTTTCGCAGGGATACTTGGATGAAGAAGCGGCGGGTCAGGCCGCTTCGGTGGCGCGGGCGCGGACGATTTCCTGTGGCGTGAAGGGGCCGGGGAAATGGCAGGCGGTCTGGTGGCGATCTCCGGCAAGGACCGGCACCTCGGCCGCGCAGCGGGGTGCCGCACGCGGGCAGCGGGTGCGGAAGACGCAGCCCGAGGGCGGGTCCATGGGGGAAGGCAGGTCGCCTTTCAGCGGCACCACGGTCGCGGCGGGATCATGCGCGGGATCCGGCACCGGGACGGCTGACAGCAGCGCCTGCGTATAGGGGTGCTGCGGATCGGCATAAAGGTCTCGCGCGGGCGCGATCTCCATCACCTTGCCCAGGTAGAGGACCATCACACGGTCGCTGATGTGGCGCACCACCGACAGGTCATGGGCGATGAAGATCAGCGACAGGCCCAGATCGGCCTGCAGTCGCATCAGCAGGTTGATGACCTGCGCCTGGATCGACACGTCGAGCGCGCTGACGGGTTCGTCGCAGATGATCAGCCGGGGTTCCACGATCAGCGCGCGGGCGATGCCGATCCGTTGGCATTGTCCGCCGCTGAATTCGTGGGGATAGCGGTTGATCTGGCTGGGCAGCAGGCCCACCCGGTCCATTATCGCCTTGACGCGGTCGCGAACCTGGGACCGGGGCAGAGCGGGCTGATGGGTCACCAGCGGTTCGGCGATGATCTGGCCCACGGTCATGCGCGGATCCAGGCTGGCCAGCGGATCCTGGAAGATCATCTGGATCTGGCTGCGATAGGCCATCATCTGCCGCGCCGACAGGCCGATCAGATCCGCCCCACCCTGCCATTCGGCCCGGCCTGTGGCGGGAACAAGACCGATCAGGGCGCGGGCCAGCGTGGATTTCCCGCAGCCGGATTCGCCGACCACGCCCAGCGTCTCGCCCGGTTGCAGGGTGAAGCTGACACCGCCGACGGCATGAAGGTGGCGGGGCCGCGTCCAGGGCATCGCGCCCGCCTGCCGGACGGGAAAGCTGACGCGAAGGTCGCGCACGTCAAGAAGGGGCGTCGTCATGGGCGGCTCTCCGTTCCGGCGCGCAGTTCCGCCAGCGGGGCGAAGCAGGCGCGCCAGCGGTCGGGGGCAAAGGACGCCAGCGGCGGGCGGTTGTCGCAGTCGTCGCGGCAATAGGCGCAGCGCGGCCGGAAGGCGCAGCCCTGCGGCGGGCGGGACATGTCGGGCGGCTGTCCAGGGATGACGGCCAGTTCGCCTTCGTCCGTGTCGATGCGCGGGATCGCCGACAGCAACCCCTGCGTATAGGGATGGGCCGGATCGGCGAAGACCGGACCCACCGGCCCCAGTTCGCGGATGCGCCCGCCATACATCACCGCCACCCGCGAACAGGATCCGGCGACGACGCCCAAGTCATGGGTGATCAGCATCATCGCCATGCCGAGATCGCGTTGCAGGTCCGCCAGCAGCGTCATGATCTGCGCCTGCACCGTCACATCCAGCGCGGTCGTCGGTTCGTCCGCGATCAGCAGCTTGGGCCGGCACAGCAGCGCCATCGCGATCATCACCCGCTGCCGCATCCCGCCGCTGAATTCATGGGGATAAAGCCGCACCCGACCCTTGGCGTCGGGAATGCGCACCGCGTCCAGCATCCGCACGGATTCGGCCACGGCCGCGCGCTTGGACAGGCCCTTGTGCAGGACCAGAACCTCGGCCATCTGGTCCGAGACGCGCATATAGGGGTTCAGCGAGGTCATCGGATCCTGGAAGATCATCGCGATCTTCTCGGCCCGGACCCTGTTGATGACCTTGGGCGGGGCGTTCAGGATTTCCTGCCCGTCCAGCCGCACGCTGCCGAAGGCACGGCCGTTGCGCGCCAGAAGGCCCATGACCGCGAAGGCCAGTTGCGACTTGCCCGACCCGGATTCGCCGACGATGCCCAGCGTCTCGCCCGGCTGGACGGTCAGGCTGACATCGTTGACGGCGTGAACCTCGGCGTCGTGGGTGTGGAAGCGGACCGACAGGTCGCGGATATCCAGAAGAGCCATGTCAGCGTTCCTTGGGGTCAAGCGCGTCGCGCAGCCCGTCGCCCACGAAGAAGAAGCCGAACAGGGTGATGACGAAGAAGAACAGCGGGAAGGCCAGTTGCCACAGGGTGCCATAGCTCATGGTGCCCGCGCCTTCGGAAATCAGCGCGCCCCACGAGGTCAGCGGTTCCTGCACGCCAAGGCCCAGGAAGCTGATGAAGCTTTCGGTCAGGATCATGAGCGGCACCAGCAGCGTGGCATAGACCGCGACCACGCCCAGCAGGTTCGGCACGATATGGCGGATGATGATGCGCCAGGTGGACACGCCGGTGGCGCGGGCGGCCTCGATGAACTCGCGGTTCTTCAAGGACAGGGTCTGGCCGCGCACGATGCGCGCCATGTCCAGCCAGGAAATCAGGCCGATGCCAAGAAACAGCATGGTCATCGACCGCCCGAACATCACCAACAGCAGGATCAGCACGAACATGTAGGGGATCGACATCAGGATATCGACCGTCCGCATCATCACCTGGTCGGTGCGCCCGCCGACATAGCCCGCCACCGCGCCGTAAAGCGTGCCGACGATCACCGCGATGCCCGCCCCCACAAGGCCCACCAGCAGGCTGACCTGCGTGCCCTGGACGGTGCGCGCGAACAGGTCGCGGCCCAGATCGTCGGTGCCGAAGTAATGCCCGTTTTCTAGCGATGGCTGGCCCATGGTCGCGACCTGGCCCATGACGCTGAAATCCAGCTCCTCGTTCGACCAGACGGCCAGATGGTTGCCGAAGATCGCGAACAGCGCGACCAGCAGCAGGATCACCAGCCCCGCCATCGCCGCCTTGTTGCGAAGAAAGCGGCGGCGGGCATCGGCCCAGGGGGACCGTCCCCGAACCTCGGGCTGGGCCATCCGCGCGGCAAGCGAGCGCATCTTGTCGTGTTCGATCACCATGGCTTAGTACCGGATCTTCGGGTCGATCCAGGCGTAAAGGATATCGACGACCAGGTTGAACAGGATGGTCAGCGCGCCCACCAGGATGGTAACGCCCATCATCACCGCGTAGTCGCGGTTCAGCGCGCTGTCCACGAAGGCCTTGCCGATCCCGCCGGTAGAGAAATAGATGTCGATCACGACCGATCCGGTGATCATCGACACGAAGACCGGCCCCAGATAGCTGACGACCGGCAGCATCGCCGGGCGCAGCGCATGGCGCAGGATGACGCGGCGTTCGGGCATTCCCTTGGCCCGGGCGGTGCGGATGTGGTTCGATCCCAGCACCTCGAGCATGGAGGACCGTGTGATCCGCGCGATGGAGGCCATGTAGCTGGTGGACAGCGCGATCACCGGCATGATCCAGAACGAGGGGTCCGAAAAGCTCCACCCGCCGCCGGGCAGCCAGCCCAGCCACAGGGTCAGGACCAGGACCAGCAGCGGTGCCATCACGAAGTTGGGCAGCACCTGCGCGCCGATGGAGATGCCGACCGCCAGATAGTCCAGCCAGCTGTTCTGCCGGATCGCGGCAAGCGAGCCCAGGGTGACGCCCACAAGGACCGCGGCCAGGAAGGACAGCGTGCCATAGGTCAGCGTCACCGGGAATCCGTCCGCGATCAACTGGTTCACGGTCCGGTCGGGATAGACGAAGCTGGGGCCGAAGTCGAAATGGACCACGATGCCATACACATAGTTCCAGATCTGGCGCCACAGCGGGTCGTCCAGCCCGTATTTCGCATTGAGGTTCGCCAGCACCTGCGGCGGCAGGGCGCGTTCCTGGGTGAACGGCCCGCCGGGCGCAAGATGCATCAGCAGGAAGGACAGCACGATCAGCACCAGCAAGGTGGGGATCGCCACCGCCAGCCGCCGCAGGATGAAGGCGAACATGGGCGGGCCTTACTGGGCGATCCGATACAGATCCTTGGCATACCAGGCATTCGTTACGTTTTCCGTGGGAATGCCCTTGATCGCCGGGTTGATCATGTCGACCTTGGAATAGTGATAGACGAAGGCCGCGGGCACTTCCTCGGCCAGGATCTCCTCGGCCCGCTTGTACAGCGGCGCGGTATCCTCGGCCGTCTTGGAATCCGCCATCAGCTTGTCGTATTCCGCGTTCGACCACTTGCCCGAGTTGTAGCCGTCGGTGCGGAACCAATCCAGGAAGGTCGTCGCCTCGTTATAGTCGGCGCACCAGGCATAGCGGGCCATGTCGAAATCCTGGTTCTGCATCCGGTCGGTATGCACCTTCCATTCGACATTGTTCAGCGTGATGTTCACGCCCAAGGGCTTCCAGAACTGCTGCGCGGCGATGGCCAGCTTCTTGTGGTTTTCGTCGGTGTTGTATTGCAGCGACAGCGACAGGGGATTGTCGGGGCCATAGCCCGCCTCGGTCAGCAGGGCGCGGGCTTTCTCGGTCCGTTCCTCCTGGGTCATGGTGGCGATTTCTGCATCCGGGGCCTGGAAGCCCTCGGTCGCCCAATGGGTCCAGCTATAGGCGGGCTTCTGGCCGCCTTGCAGCACCTGGTTCACGATGATGTCGCGGTTCAGGCCCAGCGTCAGCGCCTGGCGGACGCGCACGTCCTTCAGCGCCTCGGGGCCCTTGTCGGACACGTTGAAGACATAGGCATAGGAACAGGAATACGGGATCGAGATCGCCTGGTCGGGATATTCCTGCGACAGGCGCGGATACTGGCCCGCCGGGATCTGCACGCGGTCCAGTTCGCCCGCCAGGTAACGTGTCAGGCCGATATTGTTGTCGTTCACGGTGACGCCGCGCACGGTTTCCATCACCACGTTTGCGGCATCCCAATAGTTCGGGTTCTTCACCATGGTGATGTCCACGCCAAGGTTGTGGCTTTCCAGCATGAAGGCGCCGTTGCCGACCAGGTTGCCGGGCTGCGTCCAGGCGTCGCCATGCTGTTCGACGACCTTTTGCGGCACCGGGAAGGTGGTGGCGTGGGACAGCGTCTTCAGGAAATAGGGGGTGCGCGTGGTCAGCGTGACCTCCAGCGTCTTGTCGTCCACCGCACGGACGCCAAGCTGGTCGGGCGTCATTTCGCCCGCGATGATCTGGGTGGCGTTCCGGATGTTCATCAGTTCCAGGAACCAGGCGTATTCGGACGCGGTTTCGGGGTTCACCGCGCGCTGCCAGGCATAGACGAAATCCCCCGCCGTGACCGGATCGCCGTTCGACCACTTGGCGTCGCGCAGGGTGAAGGTATGGGTTAGCCCGTCGTCGCTTTCGGTATGGCTTTCGGCGACGCCGGGGATCATTCCGCCGGTCGCGTCCTCGTTCATCAGCCCCTCGAACAACTGGCGCAGCACGTCCGAGCCTTCGACATCGGTGTTCTTGGCCGGATCCAGCGTCTTGATCGCATCCAGCAGCCAATAGGTATAGGTCTGGCTGTCGGCCAGCGTCTCGCCCTCGGCGGGCTGGACAGCTTGGGCGGGCAGGGCCAGGGCGGCCAGAAGGGCGGTTGTGGTGAACAGCTTGGACATCGGCGTCTCCCCTTGTCGATGAAGGCTTTTCGCTTGCGCGCAAGGCACCCAGACTAACGGAACATGGATGCGGGTAAAGATTGGATCATGCGCGCGGTGGTTGCATCTGCGTGAGCGAACAGGCAGCGCATGGGGCCGTGCCCAAACGCTTGCACCTGAAAAACAGTCATTAATCTGACCCTTGGATCGGTTCAGCCGATGGTGGCGACGTGGCGTCACATGCAATCACTGAGGGAGGCGATGGCACCCTGATCGCAGCAGGGGCTGTGCAGGCAGCCTGCCGGATCAAGCGGCCGCCGCCGACAGGCTCCGCCGGCATCGAAATTCTTGACCGGTTTTTCTGCATCGCGCATACCCGCCGAGTAACGAACAAACGGTCAAAAGGCCAAAAAAGGCCGACCCTTGGGGGAGACTTCTTCATGAACGGCCTTTTGGCCCTTTCGCGCGGCATCGACCGCGTCAACACCGTGATCGGCAGGAATGTATCCTGGTTGATCCTGCTGGCGATCTTCGTCAGCGCGATCAACGCGATCATCCGCAAGGCGTTCAGCGTTTCGTCGAATGCCTGGCTTGAACTGCAATGGTATCTTTACGGCGGCGCCTTTCTTCTGGCCGCGGCCTATACGCTGCTGGAAAACGAACATATCCGCATCGACATCCTGTTCGGCACCTTGTCGCGCCGCGTGCAACACTGGATCGAGCTTCTGGGCCATATCTTCTTCCTGATGCCGATGGTCCTGCTGACGCTGTGGCTGACCTGGCCCTGGCTGGCGCGATCCTATCGCACCGGAGAGATGTCGATGAACGCGGGCGGCCTGATCCTTTGGCCCGCCAAGGCGCTTCTGTTCACGGGCTTCCTGCTGCTGCTGTTCCAAGGCATTTCCGAGATCATCAAGAAGATCGCCGTGATGCGTGGGATCATCCCCGATTACAACGCCCCCACCGGCCACCACGCGCCGCTTGATCTGGACGAGGAACTGTTGAAGCAGGCGGGCTTTGCCGATCCCAATCACCCGCTGACCGACATTCCCGTCGACAAGACGCGCGAGGATGCCCGCAAATGATGGAACTCATCGCGCAGAACATGGCGCCGATCATGTTCGTTTCGCTGATCGTCTTTCTGCTGATCGGCTATCCCGTCGCCTTCGCCCTGGCGGCGAACGGCCTTCTGTTCTTCGTCATCGGGGTGGAGCTTGCGCCGCTGTCGGGCGGGTCCATCAACCTTTCCTGGCCGCTTCTTGGCGCGTTGCCGGACCGCTTCTTCGGGGGGGTCGTCGCAAACGAGACGTTGCTGGCCATCCCCTTCTTCACCTTCATGGGGATCGTTCTGGAAAAATCCGGCATGGCCGAGGATCTTCTGGACACGATCGGCCAGCTTTTCGGCCCGATCCGTGGCGGCTTGGCCTATGCTGTGATCATCGTGGGCGCGCTTCTGGCGGCGACCACCGGTGTCGTCGCGGCATCCGTGATCGCGATGGGCCTCATCTCTCTGCCGATCATGCTGCGCTATGGCTATGATCGGCGGATCGCCTCGGGCACCATCGCGGCATCGGGGACGCTGGCGCAGATCATCCCGCCGTCGCTGGTGCTGATCGTGCTGGCGGACCAGTTGGGCCGGTCGGTGGGCGACATGTACAAGGGCGCGATGATCCCCGGCCTGGTGCTGACCGGGTTCTACATGCTCTATATCTTCGTGGTCTCGATCATCCGGCCCCACTATCTGCCCGCGCTGCCGAAAGAGGCGCGGACCCTTGGGTCGGGCGTCACCTCGCTGATCGTGGCCCTGGCGGTCGCGGGCGGGATCTTCTGGCTGACGACCCGCTGGCTGGGTCCGGCCCATGCATCCGACGCGCCGATCTGGGGCCTCGTGATCGCGGTGACGGTGATCTATGTCGTGGCGCTGCTGGACAAGGCCACCGGCATCAACATGATGTCGCGGCTGGCCCAGCAGGTCATCATCGTGCTGATCCCGCCGCTGGCGCTGATCTTCCTGGTGCTGGGCACGATCTTCCTGGGCATCGCCACCCCGACCGAGGGCGGCGCGATGGGCGCGGTCGGCGCGCTGTTCATGGCGGGCATCAAGAAGCGCCTGTCGATGGACGTGATCCGCCAGGCGCTTTACGCCACGACGCGGCTGTCGGCCTTCGTGATGTTCATCCTGATCGGGGCGCGGGTCTTCTCGCTGACCTTCTATGGCGTGAACGGCCACATTTGGGTCGAACACCTGCTGACCTCGCTGCCGGGGGGCGAATACGGCTTCCTGATCGTGGTGTCGATCATGGTGTTCCTGCTGGCCTTCTTCCTGGACTTCTTCGAACTGGCCTTCATCATCGTGCCCCTGCTGGCCCCCGCGGCCGAGGCCTTGGGCATCGACCTGATCTGGTTCGGCGTCATCCTGGGCGTGAACATGCAGACGGCCTTCATGCACCCGCCCTTCGGCTTTGCGCTGTTCTACCTGCGGTCGGTGGCGCCCAAGGGCGAATACATCGACAAGGTCACGAAGAAACGCATGGCGCCGGTCAGGACCGGGCAGATCTATTGGGGTGCCGTGCCCTTCGTCTGCATCCAGCTGGTGATGATCGGCGTGGTGATCGCCTTCCCCGGCATGGTCATGCACTACAAGGGGGCGCCGGTGGACACATCGAACATCCGGCTTGAAATCCCGGCCGGAGGGATGGGCGGCAGCAGCGGCGGCTTTGGATCGCTGGGCGGCCTGGGTGCGCCCTTTGGCCAGCAAGCACCCGCCGACGGCGGCACCACGGCACCGTCGGGCGGTCTGGGGGGCACGCCCCCAAGCCTTGGCGCACCTCCGCCGGGGCTTGGCGCACCGGCCGCGCCTGCCCCCGCAGCCCCGGCCGAGCCGCAGCCGGCACCCGCCCCCGGCGGCTTGGGCCTGGGCGGCCCGCCGCCGGGTCTTGGCGGCAGCAACTGACAACGAAAGGCCGGGTTCGACCCGGCCTTTTTCTTTCCGTCGCTTTCTTTGGGAAGCGCCCATGAAAAAACCGCCGCGGATGATCCGCGGCGGTTCTGTCCTGTCAGAACGATCTCAGCCCTGGGTGGGGGCCAGCTTGCCGTTGCGCTGCTGGATCATCATGAAGGTATCGAAGGTGTATTCCGCCGTCTGGTTGTACAGGTACCAGTCGTCGCGGAACTGCAACTGCGCCTCGTATTGCCGCTTGAAATGCTCGTTCTGGGCGGACAACTCGGCATAGACCTCGTTCGCGGCGGTGAAGGCCGCGTTCATGATCTCTTCGCTGAAGGAGCGAAGCTGCGCGCCCGACGCGGCCAGTTCCTTCAGCGCGCTCGGGTTGCGATAGTCGTACTTGGCCAGCATGTTCTGGTCGGATGCCTGGCAGCAGGTCCGCAGCAGTGCCTTGTAATGGGCGGGCAGCTCGTCGTACTTGGCCTTGTTGATGAAGAGGCTGACCGTCGGCCCGCCTTCCCAGAAGCCCGGGTAATAGTAATAGGGCGCGACCTTCTGGAAGCCCAGCTTGTTGTCGTCATAGGGCCCGACCCATTCGGCGGCGTCGATGGTGCCCTTTTCAAGCGACGGATAGATGTCGCCGCCCGCGATCTGCTGCGGCACGACGCCCAGCTTCTCGACCACGCGCCCGGCCAGGCCCGAGATGCGCATCTTCAGGCCCTGCATGTCGGCGACGGTGTTCACCTCCTTGCGGTACCAACCGCCCATCTGGACGCCGGTGTTGCCGGCGGGGAAGGCCACAAGGCCGACCGTTTCCAGGAACTGGTTGTACTGGTCGATGCCGCCGCCGTGATAGTTATAGGCAGCCTTGGCGCGCGCGCTGAAGGTGAAGGGCAGGTCGGCGCCGCAGGCGAAGGCCGGATCCTTGCCCCAGTTGTAATAGCCCACCGAATGGGCGCATTCCACGGTGCCGTCGCCTGCCGCGTTGATGGCGTCCAGGCCCGGCACGATTTCGCCCGCGGCGAAGACCTGCAGGTTGAACTTGCCGTCGGAAGCTTCCTTCAGGCGCGCCGAGATCTCCTCTCCGCCGCCATAGATGGTGTCCAGCGACTTCGGAAAGGACGACGCCACGCGCCAGTTGATGGTGGGCGCCTCCTGGGCGATCGCGGGCGCTGCCAGCGTGGCGCCGGCTGCGGCGGCGACACCGCCGACCGAAGCCGTTGTCAGGAACGACCTGCGGTGCAGCGTCTTGGAATCTTTCATGAACTCTCCTCCGATAGGGCTGTCGGGATGGCCTCCCACGGGTTCCCGGCCCGAATGGGTCGCAGTTTAGTGCTTGTCTGCCGTCTGTCGAGTAGTCTGCGGCACCGCCACGCAAAAAATAAGGCCGCCCGCGCGGAACGCGGACGGCCCGGCGACCCGAAGGGTGTGGATCAGCGCAGGATGCTGCGGCCTGCGTATTCGGCGGTGGCGCCCAGCATCTCCTCGATGCGGATCAGCTGGTTGTATTTCGCAAGCCGGTCGGACCGGGCAAGGCTGCCGGTCTTGATCTGGCCGCAGTTGGTGGCGACCGCCAGATCGGCAATGGTCGCGTCCTCGGTCTCGCCCGAGCGGTGGGACATCACGCTGGTATAGCCGTTCCGGTCGGCCAGGCGCACGGCGTCCAGCGTTTCCGACAGGGTGCCGATCTGGTTGACCTTGACCAGCAGCGAATTGCCGCAGCCCTTGGCGATGCCTTCGGCCAGACGCGCGGGATTGGTCACGAACAGGTCGTCGCCGACCAACTGCACGGTGCCGCCCAGACGGTCGGTCAGCAGCTTCCAGCCGTCCCAGTCGTCCTCGGCGCAACCATCCTCGATCGACAGGATCGGATAGTCGGCGCACAGCGCGGCCAGATAATCCACATTCTCGGCCGAGGTCAGGGACTTGCCCTCGCCCGCCATTTCATACTTGCCGTTCCTGAAATATTCGGTCGAGGCACAATCCAGCGCCAGAATGATGTCGTCGCCGGGCTTGTAGCCGGCTTTCTCGACCGAGCGCAGGATGAAGTCCAGGGCGTCGCGGGCCGAGGACAGGTTCGGCGCAAAGCCGCCCTCATCGCCGATCCCGGTCGAAAGGCCTGCCGCCGACAGTTCCTTCTTCAGCGTGTGGAACACCTCGGACCCCATGCGCACGGCGTCGCGGATGTTGTCCGCGCTGACTGGCATGATCATGAATTCCTGGATGTCGATAGGGTTGTCGGCATGTTCCCCGCCATTGATGATGTTCATCATCGGCACCGGCAGGATCCGCGCGCCCGTGCCGCCGACATAACGATACAGCGGCTGGTTCGTCGCATCCGCCGCGGCCTTGGCCACCGCCAGCGACACGCCCAGGATCGCGTTCGCGCCCAGGCGGCCCTTGTTCGGCGTGCCGTCCAGTTCGCACATCATTGCGTCGATGGCGCGCTGTTCGGTCGCATCCTCGCCGATCAGGTTCTCGGCGATCTCGCCGTTCACGGCGGCCACGGCCTCCAGCACGCCCTTGCCCATGTAGCGGGCCTTGTCGCCGTCGCGCTTCTCGACCGCCTCATGCGCGCCCGTGGATGCGCCCGAGGGCACGGCCGCCCGGCCCATCGTGCCGTCTTCCAGCGTCACGTCGACCTCGACGGTCGGGTTGCCGCGGCTGTCCAGGATCTCTCGCGCGAAGATGTCGATGATGGCGGTCATGGGTGCCCCTCCGTTGCCTGATGTCGGCGCCTTCATAGCTGCCGCCGGGTCAGGCCGAAAGCGGCAATTTCAGGGCTGCTCGATCTCGGCCCAGATGGGCAGGTGGTCGGACGCGTCGCGCGCATTGGCCCCGGTAAAGACGCCCTGACGCAGCAGGGTCAGGTGCTGGGACATGGCAATGCGGTCGAACCGGAACTGCGGCAAGGGCGCTGGATAGGAGGGCCCCGGCGCGATGACCCGAAAGCCCGCCAGCGATTCCAGCCCCCGGCTGTCGTGCCATTCGTTGAAATCGCCCATCAGCACGATGTTGTCGTCCGCGATCCGCGCGGCCTGGGCCGTGATCCGCGCCAGTTGCGCGCGCCGCGACGACCGGGCAAGCCCCAGATGCACCCCGATCACCGTCAGTCTTGGCAGGCGCAGGACCACCGCCCCGCGCGGCTCGATCCCTGGAAGGGGCAGGCGGCGCAGCACCGCCTGTTCCGCCAGATCCGGGCGCATCAGGATGGTCTGGCCGTGCCAGCCAAGCGAGTTTTCGCCCGTCGTCGCCATGTTCGCGGGCACCAGCCCGGTGGCCTCGCGGATCAGCCGGCGGGGCAGGGCCTCGGGGCGGGCGCCCAGGCGGAAATCGACCTCTTGCAGGGCGATGATGTCGGGCCGCAGGGCGGCAATGACGGCAAGGTTGCGTTCCGGCGCGTGCGGGCCGGTCAGGCCCCGGCATTTGTGCAGATTGTAGCTTGCCAGTCTCAACAAGAACATGCCGCCTTTCGTGATCGGCGCAGGATAGCCAGGGGCAGGGTGGCCGCAAGGGCCTGGGGCGTCATGGGTGACGCAGTGCCCGCGTTTTGATCAGGTGCCGCAGAAGGTCTGATGCACGATCTGTTCCGCAAGGGGCGCATGGGCCAGGTCGTCCCATTCCGAACGCGCGTCGCGCGGATGCGTCACGGCGTCGAACAGGCGGCGGAAGGGGCCAAGATCGTCGGCCACCGCTGCGGCGATGGCTTCCTCGATCCGGTGGTTGCGCGGGATGCGGACCGGGTTCGCATGACGCATCAGGTCCGGATCGGGGCCTTGGGCCTGCCAATCCGCCGCCCAGGCGTCGAAGGCATCCCGGTCGATGAATTCGTCCCGCGCGCGACCGTCGGCTAGGCCGGCGAAAACCCGGGTGAAATCGGCACGCTGCTGGGCCATCATGGTCAGCAGGCGCTCGGCCAGGGGTTGCACGTCGGCGGCTTCGGTCAGGCCCAGCTTTTCGCCGAAGCGGCGGCGCCAGGCAGCCTGATAGATCGGCGCGAAGCCGTGAACCGATTTCGTCGCGGCCTCGATGGCGGCGTCGCGTTCGCCCATCAGGGGGATCAGGCAGGTGGCAAGCTGCGCCAGGTTCCAGACGGCGATCTGCGGCTGCTGCGCCCAGGCATAGCGCCCGCCCCGGTCGATGGACGAAAACACCGTGTCGGGGTGATACACATCCATGAAGGCGCAGGGGCCATAGTCGATGGTTTCCCCCGACACCGCCATGTTGTCGGTGTTCATCACGCCATGGATGAAGCCAAGCGCCATCCAATGTGCAATGGTTTCCGCCTGCCGGGCGACGACGTGATCCAGCAAGGACAGCGGGCCGTTCGCCGCGGGATAATGGCGGGCGATCACATGGTCGGTCAGGGCGGCAAGCGCGTCTTCCTGTCCCCGGACCGCGAAATACTGGAAGGTCCCGACGCGGATATGGCTGGCGGCCACGCGGGTCAGCACGGCGCCCGGCAGGCCGCTTTCGCGCCAGACCGTTTCCCCGGTTGCGACGGCGGCCAAGGCGCGCGTGGTGGGCACGCCCATCGCGTGCATGAATTCGCTGACGACATATTCGCGCAGCACCGGCCCCATCCAGGCCCGCCCGTCGCCCCGGCGCGAGAAGGGGGTCGGCCCGCTGCCCTTCAGCTGGATATCGAAGCGCGCGCCGTCGGGGGCCACGACCTCGCCCAGCAGCACCGCGCGGCCGTCGCCCAGTTGCGGGACAAAGCCGCCGAACTGGTGGCCGGCATAGGCTTGGGCGATCGGGTCCGCCCCCTGCGGCACGGCATTGCCCGCCAGCATCGCCACGCCCTCGGGGCCGGAGAGCCATCCGGCATCCAGGCCCAGCCTGCGCGCAAGCCCCTCGTTCAGCGCCAGAAGCTTGGGCTCGGCCACGGGCGTAGGGGCCACGCGGGCAAAGAAGCCTTCCGGCATACGGGCATAGCTGTTGTCGAAGTGGATCATCGGGGTCTCCTTCGTTCTTTACATAGGGCGGGTCTGCCGCATTGCCAGACCGCGCCCTTGCACGACCGAAACCAAGCGCGTATCGCATTCCCTTGAACAGGAGCCTGACCCATGAAATTTCTTGACCTCGCCAAAGTCTATATCCGCTCGGGCGGCGGCGGCGCGGGCTGCGTGTCATTCCGGCGCGAGAAGTTCATCGAATATGGCGGCCCCGACGGCGGGGACGGCGGCAATGGCGGCGATGTCTGGGCCGAGGCGGTCGAGGGCCTGAACACCCTGATCGACTTCCGCTATCAGCAGCATTTCTTCGCCAAGTCCGGCCAACACGGCATGGGCAGCCAGATGACCGGCAAGTCGGGCGAGGACATCACCCTCAAGGTGCCCGTCGGGACCGAGATCCTGGAGGAGGACGAGGAAACCGTCATCGCCGACCTGACCGAACCCGGCCAGCGTGTGCTGCTGGCGCGCGGCGGGAATGGCGGCTGGGGCAACCTGCATTTCAAGACCTCGACCAACCGCAGCCCGCGCAACGCCAATCCCGGCCAGCCGGGGGTGGAACGCACCATCTGGCTGCGGCTGAAGCTGATCGCGGATGCGGGCCTGGTGGGGCTGCCGAATGCCGGGAAATCGACCTTCCTGGCCGCCGTGTCGAACGCCCGGCCCAAGATCGCGGATTATCCCTTCACCACGCTGCACCCGAACCTGGGCGTGGTGGGCATCGACGGATACGAATTCGTCATGGCCGACATTCCCGGCCTGATCGAGGGCGCGAGCGAGGGCAGGGGCCTGGGTGACCAGTTCCTGGGCCATGTCGAACGCAGCAACGTGCTGCTGCATCTGGTGGACGGAACCTCGGAAGATGTGGCGGCCGACGCCCGCACCATCCTGACCGAGCTTGAGGCCTATTCCCCGGTGCTGATGGACAAGCCACGCGTGACGGCGCTGAACAAGATCGACGCCCTAGACGACGACACCATCGCCGAACGTCGGGCCGCGCTGGAGGCCGAGATCGGCGGGCCGGTGCTGCTGATGTCGGGGGTGGCCAAGCTGGGCGTGACCGAGGTGCTGCGGGCGCTGTGGACGCAGATCGAGCCGACGCGGCGCAAGGCCAAGGACGAACCCGAGGCGCCATGGCAGCCGTAAGCCCATCGCTGACGCAGGCGCGGCGGCTGGTCGTCAAGATCGGCTCGGCCCTGCTGGTGGACGAACAGGGCTTGCGCGGCGACTGGCTGCGCGGCCTTTGCGACGACGTGGCCCTATGGCGCGGGCGGGGCTGCGACGTGGTGCTGGTGTCCTCGGGCTCCATCGCGCTGGGACGGCGGGTGCTGGGCCTGCCGGGGGGCGCGCTGCCGCTGGAACAGGCGCAGGCCGCCGCCGCCGTGGGCCAGATTCGGCTGGCGCGCGCCTATGAGGAAGCGCTGGCCCCCCATGGCGTGACCACCGCGCAGGTGCTGCTGACGCTGGAGGACAGCGCTGACCGCCGTCGCTATCTGAACAGCCGGGCGACCATGCAGACGCTGCTGGGCCTGGGCGTCGTGCCCATCGTGAACGAAAACGACACGGTGGCGACGGACGAGATCCGCTTTGGCGACAACGACCGTCTTGCCGCCCAGATTGCCGTGACCTGCGGCGCGGACCAGTTGCTGCTCTTGTCGGACGTGGACGGGCTTTACACCGCCAATCCCAAGACCGACCCGACCGCCCGCCACCTGCCAGTGATTGAGGCCCTGACGCCCGAGATCGAAGCCATGGGCGGCGACCCGGTATCGGGCCTGTCCAAGGGCGGCATGAAGACCAAGCTGATGGCCGCGCGCACCGCGATTGCCGGGGGCTGCGCCATGGCGATTGCCGAAGGGTCGGTGATGCGCCCGCTATCGGCGGTGGCGAGTGGCGCGCGGTGCAGCTGGTTCCTGCCCGAAAGCGATCCCCAGCTTGCCCGCAAGCGCTGGATCGCCGCAATGAAGCCCAAGGGCGCGCTTGTCGTGGACGAGGGCGCGGTCGAGGCGCTACGCCGGGGCAAGTCGCTGCTGCCGGCGGGCGTGCGCACCATCGTGGGCGATTTCGGCAGGGGCGATCCGGTGGCGATCACCGGCCCCTCGGGCGAGACGCTGGCCAATGGCCTGACCCGCTATACCGCCGACGAGGCGCGGCGCATCGCGGGCCACCGGTCCGACCGAATCGAGGCGATCCTGGGCTACACCGGCCGCGCCGCCTTGGTCCATCGCGACGACATGGCCTTGTAGGGATCGCGCCTCGCCTGCGGCGACGGCTGATTGCCCATCAGGATGAAGGCAAGCCCCGGCCACAACAGCCGGGGCGTTTCGCATGGTTCAGGCGGCCTTCTTGCCGGCGCCGAAGCGGTCATAGAAGGACTGCCCGCTTTCGGCCATGTCGCGCAGCATCTGCGGGGCGGCGAAGCGTTCGCCATGTTCGGCCGACAGCCTGTCGCAGATCTCGACCGCGCGGGCCGCGCCCAGCATGTCCAGCCAGGCGAAGGGACCGCCCGTCCAAGGCGCGAAGCCCCATCCCAGGATCGCGCCGACATCGCCTTCGCGGATGTCCTCCAGCACGCCTTGTTCGAAGGCACGCACGGCTTCGAGGGTTTGCACGAACATCAGCCGGTGCTGGACCGTGGTCAGGTCCGGCTGATCGTCCGACTGCGGATAACGCGCGGCGAGGCCGTCCCACAGACCCTGCCGCTTGCCGTCGTCGCCATAGGCATAGAAGCCCGCATTCGACTTGCGGCCCAGGCGGCCTTGGTCGGCCATCCAGAACAGCACCTCGTCCACGTTTCCGTCGGGATAGGCATCCCCCATGGCCGTGCGGGTGGCCTTGGCGATCTTCACGCCCAGGTCGATGCTGGTTTCATCGACCAGTTGCAGCGGACCCAGCGGCATCCCCATCATCTTGGCCGCGTTTTCGACCAGCACAGGGCTGACCCCCTCGGCCACCAGGCGGATGCCTTCGTTGATATAGGGGATGATGCAGCGGTTGGCATAGAAGAACCGCGCGTCGTTGACGACGATCGGCGTCTTGCGGATCTGGCGCACGAAATCCAGCGCCTTGGCGACCGCGCGCGGGCTGGTCTGCTGGCCCTTGATGATCTCGACCAGCATCATCTTGTCCACGGGACTGAAGAAGTGGATGCCGATGAACTGCTCGGGCCGGGCGCTTGCCTTCGCCAGGTCGCTGATCGGCAGGGTCGAGGTGTTGGTGGCGAAGATCGCGTCCTGCGGGATCACGGCCTCGGCCCTTTTCGTGACCTCGGCCTTGATGGCGGGATCCTCGAACACGGCTTCGACGATCAGGTCGCAGCCTTCAAGCGCGGCGTAATCGGTGGTGGCGGTGATACGGCCCAGAACCTCGGCCTTCTTCTCCTCGGTCGATTTCTTGCGGCTGATGGCCTTGTCCAGCAGGCCTTCGGAATAGGTCTTGCCCTTGTCGGCGGCCTCCTGCTTCGCGTCGATCAGCACCACCTGGATGCCTGCCATGGCGCTGACATAGGCGATACCCGCGCCCATCATCCCGGCGCCGAGGATGCCGACCTTCTTCACCGACCGGTCCGGTGCCTCGGGGCGGTTCGCGCCCTTTTCCAGCGCCTCCTTGTTGATGAACAGGCTGCGGATCATCGCCGTGCTGGACGGGTTCATCAGCACATTGGTGAACCACCGCGCCTCGATCCTGAGCGCGGTATCGAAAGGCACCTGCGCCCCTTCATAGACCGCCGAAAGCAGCGCCTTGGCCGCCGGATAGACGCCCATGGTCCTGCCGTTCACCATGGCGGATGCGCCCACGAAGGTCATGAAGCCCGCCGGGTGATAAGGTTCGCCCCCTGGCATTTTGTAGCCCTTCTGGTCCCAGGGCTTGACCAGATCCGCGTCCTTGGCGTTCAGCACCCATTCGCGCGCAGCGGCGACGGGATCGGCCACCACCTCGTCTATAAGGCCCGCGGCCTTGGCCTTCTTCGGGTCCGACAGCTTGCCTTCCAGAAGGTATGGCGCGGCCGCCATGGCGCCCAGCTTGCGCGACAGGCGGATCGTGCCGCCGCCGCCGGGAAAGATGCCGACCATGATCTCGGGCAGGCCGATCTTGGCCTTGGGGTTGTCGGCTGCAAAGATGCGATGCGTCGCCAGCGGCAGTTCCAGCCCGATGCCAAGCGCCGTGCCGGGCAGCGCCGCCGCCACGGGCTTGCCGCCCTTGAGGGTCTTGGGGTCCATGCCCGCGCGCTCGATCTTGCGGAGGGCATGATGCAGCGTCATGATCCCGTCGAAGACCTGCTGCGCGCCGCCCCCCTTCATCTGTGCGATGACATTGAGGTCCATCCCGGCGGCAAAGTCCTTCTTGCCGCTGGTGATGACGATGCCCTTGACCGCCTCGTCCGATAGCGCGTCGTCGATCAGGGCGTCCAGTTCGGCCGCACCCTCCAGCGACAGCACGTTCATCGACTTGCCCGGCACGTCCCAGGTGATGACGGCGACGCCGTCGGCGTCCTTTTTCATGATGAAGTCAGTCATGTCCGCAGCCTCCCTCAGACGCGTTCGATGATGGTGGCGGCGCCCATGCCGGACGCGATGCACAGCGTCGCAAGGCCCACGGTCTTGTCCTGCCGTTCAAGCTCGTCCAGCAGGGTGCCGATGATGATCGCGCCTGTCGCGCCAAGCGGATGGCCCAGTGCCATGGCGCCGCCATTGACGTTCACCTTGCCCGGATCGACCTGGAAGGCCTGCATGAAGCGCAGCACGACGGCGGCGAAGGCCTCGTTCACCTCGAACAGGTCGATGTCGCCGATGGACATGCCGCTGTCTGCCAGGATCTTCTCGGTCACCGGAACCGGGCCAGTCAGCATGATGGTGGGATCGGTGCCGATCTTGGCCGTGGCACGGATGCGGGCGCGGGGCTTCAGGCCATGGGCCTTGCCGAATTCCTCGTTCCCGATCAGCATGGCGGCGGCGCCATCGACGATGCCGCTGCTGTTGCCGGCATGGTGGATATGCTCGATCCGGTCCAGATGCGGGTATTTCAGCATCGCGACCTTGTCGAAGCCGGGCATCACCTCGCCCATGTCCTTGAAGGCGGGCTTCAGCTTGGCCAGATCCTCCATGGTGGTGCCGGGCCGCATGTATTCGTCATGGTCCAGGATGGTCAGCCCATTCTGGTCCTTGACCGGCACGATGGACCGGGCAAAGCGCCCTTCCTGCCAGGCGCGGGCGGCGCGGTTCTGGCTTTCCACGGCCAGCTTGTCGGCTTCCTCGCGGGTAAAGCCGTATTCGGTGGCAATGATGTCGGCGCTGATGCCTTGCGGGACGAAATACTGGTTCATCGCCACCGTCGGATCGACGGCGATGGCCGCCCCGTCGCTGCCCATGGGGACGCGGCTCATCATCTCGACGCCGCCGGCGATATAGCCGCTGCCCGCGCCCGCCTTGACTTGGTTCGCGGCCAGATTGACGGCCTCCATCCCGCTTGCGCAGAAGCGGTTGATCGACAGGCCGGGAATGCGTTCGTCCAGATCCGAGGCCAGGACCGCCGAGCGCGCCAGACATCCGCCCTGTTCCTTGACCTGGGTGACATTGCCCCAGATCACATCCTCGACGGCGTTGCCTTCCAGTCCATTGCGGTCCTTGACGGCGTTCAGCAGGCGGGCGGACAGAGCCAGCGAGGTGACTTCGTGCAGGCTGCCGTCGCTGCGGCCCTTGCCGCGCGGGGTGCGGGCGGCGTCATAGATGAATGCGTCGGTCATGCGTCCTCCTTGGGCGCCCGGTCCGATGGATTGCCGGGCATCAGGTCATAGGGGTGTTTCCAGCCGGGCAAGTCGGCGATCGCGGCCAGCCAGCGGTCGATATGGGGCCAGTCCTTCCGGTCAAAGCCGAAGGGCTCAGGATAGAAGAGATAGGAACAGCAGGCGACATCGGCAATCGTGGGGTCCGCGTCGGCGACCCAATCCCGCGAGGACAGATGGTCATCCAGCACCCTGTAGGCTGCCTTGAGCCGACCTTGCAGATATTCCGCCGCCCCGACCGGCCGTCTGTCCGCAGGCAGGAAGTTCAGAAGAAAGCGCGCCGGACCTGCCTGCCCGGACAGCTTGTGGTTGTCGAACATCAGCCAACGCAGGGTTTCATTGCGGTCGCTGCCCAGAAGCCTGCCGGTGCGTTCGGCGATATGCATCTGGATCACGGCGGACTGGGACAGGACCAAATCGCCCTCGCGGAAGACCGGAACCTCGCCCATTGGGTTGATGGCCCGAAAGGCGGGGGTGCGAGCCTCTCCGTTGAAGAAGTCCACGTAAACGGGCGTCCAGTCATAGCCGGCCAGTTCCATGGTCAGGGCCGCCTTGTAGGCATTGCCGGATTCGCCAAAGCACCAGAGTTGCGCGGTCATCCTGTTCCTCCACCGCCGGGGGCTTCGCGCCCCCGGACCCCCGCGGGGTATTTTTGCAACGAAGAAGGCGCGGATTAACCCTTCTTCAATCTAAAGGCGTTTATCATGGCCTTACGGTACAGGCTGGGGAGCCGATGACCGTCAACGGAGAAGTCGTCCCGGTTCTTGGCTGAGACATGCCGGACCGACCGGAAGGAAGGAGGGGCCGGGACGCATCCGCTTCTTCGTTGTCCAAATACCCACTCCGACCCTGCCTTCTCACACGCCGCTTCAGAATGCCTCTGCCTCAAGCTCCATGACAGGGGCCGCGCCGGACTGGATGCGCGCCAGATGCGTCGCAGTCATCGGCAACTGCCGCTTCATGTAGTAACGTCCGGTCGCAAGCTTGGTTTTCAGGAACGCTGCGTCGCCCTTGCCTGCGTCAAGCGCCTCTTGCGCGGCGACGGCCATCTGCGCCCACATGAAGCCCAGCGTCACGTGTCCGAACAGGTGCATGAAGTCATAGCTGCCCGACAGCGCGTCGTTGGGGTTCTTCATGCCGCGTTCCATGAAGAACATGGCCGCCGTTTGCAGATCCTTCGACGCGGCCTTCAGAGGCGCGATGAAATCGGCGGCCAATGAGCTTTCGCCGTGCCGCTTGCAAAAGGACTTCACCATCTCGAAGAAGGCCATGACATGCTTGCCGCCGTCCTGCGCCAGCTTGCGGCCCACCAGATCCAGGGCCTGCACGCCATTCGCGCCCTCGTAGATCATGGTGATGCGGGCATCGCGGACGAACTGCGACATGCCCCATTCCTCGATATAGCCGTGGCCGCCATAGACTTGCTGGGCCAGCACGGCCGTCTCGAAGCCCTTGTCGGTCAGGAAGCCCTTGATCACCGGGGTCAGCAGGGACACGAGGCCTTCGGCATCGGCGTCGCCATTGTGGCCCTTGTCGATCAGATGCGCCCCCCACAGCGCCAGCATGCGGGCGCCTTCCAGGAAGGACTTCTGGTCCATCAGCGAACGGCGGATGTCGGGATGGACGATCAGCGGATCGGCCGCGCCCTGGGCATTGACGGGGCCCGTGACCGCGCGGCCCTGCAGGCGGTCCTTGGCATAGGCGACGGCGTTCTGATAGGCGGGCACCGCGCAGGCATAGCCCTGCAGGCCGACACCAAGCCGGGCTTCGTTCATCATCGTGAACATCGCCCGCATCCCCTTGTGCAGGTCGCCCAGCAGCCAGCCTTTCGCGCCGTCATAGTTCATGACGCAGGTCGAGTTGCCGTGGATGCCCATCTTTTCTTCCAGCTTCCCGACGGTCACGCCATTGCGTTCACCCAGCGATCCATCCGGGTTCACCAGGAACTTCGGCACGATGAACAGGCTGATGCCCTTCGTACCCTCGCCCCCGCCAGGGGCCTTGGCCAGTACCAGGTGGATGACGTTTTCCGCCAGGTCGTGATCGCCGGCCGAGATGAAGATCTTCTGCCCGGTGATCAGATAGCTGCCGTCGTCCTGCGGCTCGGCCTTGGTCCGCAGCATCCCCAGGTCGGTCCCGCAATGCGGTTCCGTCAGGTTCATGGTGCCCGTCCAGTCGCAGCCGACCATCTTCGGCAGATAGGTCTGCTTCTGTTCGTCCGTCCCATGGGCGTGGATCGCAGAATAGGCGCCATGGGTCAGGCCCTGGTACATGTTGAAGGCCATGTTGGCCGACACGAACATCTCGCCCGTCGCGACGCCCATCACATAGGGCATCCCCTGGCCACCGTATTCCGGGTCGCAGTCAAGCGCAGTCCAGCCGCCTTCCTTCACCGCCTGGAAGGCCCGGTCGAAGCCATCGGGGGTGCGAACGACGCCATTCTCCAGCCGGCAGCCCTGCTTGTCGCCCACGGCATTCAGCGGCGCCAGAACCTCGGCCGCCAGCTTGCCGGCAGCTTCAAGAATGGCCTCGGTGAATTCGGGTTCCAGATCCTCGTGGCCCGGCAGGCCCGATTGCGACAGCTTCAGCACGTCATGCAGCGCAAACTGCATGTCGCGGACAGGCGGGATGTAAATCGTCATGGCTTTACCCTGTGGTCGTGTCGTTGGACGCGGCGGCAAGACGGGTTTCTGCATCGGAAAGCTGGGATCTGAGATCGACGATCGCCTCGCTCAGCTCAGCATATTGGCGTTCCATGTCGGCAAGGCGCTGCCGTCCGACCGAGATGGTCGCGGCGATCTGTGCCTTGTTCGTGCCGCCCGGCTCGTAGAGTTCGAGCAGCTGGCGGATTTCCTCGAGACTGAAGCCGAACCGCTTGCCGCGCAGGATCAGCGTCAGGCGTGCCCTGTCCCGGCGGTCATACAGGCGATGCTGCCCGCGACGTTCGGGAAAGATCAGCTCGCGCGCCTCGTAGAAGCGCAGCGTGCGGGGGGTTACGCCGAACGCATCGCACATCTGGCGAATCGTCATCAGCTCGTCGGACATGGATCGCGGTTCCTCCTCATTCACCGTCTGCCGTCCTTGACCACAATATAGGGGCAAGTTGACGCGAACGTAAGCAAGACGCCGCGTCACAGGGGAAGTCAAGGACAACCGTGACGCTGGGTCAACCCATGTCGCTCAATTCCTGCGCCGCAGTCTCACGAAGGGCTTGCAGGTCGGTGCGGGCGGACTGAAGGTCGGCGATCTGTTCATCCAGGACCTTCAACTGCCGGTCGGCCAGATCCAGCCAGACCTGATACTGTTCGCGCGATCCCTTCTGTTCATAGATCAGCAGCCATTGCCGGATCTCCTCGAGCGAGAAGCCGAACCGGCGGCCGCGCAGGATCAGGGTCATGCGCGCGATTTCCCGCGGTCCATAGAAGCGCGCGCGGCCTTCCTTCCGGGGGTTCAGAAGTTCGATATATTCGTAATAGCGCAGCGTTCGGGGCGTGACGTCGAAGCGCGCGCACATGTCCTTGAAACTGATCGTCTGCTCGCCCGGCATCCGCCCCCTCCTGTGGCAACTGACGCAAGGGTATCCGCTTGGCGCGCCCAAGCGCAAGGGACGGGGGTTGAGCGTGCGGGCCGGTCGGGGATAGCGTGGCGCGACAATGGACCGGGGCACAGGGAAGACAGGCATGTCCGAGACGGATCAGACGCGAATCGCCCAGCAGTTCATCGAGGCGATCCCCCATGCCCGCGCCCTGGGGATGCGGGTCGATGCCTTGGGCAAGGGATCGGCCACGATCAGCATGCCCTGGGCCGAACATCTTGTCGGCGATCCCCGCAGCGGCGTGGTTCATGGCGGCGTGGTTTCGGCGCTGATGGATACCAGTTGCGGGGCGGCGGTGATGTCGCACCCGTCGGGTCCGTCCTCGACGGCGACCATCGATCTGCGCATCGACTACATGCGCTCGGCCACCAAGGGCCAGCGGATCACGGCCAAGGCCGAGTGCTATCACCTGACGCGGACCGTCGCCTTTGTCCGGGCCGTGGCCCTGGACGAGGACGAGGCCAATCCCGTCGCCGCCGCCACCGGCGCCTTCACGGTCGAAAGATGATGCCGATGGACCGCCGCGAACCCCTGGACCGGATCAAGTCCCGCCGCGATTCCGCCCTGGCGGCGCTTGTGTCCGGCGTGCCCTATCTGACATGGCTGGGCATCCGCTTCGACCGGCGCGGGGACGAGTTGACCGCGATCCTGCCTTATGACGAAAAGCTGATCGGCAACCCGATGCTGCCCGCCATCCACGGCGGCGTCACGGCGGCGTTCCTGGAAACGACCGCGATCATCGAACTGGCCTGGGCCGCCATGTGGGAGGACATGGAGTCCGGCCGCACCGTTCCCGACGCGGCTGTCGCGGCCGGACCGCCGCGCCTGCCCAAGACCATCGACTTCACCGTGGACTATCTGCGCAGCGGGCTGCCGCGCGACGCCTATGCCCGTGCGCGCGTGGTGCGGTCGGGGCGGCGCTATGCCAGCGTCCAGGTCGAGGCATGGCAGGACAACCGCGCCCGGCTGATGGCGCAGGCGACGGGCCATTTCCTGATGCCGCAAGGCTAGGCCGCCGGAATGGACAGGCCGACCAACCGGCGGGTTCTGGCGATCGCCTTGCCCATCGTGATATCGAACGCGACCGTGCCTTTGCTGGGACTGGTCGATACCGGGGTCATCGGGCAACTGGGCCGGCCCGAGGCGATTGGGGCCGTCGCCATTGGATCCGTAATCCTAACCTCGATCTATTGGATCTTCGGCTTCCTGCGGATGGGGACATCGGGCCTTGTGGCGCAAAGCCATGGCGCGGGTCAGGGGGCCGAAAGCGGCGCGCATCTGCTGCGCGCGCTGGCGATAGCCGGGGCCGCGGGGCTGGGCTTCGTCCTGATCCAGGGCGCGGTCTTCTGGGCTGCGTTCAGGATTGCCCCGACCTCGGCCGCGGTCGAGGCCTTGGCCCGCGACTACCTGTCGATCCGCATCTGGGGGGCGCCCGCGACCATCGCCCTTTATGCCATCACCGGCTGGCTGATCGCGGTGGAACGGGCGAAATCCGTGCTTTTGCTGCATCTGGTCCAGAACGGGCTGAACGTCGTACTGTCAGTCTGGTTCGTCCTGGGGTTGGAATGGGGCGTCCCCGGCGTCGCCGTCGGCACGCTGCTGTCGGAATATTGCGGGCTTGCCTTGGGGCTGTGGATGACCCGCAAGCCCTTGGCGCAGGGCTGGCACGCGGCCGGGCTGTTCGCGCGGGACAAGCTGACGCGCCTTGCACGCGTGAACAGCGACATCATGATCCGGTCCGTCCTGCTTCAGGCCAGCTTCACCAGCTTTGTCTTCCTGGGCGCGGGGCAGGGCGACGTGACGCTGGCTGCCAACCAGGTGCTGCTGCAATTCCTGTCGATCACCGCCTATGCCCTGGACGGCTTCGCCTTCGCCGCCGAAAGCCTGGTGGGGCAGGCGGTCGGCGCCCGCAAGCCGGACGGGGTGCGGCAGGCATCCCGCCTTGCCTCGGCCTGGGGTGTCGCAGGGGCGCTTGCCCTGGGGCTGGCCTTCTGGCTTTGCGGAGGCGCGATCATCGACCTGCTGACCACATCCCCCGAGGTGCGGGCCGAGGCGCGAGCCTATCTGCCCTGGCTGGGGCTTGCGCCGGTGATCGGGGTCGGAGCCTGGATGCTGGACGGCATCTTCATCGGCGCGACGCTGACGCGCGACATGCGGGTGGCGATGATCTGGTCGGCCCTGGCCTTCCTGGCCGCCGTGCTGCTGTTGCCGCCGGTCTGGGGGAACCATGGGCTGTGGGCGGCGCTGATGGTGCTGAACCTGTCGCGCGGCGTGACCATGGCGCTGCGCTATCCGCGCGCCGAAGCCGCGGCCCGGCCCGCATGAAAAAGGGGGCCGACCGGCCCCCTTGTTGGAACGATCAGCGCGGTTTCACGTCGTTTCGTCGATGATCTGGTGGCGCGCGACCTGCATCAGTTCGGCCATCTTGGTGCGGATTTCCGACTCGCCCGCCTTGCCTTCCAGATCGGCCGCCAGCTTGCGATACACATCGTCCTCGCCTGGCTCCTCGAAGTCCGAGGTCACGACGGTCATCGCATAGGCGCGCGCGTCGTCGCCCGTCTTGCCCAGAAGCCCGGCCGCCCATTCGCCCAACAGGCGGTTGCGGCGGGCATCGGCCTTGAAGCGCAGGTTGGCGTCATGCGCGAACTTGGATTCGTAACCGCGTTCGCGGTCGTCGAAGGTGGTCATCGTGGCCTCCGTGTTGTCTTGGCCCCGATGTTATCCCGGCCACGGCCGCTTGCAAGCCTCTCGTATTGCCCCCGGGTGCGCTTGTGAGGTAAGGCGCTTTGGATAAGGGACATGCGAAAGGACGCCCGCCATGGCACCGCGCCGCAAGAAGATCTATGAAGGCAAGGCGAAGATCCTGTACGAAGGCACCGAACCCGGCACGCTGGTCCAGTACTTCAAGGACGACGCGACCGCCTTCAACGCGCAGAAGAAGGCCGTGATCGAAGGCAAGGGCGTCCTGAACAACCGCCTTTCCGAGTTCTTCATGAACGGGCTGACGAATATCGGCGTCCCCAATCATTTCATCCGCCGCATCAACATGCGCGAGCAACTGATCCGCCAGGTGGAGATCGTGCCCCTGGAAGTGATCGTGCGCAACTTCGCCGCCGGCTCCCTGTCCAAGCGCCTGGGGCTGGAGGAAGGCACGCTGCTGCCGCGTCCCATCGTCGAATACAGCTTCAAGAACGACGAACTGGGCGACCCGATGGTGTCCGAGGAATACATCATTGCCTTCGGCTGGGCGACCCAGCAGGATCTGGACGATATCGTGTCGCTGGCGCTGCGCGTGAACGACTTCCTGTCGGGCGTCTTCTATGGCGTCGGCATCAAGCTGATCGACTTCAAGATCGAGATCGGGCGCGTCTGGGATAACGATTTCATGCGCCTGATCGTCGCCGACGAGATCAGCCCGGACAGCTGCCGCTTGTGGGACATGAAGACCAACCAGAAGCTGGACAAGGACGTGTTCCGCCGCGACCTGGGCAACCTGACCGACGCCTATACCGAGGTTGCGCGCCGCCTGGGCCTGATGCCCGCCAATACCACCAGCCTGAAGCCGACCGCGATCAATTGAAGGAAGACGCCATGAAAGCCCGTGTCACGATCATGCTGAAGGATGGCGTCCTGGACCCGCAGGGCGAGGCGATCCGCCACGCGCTTGGCGGTCTTGGACACAAGGGCGTGGCGGGTGTCCGCCAGGGCAAGGTGATCGAACTGGATCTGGACGCGACCGATGCGGCGCAGGCCAAGACCGAGGTGGAAAAGATGTGCGAGGGGCTTCTGGCGAATACCGTGATCGAGAAATACTCGGTCGAGATCGTCTGACGCAGCGGCAACCTGCGTTTATCGGCAGGTTGCCCCGCAGACCCCGTTGCAAAAGCGCCGGGATTATCGCCCAATGCGCCGATGATGAACGATAAAGCCAGCCCGCAAGACGCCGCGCCCGTGATCCGGATCCAAGGGCTTCACAAGTCCTATGGCCAGGTCGAGGTGCTGAAGGGCGTGTCCCTGACCGCGCCGCGCGGGCATGTGGTCAGTCTGATCGGATCCTCGGGGTCGGGCAAGTCCACGCTGCTGCGCTGCTGCAATCTTCTGGAAAACAGCCAGGCCGGAGAGATCAGCTTCGAAGGCGAACCGGTCCGGTGGAAGGGGCAGGGCATGGCCCGCGTGCCTGCCGACCGTGCCCAGGTGATGCGGTTCCGCACCAACCTGTCGATGGTCTTCCAGCAGTTCAACCTGTGGTCCCACATGTCCATCCTGCAGAACGTGATGGAGGCGCCGGTGACCGTCCTGCGCGAGGATCGCGCCACGGTCGAGGCCCGCGCCCGGTCGCTGCTGGACAAGGTCGGCATCGGGGACAAGGCCGATGCCTGGCCCGCGCAACTGTCGGGCGGCCAGCAGCAGCGCGCCGCCATCGCCCGCGCCCTGTGCATGCAGCCCAAGGCGCTGCTGTTCGACGAACCGACAAGCGCGCTTGACCCCGAACTGCAGCAAGAGGTCGTGCGGGTCATCAAGGATCTGGCCGCCGAACATCGCACCATGATCATCGTGACCCATGACATGCGCCTGGCCGCCGATGTCAGCGATCATGTCGTGTTCCTGCACCAGGGCCTGATCGCCGAGGAAGGCCCGCCCGAGCGGCTGTTCGGCGCGCCGCAGACCGACCGGCTGCGCCAGTTCCTCAGCGCCTCGATGGCGCATTAGAATAGACGTCCAACAGGAGAGAAAGAATGAAGAAACTGCTGCTTGCCGCGACCGCCCTGGCGCTGACCGCAGGCATGGGCATGGCCCAGACCGTCCGCATGGGGACCGAGGGCGCATACCCCCCCTACAACTTCATCAACGAGGCGGGGGAGGTCGCGGGCTTCGAGCGTGAACTGGGCGACGAACTGTGCCGGCGCGCGGAACTGGAATGCACCTGGGTCAAGAACGACTGGGATTCGATCATCCCGAACCTGGTGTCGTCGAACTATGACACCATCATGGCCGCCATGAGCATCAACGAGGAACGCAAGGCCGTCATCGCCTTCACGCAGGATTACCTTCCGCCCGCGCCCTCGTCCTATGTCGCGCTGCAGGATGGCGTTGACCTGGAAGGCGGCGTGATCGCCGTGCAGACCGGGACCGTGCAGGCGTCGTATATCGCGGAAACCGGCGCGACCATGCTGGAATTCCCCAACATCGACCAGGTCTTCGCCGCCGTCCGCAACGGAGAGGCCGACGCGGGCTTCGGCGACCACGAGGTGATGCGCCCCTTCGTCGAGGACAGCAACGACCTGGTCTTTGTCGGCGAACAGGTGAACCTGGACGAAGGCATCGGCGTGGGCGTGCGCCAGTCCGATACCGAACTGCGCGAGAAACTTGACGCCGCCATCACCGCGATGAAGGAAGATGGCAGCCTGAACGAGTTGATCCGCAAGCATTTCGGCGACGACGCGCAGACCTACGAATGATCTGACGGGCTGCGGGACGGCCCGCGGCCCTTACCGGGACGAATGATGTTTTCCTTTTGCAGCGACCCTTCGGTGCTGGACGGGCTTGCCTGGCTGTCGTGCTATCTGACGACGGGCACGCATATGCTGTTCTATGCCAGCTTCGGGGTTGTCCTGCTGCTGCTGGCGATCACCGCGCCCATCGCGCTGCTGTTCGGCTATGGCGGCGCGATGGCGTCGCGGTCGCGGATCGCGCCGGTGCGGTGGTTCGGCAAGGTCTATACCTCGATGGTACGGGGTGTGCCCGACATCGTGTTCTTCCTGTTCGTGCCGATCGCGCTGGATCAGGGCCTGGAGTGGCTGCGGCATCAGGCGCTGTGCGACAGCGACGCCCCGGTGCGCCAGGGCAACGACTTCGTCGTCTGCGCGGCGGCCAAGCTGCCCCTGTCCACCAGTCCCGAATGGGTCCATGACATCTATGCCATGACGCTGGCCGTGATCGCCTTCTCGGTCGTCTTCGGCGCCTTCGCGGCCAATGTGCTGTATGGCGCGATGCAGGCCGTGCCCCGCGCGCAGCTTGAAACGGCCGAGGCCTACGGCATGACGCAGCGACAGGTCACCCGCCGGATCCTGGTGCCACAGATGTGGACCTATGCGCTGCCCGGCCTGTCGAACCTGTGGATGATCCTCATCAAGGCGACGCCCCTGCTGTTCCTGCTGGGGATCGAGGACATCGTCTATTGGGCCCGCGAACTGGGCGGGGCCAAGACGTCGTCCTTTGCCTATCCGCATCCCGATTGGCGGCTGTATTACTTCCTGGCCGTGCTGGTCTTCTATCTGCTGATGACCTGGGTGTCCGAACGCGTTCTTGACCGGGTGATCCGCCGCCTGTCCGCAGGCCAGGCCACCATGGCGGGCGAGGCGCAGCGCAAGGCAGGTGTCGTGTGAGCTGCGCGCAGACGATCATGGATTACGGCCTGCGGTCGCTTGGCTTTGGCGAACGGCTGCTGCCGCGCAGCGACTTCACGCTGTGCCAGCAATTCACCCTGATCGGATCCGGGCTGATCTGGAACCTGTATTTCGCCTTCTTTGCGCTGCTGTTCGGGTTCTTCCTGGCGACTGGCCTTGCCCTTGCCAAGACCAGCACGAACCCCTGGCTGCGCAAGCCCGCCGAGGGCTTCATCTTCCTGTTCCGGGGCAGCCCGCTGTTCATCCAGTTCTTCCTGGCCTACGAGGCCCTTGTGATGCTGCCCCGCGCGGGGGTCGAGATCTTCGGCTTCACCGTGGCGACAAGCTGGCTGACCAAGGCCTGGGCGGGCGCGCTGATCGTGCTGACGCTGAACACCGCCGCCTATTCCGCGCAGATCTTCCACGGCGCGCTGATGTCGGTCCCCAAGGGCGACATCGAGGCTGCCGAAGCCTATGGCATGACCGGCTGGACCAAGTTCCGCCGCGTGCTGTGGCCGACGATGCTGCGGCTGGCCTGGCCGTCTTATACGAACGAGGCGATCTTCCTGTTCCACGCGACCACGCTGGTCTTCTTTTCGGGCTTTCCGGCCTTTCAGCAGCGGGGCGACAGCCTGTATTATGCCAGCTATTTCGCGGGGCAGACCTTCAACCCCTTCATCGCCTATCCGATCGTCGCGCTTTATTTCATCGTCTCGACCCTGGCGCTGATCGGCCTGTTCGGTATCGTGAACCGGCGCCTGAACCGCCACCTGCCCGGCGCGGCGCGGCGCATCCGTTATCGTCCGCAAGTGATCCGGTAAGTCATGGACTGGTTGAAAGAACATCCCGAAGTCAAGACCATCCGCGTGGCTGCCGCCGACCTGAACGGGGTCGCGCGCGGCAAGCGCATCCCCGCCCGCTATGCCAGCAAGATCCTCGAGGAAGGGACCAAGTTCCCTTATTCCGTCCTCAACCTGGATATCTGGGGCGAGGATGTCGAGGACAGCCCCCTGGTCTTCGAGATAGGCGATCCCGACGGGCTGCTGCTGCCCACCGAACGCGGCTTCCTGCCGATGCCCTGGCTGGACGCACCGACCGCGTTGCTGCCGATCTGGATGTTCCACCCCGACGGCCGCCCCTATGAAGGCGATCCCCGACAGGCCTTGGCGCGGGTGGTTGAACGATACCAGGCCGCCGGCCTGACGCCCGTTGTGGCGACCGAACTGGAATTCTTCCTGATCGACGATTCCGGCCGCCAGTTGCGCGTGCCGCCCAGTCCCCGATCCGGCAAGCGCCGCACCGGCGGCGAGGTTCTCAGCCTCAAGGCGCTTGACGCCTTCGACCAGTTCTTCACCACGCTGTACGACGCCTGCGAGGCGATGGACATTCCCGCCGATACCGCGATTTCCGAAGCGGGGCCGGGCCAGTTCGAGATCAACCTGATGCACCAGGCCGATCCGTTGAAGGCCGCGGACGACACCTGGCTGTTCAAGATGCTGGTCAAGGGCATCGCGCGCCAATACGGTTTCGCCGGCAGCTTCATGGCCAAGCCCTATGAGGCGTTTTCAGGGAACGGGATGCACATGCACTTCTCGATCCTCGACAAGGACGGCCGCAACATCTTCGATAATGGCGGAGAAGACGGCACGGCCGAACTGCGCCATGCCGTGGCCGGATGCTTGCGCGCGATGCCGGGTTCCACGCTGCTGTTCGCGCCGCATGAAAACAGCTATGATCGGCTGGTGCCCAATGCCCATGCGCCGACCGGCATCGGCTGGGCTTATGAAAACCGCACGGCGGCGATCCGCATCCCGTCATCGGGTCCGAAGGCGCGGCGCATCGAACATCGGGTGGCGGGCGGCGATGTGAACCCATACCTGACCGTCGCGGCGATCCTGGGGGCAGCGTTGAACGGTTTGCTGGAAAAGCTTGAGGCGCCCGAACCCTTCAAGGGGAATGCCTATGACCAGCACCTGGATCAGCTTCCCGCCACTTGGGCCGAAGCGATAGACGCCTTCCACACCTGTCCCGAAATGCGGCGGATCTTCCCGGCCCATCTGATCGACAATTTCGTCATGACCAAGCGGCAGGAACTGCACTACATGTCGGAACTGTCGGACGAGGAAACGGTGGAACTGTATCTGGACACCGTTTGAGGTGTGCCGGCTGGCATAAAACTTCCTTTCGGCCGGATCCGCTTCCTTTTTGACAACCATAAAACTTCCACCGCCTAGGCTATTCAATCAGTTTCCAGAGAAAAGTCAGAGGGTTGCCGTCATTGGCGCTTGATTCGAGTTGTCGGCCTCGCAGTTCCTGTTCTTCCGGCGCCCCGGCTTGACGGCTGCTCTGGCGACTTGCATGACTTCCTGACAGACCCGGGTCCTTCCTGAAATCCAGCATCCGCGCCGCATGATCTGGCGGGAGGCTCGTCCGCCATGCGGCGGAGCGATCAGTCGAGGAACCCCGATGACACGCTTTCCGATCATGAAGGCCACGTTTCCCGATCCTTCGCTCAATCCGCGACAGATCAGCTCTCACTTGGCCAGGCACCTGAAGTGGTTGCGCGCCCGACATGCGGGTGTCGATCTGTCGAAAGAGGTGAAAGAGGAGCGGCACTGGCCGATCGAAGGTGAGGAGAGCGAGAGGATTAGGCTGTCCCTAGACGACATGAAGCGCGTGGATCGACATGCGGTGCGCCTGCATGACGGGGTCCTGCGCAGAACGGGCCTGAGCCACTTGAATCGGGAGGATCGCCAGAACCTCTCGTCCTTGAAGAACGGTGTCGCCCTGGCTCGCATCTCCAGTCTGGATCATGCCGACGAACTGGCCGCACGCCTACACGGCGAGATGCCTTGGATGGCGCCTGCTACCGAGCACGCTTGGCATGCCATGCGTCGATCGGTGCGCGAAGGTTGGGCGGGCTTCCGCATGCCGCCAGTGATCCTCGACGGACCGCCGGGCATCGGGAAGACCTATTGGGTGCGTCGATTAGGAGCGCTGATCGGCACCGCTAAGGTGGACGTGGATGCGACGGGCGAGAACGCCTCTTTCGGTGTCGTCGGCTGTCAGCGTGGCTGGTCGAGTGCCCGGCCGGGGAGGGTCCTAGAGTGCATCATGGCTAAACTGACCGGGAACCCTATCGTCATGATCGACGAGCTGGAAAAGGCGGGCAGCGCCAAGTCTGGACGAAACCAATCCTTCAGCCTCGCGGAGGCGCTGCTGCCTCTGCTGGAGTCCAGCACCGCTGCCGAATGGAGTTGCCCCTATTATCGTGTGCGCTTTGACATGTCTTATGTGAGTTGGATCCTGCTCACCAACAGCCTGTCCCCGCTGCCGCCGCCACTGCTCAGCCGCTGCACGATCCTCCGTCTCCGGGAAATCGGCTTGCCGGACCTGATCACCTTCGCCCAGCGCGAAGGTCAAGGGCGCGGCCTCTCGGCCGCGTCCGTATGGTCTGTCACCGAGGCACTGTCCAGGGCCGCACCCGCTGCCCCCACTCGTCCGAGCCTGCGCACTGTCCTGCGGATGCTTGATCGTGCGGCGGAATTGGAGAACAGGCCGATCATCACGTGACCCGTGGCCACCAATGCCAAAGGTTCCGTGTTCCTCAGTAGGCCAGGTGACGGGTTAGCTCTATGTGCGACCTTGCAATCTCCATGCGAGCAGTCCGAACATAAGATAACGTCGCGCCTGTCTTGTCTGCCGGTCAAGTTTGCCGCAACCTTCCTTCCAGCCCTAGGAGCTCAACATGCGCGTGTCATTCTTTGATCCCAAGGAGCGTGCCCGCCAGAAGGCAGATTCCCGCGCCGCCGACGACGAGGACCTGCGCGCCGGACATATCACCCGCAAGGAGCTCAACATCCGCAATGGCGGATATGGGCTGATGAAAGGGTCAAAGCTTGTCCTTTCAGTCAAGAGAACGCCTGCCACCGGAAAGGACACCGAATAGCGCCTCGGCAGCCAGCCCGCGATGAATAGTTGCAGACGCTCGTTTGTCCACCTGCTCACGATCTTCAAAGGCTGATGAATTGGCGACCACATGTTGACGGACGAACTGCCGCCCAGGAATGGAATGTTGTGTCGTATCGCACACTTATTCATCATGAAGTTAGGTGTCGCTTGCGCTGTAAAGGGCGGAAAGCTGTCTGAAGGCGGTTCGGCGCTGCAAACGCAGCGAAAGCGGAAGAGCGGACCGTGATACGACGCTCGACGAGGTGGCGCCGTGCTAATCATGGGGGGCGGAAAAGCTGCCTGCGCCCGCATCGCATCTTGCCGATCACCTTTTTGCCAGTCGCTTTTACCAAAAGCGTCGGGTGAACAGCTTCAGCTTCGCCGTCTTCATGTGTCCGCTAGGCCAAGTGTGCAAAGCATTTTCCAAGCTCAGATAGTAGTTGCCCTTTGGCTGTTTCGCAGACTACCTTTCGCGCAGGGGCTTTGTTTAGAAATGCTTAATTTAAACGACCTTACACCCATAGACCCCGAAAAGGTCGTGCATTCGCCGTCTGCGGGGCACGTCTACGCGGGCCTCCCAATCCCAAAAGTTTCGAGGGTGCAATTATTCTCCTCCGATGAGTGGGAGAGGTTTATCGAGGAGTGGGCAACCTCATTTAAGCAGGAATACCCGATGGTCCGGCGTTTCGCTGGCGCAGGGGACATGGGAATCGACGTAGCGTGTTTCACGCAGGCCGTCGGCTTCGCAGCACCTTGGGAAAACTTCCAATGCAAGCGCTACGACAACCCCCTTCGACCGTCTGACATCCATGTCGAGATCGGCAAGTTGATATACTATACGTGGCGCAAGGAATACTCGGTGCCACGCAAGTATTACTTTGCCGCAAGCCGCGATGTCGGCACCACTGCTGGGAAACTCCTTCTGGATCCAGGCAAGCTCAAAGAGAGCGTCAGACAGAACTGGGAGAAGCAATGCTGCGCCGAGATAACTTCGAAGGCTAAAGTGCCGCTTACCGGCGAGCTTCTTGAGTATTTTGAAAAATTCGACTTTTCTATCTTCGGCTCGATGAGCCTGTTGGAGCTGATCGCAAGACACGAGACGACAACCTACCATGCGGTTCGCTTTGGCGGAGGTCTCCCGCCGCGCCCGATCTGTGATCCGCCACCAAATGAGATCGCCACTCATGAGGCGCGCTACGTCCGGCAACTCTTGGACGCCTACGGGGAGTCTGCGGGCGGGGATCAACGACGACCGTGACATGCTGCAAGAGATGCGCATGGCTCTGACCTTGCACCGTCCATCAGGACATCAATCACCCGCACCAACGGCGGCACAGGTTCTACAAATGGCCACCCGTCACGGGGCCGCCACGACGCCGTTCCGCGAGCGGATTGGTGGGCTTGCGAAAGGACAGGCGGCGGATCTTGTTGTGCTCGATTGGGATCGGGTGACTTATCCATGGCAGGATCCACGAAACGGCTTTGCCGACGTGCTTGTGCGGCGTGCCAAAGCAGAGGCCGTCGCTCAGGTCATGGTTGCAGGGCGCACAGTCTATGCCGATGGAGCCTTCGTGAACGTCGACCGCAAGGCTGAACTGGATCGTCTGAAAAAGTGGCAGAGTCGGCCACGGACAGCCCTAGACGAAGAAATGGCAGAGCTGGCGGAAGCGGCAATCGATGTGGTCCACGATTATTATAAGAGCTGGCGGTAGGTAGGTCGAACTGCGACTGGTCTCTGTCATCTACCTTCAGGGGCTGTGAGTGCCTCCCGCCAAGCTCACTTCATGCAAGTGTCCGCCGTGAGGTGGGTCGTAACACCGCTTGACTCGACAGTGATTTCAAGACCCATCCGAAGAGGTAGCACAGACAATCCGGTTGAATCTCTGTCCCCGTGCGACGTATCGCCGTGCGTGCCGGGCTTTGGGCCCGGACCCTTCAAGAGAATGACCATGACTGATCTGCCCATGAGCTTTCCTTCCGACGGAGAGTTCCTTCGCAAGCGCGTGCTCCCCGTGTTTGGCCTGTCTGCAGCGATCTACGGAGGCTCGCTCGCGGCGGGCCTACACATCAACGCCGTCGTCCTGTCGATCGCTGTGATGATGACGCTCTGCCTGCTGCGGCTGCCCGTTGCCATCGCCCTGGTCTCGGCGGCCGTGCTGGGCGGCTTGCAAGCAGGCCTGTCGATGACCGAGACGATCACTGCGCTGAACGAGAACCTGCTCATCGGCTCGCAAGTCGGCATGACCTACATCATGATCGGCGCCTTCGCCGTAGCGCTGGCGCGCAGCGGCCTGCTGGAACTGCTGGCCGCGAAGATCTCGGGACGGCTGGGGACGGGTGAGGCCGCCACTGGCAAGAGCATCAAGTGGACCTTGCTGCTGATCCTCTGCGCCGCCTCTGTCATGTCGCAGAACCTCATCCCTGTTCATATCGCCTTCATCCCGGTGCTGATCCCGCCGCTCCTGGGCATCATGAACCGGCTTCGCATGGACCGCAGGGCCGTCGCCTGCGTGCTGGCCTGCGCGATCAGTTCCAGCTACCTGCTTTTGCCGACAGGCTTCGGGGCAATCTTCCTGAACGACATCCTTCTGACCAACTTGAACAATGTTGGCGCAGACCTTGGCCTGATTGTTACAGCCGATATGGCGCCTAAGGCAATGTTTCTGCCGGTGATGGGGATCCTGGCCGGGATGTTCGTCGCCGTCTTCATCACCTACCGCAAGCCGCGCGACTATCACACGATCGAGAATGAGGCACCGGCTGCCGCCAAGGTCCCTGTCACCCTTGACCTCACGCAGCTGCTGGCAACGATCGCTGCGCTGCTGGTGGCTTTGGTGTGCCAGATCAAGTTCGACTCGCTCCTGATCGGGGCCATGGTCGGCTTCGTTATCCTCAGCTTTGCGGGCATCTTCCGCTGGCGGGACCAGGACGACGTCTTTACCGAAGGCCTGCGGATGATGGCGCAAGTGGCGGTAATCATCACTATTGCTTCGGGTTTCGCGGGGGTGCTTTCCGCCACCGGAGAAGTTCAGCCGCTGGTCGCTGCATCGGCAGCGTTCATCGGCGAGAACAAGGCTCTTGGCGCGGCGATCATGTTGCTTGTTGGCCTGTTCATCACGATCGGCTTCGGCGACTCTTTCGCCTCCGTCCCGATCCTCGCGCCCGTCTATGTGCCCCTGGCCCTCGCGCTTGGCTTCTCGCCGCTGGCGACAGTCGCCCTTCTCGGTGCAGCGGCGGCTCTGGGCGATGCAGGATCGCCCGCGTCCACCATCACGCTGGGCGCAACGGCAGGCCTGAACGCGGATGGCCAGCACGACCACATCAAGGACAGCGTGATCCCGACCTTCATCCATGCGAACTTCGGCATGGTGCTGTTTGCTTGGGCGGCGGCGCTGATGCTTTGATGATCAGCCCCAACCAAGCTGTTGTTTGACTGGAACATAGATGGCGGATCAACATTCGCGGCGACAACGCTGAAGCTTGGCGTCGCGCATGTGGTTCATGGCTGGCCAGATTTCCTTCGAGGTCGCTCCAATCCCCGGAGAGTGATGTCTGGCCAGCCATCTTCTGCGGAATGCAGCAGTGTGGTCTCCAGCACCCATGGCTTCTCCGCCCTAGCATTACAGTTGCACATTTCTTCGTAAGTGTGCCTGCCTTGCTAGGGCTTGATGGGCTTCGCCACATCGACCATGCAATGATATGAGCCGGTTCGAACTGACGTTGGGCCAGCCGATTGACCTGAGCACCAAGCAGGGCTTCCTGTCCAAGATGATGGGCAAGGCTACTCCGATTGCCCGGTTCAAGGCGAAGTTCGACAAGATCCAGACCCAGATCGACGAGATCACAACCAACCTAGAACGCCACCAGCTGACGCTGCTGAAGGACATCAAGGCACTTGACAGGCTTTATGCCGAGATCCTGTCCTTCTATGACCAGCTGGCAATCTACATCGCCGCGGGGGAGGCCAAGATCGCCGAGATCGAGGCCGTGGCCATTCCCGAGAAGCAACGGGAAATGGAAATTGCGAACGAGAGTGACAAGCTCCTTGCTGCAAGCGAGCTGCGTGATCTGCAGTCGGTTCGCGACGACCTAGAGCGGCGTGTCCACGACATGAAGCTGACCCGGCAGGTCACCATGGAGTCGCTGCCTTCGATCCGCCTGGTCCAGGAAAACGACAAGTCGCTGGTGGCGAAGATTACCTCGACGCTGACGAACACCGTGCCGCTGTGGGAGAACCAGCCGGCCCAGGCGATTACCATCCAGCGCGCAGCCAATACCGCCCGCGATGTGAAGGCCGCCTCGGTTCTCACCAATGATCTGCTGACGGCCAATGCTGCGAACCTGCGTCAGGCCAATACGGTCATCCGCACCGAGATGGAGCGGGGGATCTTCGATGTGGAAGCGATCCGCAAGGCCAACGAGGAGCTGATCGGCACGATCGAAGACAGCCTGCGCATTGCCGACGAAGGCA
This sequence comes from Paracoccus sp. SY, assembly GCF_002901215.1. NCBI lineage: Bacteria > Pseudomonadati > Pseudomonadota > Alphaproteobacteria > Rhodobacterales > Paracoccaceae > Paracoccus > Paracoccus sp. SY. The sequence continues at coordinate 231,834 of NZ_NWMQ01000001.1, read as the reverse complement.
AGGCCAAGCGGGCCGCCGCCGAGCAGGAACTGGTGCGTATGGAGTCTGATCTGCGCACCGCGCTGATCTCGGCGAAGGCTCCGGCGCGCGCTGCCGCCGAATGATCGGGGCGGCCCTGCATAGTCGGGCCATCCCACCCGCCCCTCCTGCCGACCGATCTCAGCTTGCCCAGACGTGGATTGGAGTTTGCGGCAGCTTCTATGCAGACCCCTGGAAAGTTTCGATCAAGGCCCGAAAGCGTTCAGCAGCCGGAACAGAATGGCAGATAGAACTGCCGTTGCTGGAACTGTAATAACCCAGGCGGCACCAATCGTCATGACATGCGACCGACGCACCAGCTTACGGCGCCGACGTTCCTCAGGTCCGGGATGAGGGAGGTCGTGCTCGTTCCCTTGTGCAGCCCGCAGACGTCGTTCCGCGTCCCACTCGCGAAAGAAACCCACTCCGAAGATCGCGCCCACTGCAATATGGGTGGAGCTGACCGGCAGGCCAAGCCAACTGGCCACGATCACCGTCAGGGCCGCAGAGAGCGAGACGCAGTATGCGCGCATCGGGTTCAGCTTGGTGATCTGGCTCCCGACCATGCGGATCAGCTTGGGGCCGAACAGGAACAGGCCGAAGGAAATACCGAAAGCCCCGATCAGCATGACCCAGAACGGGATCGCTACCGACTCGGTCGCGCTCTCAAAAGCCTGCGCCTGCACGATGGCAGCCAGCGGCCCGACTGCGTTAGCCACATCATTGGCGCCATGCGCGAAGCTGAGCAGTGCCGCAGATACGACCAGCGGAATACCGAACAGAACCTTCAGTGACTTGTTCCGGTTTTCCAGCCCATGGGACTGATGTCGTATCACCGGGATCATCACCAGCCAGCAGACCAGACCCAATGCTGTTCCGATGACCAGGGCATTGCCGAAGGATATGGTCACAAGCCTGCTCAGGCCCTTCAAGGCAAGATAGGCGGCAAAGGTGCCGGCCATGATGCCGATCAGGACAGGAACCCATATGCGCGCAGCTGCGATCTTGTCATCGCGGTAGATGATGCGCGCCTTGATGAACCATAGGAATGCCGCAGCGATGACGCCGCCCAGGAGGGGTGAGACGACCCAGCTTGCCGCGATCGTGGCCATAGTCGGCCAGCTGACCGCCCCAAAGCCTGCAGCGGTGATACCCGCGCCCATAACGCCACCCACTACCGAATGCGTGGTAGATACGGGCGCGCCGATCCAGGTTGCGACGTTGACCCACAACGCTGAGGACAGCAGGGCCGCCATCATCGCCCAGACAAACACTGACGGCTCGCCAATGCTCTCCGGTGCTACGATCCCCCGAGAGATGGTGCCCACCACGTCCCCACCAGCGATCAGCGCACCGGCGGTTTCGAAGATCGCGGCAATGGCGATTGCTCCACCCATTGTAAGCGCATTTGCGCCCACGGCGGGACCCATGTTGTTCGCCACGTCGTTCGCGCCGATGTTCAGGGCCATGTAGGCCCCGATGACTGCCGCCATGGCGACAATCAGCCCGCCGCTGGACAGCCCAAAGGCCGCCATTGCACCGAAGCCCGCCAGCAGGATGAAGGAGAGCGCCACTCCCGGCGCGACCAGCGGTCGAGAGATATAGGTGGTCGCTCTCTCCAGGGTCGAAAAGCGTCCGAGGTCTCGGTCCAGCGTTTCGAGGTGGCGGGTTTCTAGATCGTTCTGGGCCATAGTATCCTCGGCGATTTCAGCGGCTGACTAAGGCGAACGCAGCAAAGGAGCAACCATCATGCTTCGATGATGACCCCTGGCTGCGCGACCAGAGATGCCTTTCGCCAAACCCATCTATTTGATCGGCGCCGAGCTCCCCGCTTCACTCGCCGGCGCGATCTCCCAGGTGATCGTCACCTCTGCGCGCGTGTCGATCGCTCCCCCGGCAACCGGCACGGACTCGGCCATGTCAGCGACCATAGTGCGTGCGGCCACTGCATAGGGCATCGGCCGGTGAACGGTCTGCGGCGAGATGTTGGTGATCCTGTCGGACTGCCGTCATCACCCTGTCCGTCGTCGAATGATTTGGAACAGGCGGCCTGATTTTGGTCTGGAGGGTCCTAGCTCTGCGGGTTGAGGTTATGCTGCCTGGCGCTGATGGATCAAGCGCCGGTTCTGGATGGTCAGTTTCTTGATCTTCTCCCTTTCTGCGAGGATAGCCGGGCCGCGTCCGAAGTAGACGTCAGCGGGTGTGAGGTTGCCGAGGCTCTCGTGATAGCGGTGGTTGTTGTAATGCTCGACAAAGGCCGCGATGGCCGCCTCGAGTTCACTCTGCAGATAGTAGTTTTCCAGCAGAATGCGGTTCTTGAGGGTTTGGTGCCAGCGCTCGATCTTGCCCTGCGTCTGGGGATGATTGGGGGCGCCGCGGACATGGTCCATACCATGTTCTTCGAGGTATCCGGCAAGATCACCAGCAATGTAGCAAGGGCCGTTGTCGCTCAGCAGCCGCGGCTTGTGCAGCACGGTGACGCTGTCACATCCGGATGCAGCAAGGGCGATATCAAGCGTCGCGCTGACATCGTCCGCGTTCATGGTGGTGCACAGCTTCAGCCGACGATATAGCGGGAAAAGTCATCGAGGACGGTGGACAGGTAGAACCATCCCCAGCCTGTCACCTTGAGATAGGTGAAGTCGGTCTGCCACATCTCGTTTGGCCGAGTGGTCTTGTCCCTGAACTCGTCCCCTGAATAACGCGAACTAGATGATCCTCGGTGATCCAGACTTCGAGACGATCTGGAAAGAGAACCGTCTGCCCGCGCTCAACGCCCTCGATGAAGCCCGACATGCTGATCCCCCACAGCTATGTCAAAGTTTACCACGAACATCAGTTTCCACACAGCCTAGGCCGAGAGAGACATTGCGCCATGATGCCCCCGTCCCCTTATGGCAAGCGCCTCAGCCTGCTTCATCACAACTTTGACGATTTATGATGCCAAATCTGTTGGTCTTTGCGGTTCAGCTACCTTCGAAATACCGGATGGCCTTAACGACCAGATCCCCCAAGCTGGCGGCGCCTAGCTTGTCGCGCAAGGCCAAGCTCACGTTCGAGACAGTCTTGTAGCTGATACAGGCACGGTCCGCGATTTCGCGATAGGACAATCCCTCGGCGATGAGGCCCAGGATTTCCTCCTCCCGCGCGGTAAGGCTTGAGCTGCTACCGTGGCGTCCGGGCAGGTTCATCAGCGCGATCTGCGTAGCCAGCCGACTTCCGACGTAGTTGCCGCCTGAAAGAACCTCTGTGAGGGCGGTCAGAATTTCGTCGGAGGGGGAATCCTTGTTTATGATCCCGTTGGCCCCCGCCTGAAGGGCGCGGCGGGCCAGGATCGGGCTGCGATGCATGGTGAAGACCAGGATCGGCAAGGTCGGGTCCAGCATCCGCAGCCGGTCGATCAGCTTGATCCCCGCGATCTTGTGGTCGCCCAAGGTCAGGTCGACGACCATCATGTCGGGCCGGGCCGCACGCCAGGCGCGCCAACCTTCAAGCGCGGTGGCGGCGCCCACGATCTCGCAGGGGATGCGTTGACGGATGATGCGGCCCCAGCCTTCCACCACCACGGGATGGTCATCGATAATGACGATGCGCTTCAGGCGCTCGGCAGATTTTTCATGGGCCAGGGCTTCGATCATCGTGCAGGCATCCTCAGTTCAGTGACAGTTTCCGCGCCCACGCGGCGGGGTGGATCAAAGCTGGCACCCAAGGCGCGGGCGCGGTCCCGGATGCCGGTCAGACCATGGCCTCGGGAGGGAAGGCGCCCTGAGGGACCGCGGCCGTCATCCCGGACCTTCGTGACGATCAGGTCTTCGGCCAGGTGCATCTCAATCCTGATCCGCTGGGCCTTCCCGTGCCTGATCGCGTTCAACAGACTTTCGCGCACGAAGCGATAGATTGCCGTTTCGGCCAGTTCGTCCGCGGCAACCTGGTTCTTGCAGTCCAGGTCGATGGTGACCTCTGGCGCGATCTCGGTGAATTCGGCCACCAGTTCCCCAAGCAACTCCTGCAGTGATCCGCAACCCATGAGCATGGGTCTCAGGTCGTTGATGGCGCTGCGGGCACTGTCGCGAACCGCGTCGGTATGGGTCGAGATGGCGCGCAATGCGTCATCAAGTTGCGCGGCCCCCGAGCCCGATACGTCGCGGGCGGCTGCAATGGCCTGGGACAGCGCGGCGTTCAACGCAAAAAGCTGCGGGCCCATGTCGTCATGCAGATCCGAGGCAATCTTGGCCCGTTCCGTTTCCGCCAGCGTCAGAAGCCGGGTCTGCAGATGCTCGTTCTCTGCTCTTTGCGACTTGAGGTGGATGGCAAGGGCGTTCACGTCGTCGGCCAGCGATGCAAATTCGACCAAGTGATCGGGCGGGGCCCGGCGCTCCAGATCGCCGTGCCGCATGGCGCCAAGCGCATCCTGCACGCGATGCAAACGGCGCAGGATCAGGTTGCTGAAGCCCATCGACATGCCGATCAGGGCGATGCAGGTCAGCGCCAGCAGGGGCATGATGATGCGGAAATCTTCCCAAACCTCGCTGATTTCGTCGGTGGGATCGGTTTCGACCACAAGGCTGCCCAAGACATTGGGATAATGCGAGATGGTGAAGTAGTCCGCCTTCACTTCGGGGCGCATCAGCCATGTGAACCACCCAGGCGCTTCTACGTCTTCCATCGAAACCGATGCGGACGGGTTGAGGAGGGGGGTGCCCTTGTTGTCCACTACATGGGCGGAAACATGGCGGAGCGCGTCGATCTCATGGGCAATCTGCATGGCCTCTCCCATGGTGTCGGCACGGGCAAAGCTGGGCGGCATCCGGACAGCGATTGTGGCCTGCGCCGTGCGGAAGGCCGAGGCTGTTTCCTCTTCGATCGCGATGCGGGCGTTCAGGATAATGATGGCGGCAATAGTCGCGCCGAGCGCGACGCCCACGGAAAGCGGCACGACCGTGACGATCTTGTGCAATGACCACAGCCGCTTGGGCTGTGGAACGGCCGTGTCGAAAAGAAATCCGGATTCCTGCCGCATCAGCGCCCCTTTCCTGAAGCAGTCGCGGCCTGCATGGCGGCGTCATGCGGATGCCCCTGCGCACGCAGGACGCGGTAGTGCTGGATGACGGGGCCGATGCTGTGATCGGGCGCGTCCTGCCGCATGGCCAGTTGGTTAAGCAGGACGTATATGGCCATGGGCGGGTCGTCCTTCTGGCGGATTTCATGCCACAACTGGGCTGTCCGATTGGCGACCATTCGGGGACTGTCATCATAGGTGGCGGCCGCGCGGTTAAGCGACGGCGAAATCGATCGGGGAGCGGTCTGTGTCACACGTGCCAGAAAGGCCAAAGGCGTTTCGTTTTCGGATGCCTCCAGCCAATCAGGCGCATATTGTTCTGTGTGCTGGCCTTGGTCGGACGCGGCGGGCAGCGTCGTCTCTTCGTCACGGCACGCCTGCAGCAGGATGACAGCAGCGCTTGCCAAGGCAAGGGCAACGGTGCGCGGATGTGTCTCATTGACCTCCATCAGATCCCTTTCCCGATGCTCACCGTGATTCGCCCACGCGCCTCATGCGCTATCCAAGGGTAGGTCAGCCTAAGGGATGAGACAATCTGGCCTAGCGACGGACATTGGTATGGTGCCTTTCGCAACAGGGTGACTTTGAACCTTGATGGACAGGGCAAATGCCCCGTCAAGATCGGGCGTCCTTCCCCGCAGACAGTCGCATAGAGCGGTGGTCTGATCGTCCTTGCAACATGCCCGAACCCGAAAGGGGAAAGGCTGGCAGCAGGCGCATGAAGCCGGTGCAGGGGGGATCTGACACCGGCTCCGGGATGCGCGATAGGGAGAGGATCAGATGAGAAGCACAATTCGCAAGACGATGACCCATGTCTCGCCAATGGCGGTGGCTGCGGTTTTGGCGTTCGGGGCGCCAGCCGCAGCCAATGACCAGTTGGTCGAGCTTGCCAAGGATCCGGCGAACTGGGTCATGACCGGGCGCGACTACAACGCGCAGAACTATTCGGAGATGACCGAGATCAACAAGGAAAACGTCAAGGACTTGCGCCCGGCCTGGTCGTTCTCGACCGGGGTGCTGCACGGGCACGAGGGCACGCCGCTTGTCGTGGGTGACAAGATGTTCGTCCATTCGCCGTTCCCGAACACCACCTTCGCCCTGGATCTGAACGATCCGGGAACGATCCTGTGGCAGAACAAGCCGCGCCAGAACCCGACCGCCCGCACGGTCGCCTGCTGCGACGTGGTGAACCGCGGTCTGGCCTATTGGCCGGGCGACGACACGCGCGGGCCGCTTGTCTTCCGCACCCAGCTTGACGGGCATATCGTCGCCATGGATGCCGAGACGGGCGAGGACGTCTGGATCATGGAAAACTCCGACATCAAGGTCGGCTCCACCCTGACCATCGCGCCCTATGTCATCAAGGACATGGTGCTGGTGGGATCGTCGGGCGCGGAACTGGGCGTGCGCGGTTATGTGACCGCCTATGACGTGAAGACCGGCGAACAGCGCTGGCGCGCCTTTGCCACCGGCCCGGACGAGGAACTGAAGCTGGCCTCGGACTTCAACGAGCCAAACCCGCATTACGGCCAGTTCAACCTGGGCACCGATACTTGGGAAGGCGACGCCTGGAAGATCGGCGGCGGCACCAACTGGGGCTGGTATGCCTATGACCCCGAGGTGGACCTGTTCTATTACGGGTCCGGCAACCCGGCGCCCTGGAACGAGACGATGCGTCCGGGGGACAACAAATGGACCATGGCCATCTGGGGCCGCGAGGCCACCACGGGCGAGGCCAAGTTCGCCTATCAGAAGACGCCGCATGACGAATGGGATTATGCGGGCGTCAACGTGATGATGCTGTCCGAACAGGAAGACAAGGACGGCAACATGCGCAAGTTGCTGACCCACCCGGATCGCAACGGCATCGTCTATACGCTGGACCGCACCAACGGCGACCTGATTTCGGCCGACAAGATGGACGACACGGTCAACTGGGTGAAGGAAGTGCAGCTGGATACTGGTCTGCCGGTTCGCGATCCGGAGTTTGGGACGCGCATGGACCACAAGGCGCGCGACATCTGCCCCTCGGCCATGGGCTATCACAACCAGGGCCACGACAGCTATGACCCGGAACGCAAACTGTTCATGCTGGGCATCAACCACATCTGCATGGACTGGGAACCGTTCATGCTGCCCTATCGCGCGGGCCAGTTCTTCGTAGGCGCCACGCTGGACATGTATCCGGGACCGAAGGGCGATCGCCAGAACGGCCTCGGCCTGGGCCAGATCAAGGCCTACAACGCCATCACAGGCGAAATGGCCTGGGAGAAGATGGAGCGCTTCGCGGTCTGGGGCGGCACCATGGCGACTGCCGGCGGACTGACCTTCTATGGCACGCTGGACGGTTACCTCAAGGCCCGCGACAGCGACACGGGTGACCTGCTGTGGAAGCACAAGCTGCCGTCGGGCGTGGTCGGCCATCCGATGACCTATCAGCATGACGGGCGCCAGTATGTCGCGATCTACTATGGCGTCGGCGGCTGGCCCGGCGTGGGCCTGGTCTTCGACCTGAACGACCCGACCGCCGGCCTGGGTTCGGTGGGGGCCTTCCGCAGGCTCAAGGAGTTCACCCAGATGGGCGGCGGAGTGATGGTCTTCTCGCTGAATGGCGACAGCGTCTACACCGACGACGTGAACACCGGCGAATGGATCCCAGGCGACGACGCCTGATCCCTGCCACGGCGGGCTGCAACCGGCCCGCCGCACCATAGACCGACATTTGGGAGACTTCACGATGAATGCCATGATTTCGCGCTTCGGCTGCGGAACGGCTGTCCTGCTGTGCAGCCTTGGTGCAGCCAATGCCCAAGCCGTCGACACCCTGCGGGTCTGCGCCTCGACCATGGACGCGCCCTATTCGACCAAGGACGGCACCGGGTTCGAGAACAGGATCGCCGAGGTTCTGGCCGATGAGGCCGGGATGACCTTGGACCTGGTGATGATCGAAAAGGACGCGATCTACCTGGTCCGTGACGGGATCGAGGACGATCTGTGCGACGTGCTGGTCGGCGTCGATCAGGATGACAAGCGGCTACTGACCAGCAAGCCCTATTACCGTTCGGCCTATGCCTTCATCAGCCGCCAGGACCGCAACTTCGATGGCGACAAGTGGCAGGACGTCGACCGAGAAGGCTTCGACACCTTTTCCTATCGTTATCACAGCCCGGCCGAGACGATCCTGAAATATACCGGCCGCTATGAATACAATCTGATCTACCAGGCCTCGCTGACCGACTTCGAGGACCGGCGCAACAAATACACCCAAGTGCCCGCCGATCGCGTCGTGTCCGAGGTGGCGGCAGGCAATGCCGACTTGGGCATCGCCTTCGCCCCGGATGTCGCCCGCTATGTCCGCGACTCGCGCGAGCCGCTGAAGTTGACGCTGATCAGCAACGAGATCGAGCGCCAGGACGGCCTGATCATTCCCCTGCAATACAGCCAATCGGTAGGCGTCGCAAAAACGAAGCCCGAGCTGCTGGAGCGCATCGACCAGGCGCTCGAAACGGGCAGGGACCGGATCCAGGCGATCTTGGACGAGGAAGGCATCCCGACCCTTCCGCTCAATTCCTGAAGACAAGGACACGACATGAGGCATCTTTCGCTGGCGGTCATCGTGTTTGGGTTGGGGGCGGCGGCCGCCCTGGCCCAGCCCCAGTTCTACAACACGGTGGACGGCTCACCGCTGAATTTTGACGACGCAATGGAGGAAGGCCGGGATACCGAGGCGGTCAAGGAGTTCATGGCCACAGGGGTCAACATCTATAACGAGAACCCCGAGGTGATGGCGCAGGCCGAGGAAACCTACAACACCATGTGCTCGGGCTGTCATGGCCATTACGGCGAAGGCAAGATCGGGCCAGGGATCAACGATTCCTATTGGACCTATCCCCAGAATGAAACGGATGTGGGGCTGTTCTCGACCCTTTATGGCGGTGCCTCGGGGCAAATGGGTCCGATGTGGGGAAGCCTGACCCTGGACGAGATGCTGCTGGCCATGGCCTGGGTCCGCCACCTTTACACGGGCGAGGCTGAAACGGCGTCCTGGCTGACGCCTGAGCAGCGCGAAAGCTTCACCCCGTTCAAGTCGAAGAGCGGTGAGGAGGACGAGCAGTCGTGAAGCCAATACCGGCCGGGGCAACAAAGCGCCCCGGTCCTTTCCAGAGAGGAGGAGAACGGATGAAACTGATCGCACTTGGCATCGTTGCCGCGATGTCCCTGGCCGCCCCGGCCCTGGCCTATGACGGCACAAACTGCCGGGCACCCGGCAACTGCTGGGAACCCAAGCCTGATTATCCCGAACGGGTGGAAGGGTCCGAATATGACCCGCAGCACGACCCGGCGGAACTGTCCAAGCAGGGTGAATCCCTTGCGGTGATGGACAACCGCAACGCCTGGCGGGTCTGGCACATGGCCCAGACCGGCAGCTTCGAATACGACGTCACGAAGATCCCCGGCTATGAGGAGGGTGGCACGCCGCCCGCCCAGTGACCGGGGCGTGCCGCGCCCGGACGCTTTTCCCAAATGTCACGTCCCGGCGCGGCACATCCGCCTATCCACGGTGATTCATGCTGCAAGACCCCAAAGCCTCGGCTGACTGGCTGTCCCGCCTGCGCGATGCCGAAGCGCAACTGAACGGCGCCATCCTGGGCCAGTCCCGCGCCATTCGCCTGATCCTGTTGTCTGTTTTGGCGCGCGGCCATGTCCTGTTGGCAGGCGATGTCGGCACAGGCAAGACCACGCTTTTGCGCGCTGTCGCCCGCGCCATCGGCGGCCCCTATGCGCGGGTCGAGGGGACGGTGGACCTGCTGCCCACCGACCTGATCTATGACGCGCATCTGGACGCCGATGGAAAGCCCCGCATCGAGCCCGGCCCGGCGTTGTCGAAGGGCGAGGATCTGTCGATCTTCTTCTTCAACGAGATCAACCGGGCGCGCCCGCAGGTCCATGCCATGCTGCTGCGCATGATGGCCGAGCGCAGCCTGACCGCCTTCCGCCGCGAATACCGGTTCCCGCATCTGCAGGTCTTCGCCGACCGCAATCAGATCGAGCGGGACGAGACCTTCGAATTGCCAGCAGCCGCCCGCGATCGCTTTGCCATGGAGATCGCGGTGACGGTTCCCGCCGAGCGTGACGACAGGATCGCCCTGGCCTTCGACACGCGCTTTCATGACACGGACGCGCTGATCGACACCATTACGCCGGGACTGCTGCCTTATCACGGCCTGAACGCTCTGGCCGTGCAGATCCAAGACAGTGTCCATGCCAGCCCGGTGCTGCAACGCTATGTCTTCGACCTGTGCGAAGCGCTGCGCGATCCTATCAGGGCGGGCTTGGCAATCGAGGGCGCGGATATGGTCCGGCTGGTGCGGGGCGGCGTTAGTCCACGCGGGATGCAGGCCCTGGTGCGCCTGGCGCGGGCTGCCGCCTGGGCCGAGGGGCGCGATGCGGTGCTGCCCCAGGACGTGCGCGAGGTCTTTGGGCCGGTCATGGTTCATCGCACCTTCCTTGGTTCCGCCTATGAGGCGCGGCGCGAGGTTCTGGTGCCTGCGCTGATGCGCGCTGCCTTCGACACGATCCCGGTGCCGGCGGAATGACGGCGGAACTGCACCTTTTCGATGCCCTTGCCTGGCGCATGTCGAAGGCACAGGCGGGTCTGCGCCAGGGTGTGCATCGCGGCAGGACGCGGGGTGCAGGAGAGGCTTTTGCAGACATCGCGCCTCTTCTGGCCCATCCGGACGCGAGACGGCTGGACATGCGACGGTCGCTGACCGATCCTCTTGGCGGTTTCTTTGTCCGCCGCTTCGAACGACCCACCGACATCACCCTCCATATCCTTGTGGACGGGTCGGCCTCGCTTGCGGCCGGGGCGTCATCCGACCCACAGGGTCTGGCGGCGCTGCTGGCCGGTGGGCTTGCACAAGCGGCCCGGCGCGGCGGCGATCTGGCTGCGGTGCAGGCCGTCGGAGGCGCCACGGTGCTGGCAGCATCGCCGTCAGCGCGTCATGCGGGACTGGGCGAAGAGGTTCGCCAGATGATCGCCCAGCTGACCCCTGCGGGTTCCGGCATCGGCGGTCTGGTGGATGCTGCCTCGGCGCTGCCACTGCGGCGGGTCCTTGTTGCGCTTGTGTCGGACTTCAACCTTTCCGAAACGGAACTTGACGCGCTTCTGGCGTCGCTTGATCCCCGGCCTGTGCTGCCGTTCTGGCTGCGCGACAGCGGGCTGGAGGAACCTCCGTCCGCCTTCGGTCTGGCCGAAGTCCGTGATCCGGAATCCGGCCGACGCCGAACACTGCTGACCACGCGCAGATGGGCGGCCCGCCAGGCCGAGGCAGGGCGGCGCCACAGGACGGCCCTGCGCGCCATCTTTGCAAGCCACGGCCTGCAACCCATCGAGATCCGCGACAGCATCGACATCGACCAGGTCATAGCCGCATTGGACGAGGTGTCCTTATGAAATGGCTGCTGCTGGCGCTGCTGCCCTTTCCTGCCTCGGCGCAGCCGGTCGTCACGGCGGAAAACCCCCATGCCTATGGCTGGTGGTTGGGCGACGAATTGGTGCAGCGCATCAGTATCGGCCTGCCACCCGGCGTCACCATCGATCCCGCCAGCCTGCCCAAGCCGCGCGCCGTCGATTACTGGCTGGACCTGCGCAGCGTCGAAGCCAAGGAGACTGACACGGAGCTGCGCCTGACCCTGCACTGGCAGAATTTCTACTCCGCACTCGAGCCGAGCCAGCGCGATGTTCCGCCGCAATCCATCCGCCTGACAGACAGAACCGCCATCCAACTGCCCGGCTTCGCCTTTGTCACCTCGCCGATCCGCCCGATCATGGCGCCCTCGACACGCGATCAGCTTCAGCCGGATCCCCGCTTCAGGTTGATCGACACGACACCTGCGCGCATCGGGTTGGGCCTGTCGCTCGCAGCGCTGACTCTGTCGGTGCTGGCTCTTGCTTGGCACCAGGCGCTGGGACCATTCCGCGCCCGCGCGGCCCGGCCATTCACGCGTGCGGCCCGCGCCATGGCCCGAAATCCCGATCGCCGGCTGCTGCATCGTGCCCTGGACGCAGCATTCGGTCGCGTCCTGATCCGCGCGGACCTGCCGCTTTTTCTGGCATCAAACCCGCAATTTCACCCCTTGGCGAACCGCCTGAAAGCCTTCTTTGCGGCCTCGGACACGACCTTCTTCGGCAAGGGCAAAGCGCCTGATCCGGCAGAGGTGGTCAGCTTGGCACGCGCCCTGTCCCGTATCGAGCGGGGACGGTCATGATCGGCTTCACCGCGCCTCTTGCGTTATGGCTTCTGCCCTTGGCCGGTTTGCCGCTTCTGACGCGATGGCTCCGGGCATCGGCCGTGCCAAGGTTGGACTTGCGGCCGGCCGAGGGGGCTTCGCGCACCGTCGATCACGGCATGACGGCTGCGGGAGTGATTGCGCTTGCGGCCCTGATCCTGGGATTGGCCGGACCATTCCTTCGCGGCGGCACCGCGCCCTATCGCGGCAACGGCACAAATCTGGTGCTGCTGATCGACCGCTCGTCCAGCATGGATGATACCTTCGCGGGCCGTGCCCCCGACGGGGCCGAGGAAAGCAAATCCGCGGCCGCCCGCCGCATCCTTCAGAACTTCATCGCCGAAAGGCCTGATGACCGCATCGGCATCGCTGCCTTCTCGACCGCACCACTACAGGTGCTGCCGATGACGACCAGTCGCACTGCCATTGCTGCCGCCATTGCGGCACAAGGCGAACGGGGATTGTCGCAGACCGATGTAGGGCGCGGGCTGGCCTTGGCGATGCAGATGACGCGCGATGCTTCGGGCCTGGGCTCGCGCGCGGTCGTGCTTGTCTCGGACGGTGCGGCGGTCGTCCCGCCCGAAGTTCAGGATCTGGTGCGCGAACTTGCTCTGGAACAGCAGGTCAACCTTTACTGGCTGTATCTTAGGACCGCCGGCGCAAGAAGCATCTTCGATCCCGGCAAGCCGGGCGAAGCCGATACCCCACAGACCCGTCCGGAACGCCACCTGCATCTGCTGCTGCAGCGGCTGGGCATCACCTATCGCGCCTTCGAGGCTGAAAGCCCGGAAGCCGTTGTCGAGGCAGTCGCCGAGATCGGCAAGATGGAAACCAAGCCGATCCTGACCGAACGCAGCCTTCCGCGACGGGAACTGGGCTGGCTGTGCTTCCTGATCGCCACGCTGGCCACCCTTGCCCTGACGGCCGCCCGTTGGCTTGAACGTCCCTTCGCCCCGGCGCGTCCCGCGCCCCTGGTGCGCCAACCATGAAACGATTTGCTCTTGTCGCGCTGCTGCTGTGCCTTGCCATTTCCTTGGCGGCATCGATCTGGTTCGGCCGTGCTGTCTGGCACGACCACCGCGACACCACCGCAATCCGGGACCTGGCCGCCGGGCGCGAGGCACAGCCAAGGCCAGACGCGGATCCACGCGCGATCCATGCACGCATCCTGTTTCTTGCTTGGCGCGACCGCCTGCCGGAGGCCCAGGATCTTCTGCCTTTGCTGGCGAGCATGCGGCCCGATCTGTTGGCAGAGGCAAGCTATGCGATGGGAAACGCCCGGATGCGTGCCGCTTTTGACCACATCGAGGAAGGAAGTTTCGAAGACGCCGAAACCGAAGTTTCTCTTGCCAAGGCGGCTTATCGCGACGCCCTGCGCGCGGTTCCCGACTTCCGGGACGGCAAGGTGAACCTGGATCTGGCCATGCGGCTTGTCCGGGATCTGCCGCGACCTGAGGCTGACGGCGAAACTGACCCCGATGCGCAGCCGCGACGGCTATGGACCGATCTGCCAGGACTTCCCAGGGGCGCACCATGAAAAGGCGGATCATTCTTCCTGCCGCGGCAGCAGCCTTGGCAGCCGTGGCCATGACCGGCCCCGGCCTTCAGCGTCCCCAAACCCTGACTGATGCGCTGCTGGTCGTGGACATCACCCGGTCGATGAACACCCGTGACATGGCCGGCATGTCCCGCCTTGATTTCGCCCGTCGCGCGCTCACGGACTGGATCGCTACGCGACCCTGCGGCAGCCGCATCGGGCTGGCCTTCTTTACCGAACGCCGCAGCCTGACCCTGTTCGAACCGGTGGAGATCTGCGCGGACTTCGCCTCAGTCAAAGGGGCGCTTGAAAGTCTCGACTGGCGCATGGCCTGGGAAGGCGACAGCATGATCCAGAAGGGTCTGGACCATGCACTGCGCCGTGCCGAGGGCTTTGGCGTGCCCCTGATCTTCATCACGGACGGGCAAGAGGCCCCGCCCTTGCCATACTCCGATCCCGCCAGGTTTGCAGGAAATAGCCCAGGCGGAGTGATCTTGGGTGTTGGCGGAGATCAACCCGCCCCGATCCCGAAATTCGACGATCTGGGCCTCGAAACCGGGTTCTATGAGGCAGGCGACGTGCAGCACGCCCCAGCCCGTTTCGGTGAGCCCCCGCCCGATGCCTCCGAACGCCCCGGCTGGCACCCGCGCAACAATCCTTACGGGGAAGCCGACCTGGAAGGGAGCGAGCATCTGTCAGCCTTGCGTGCGGACTACCTGTCCAGCCTGGCTGCAGACCGTGGCTTGGGCTTCCTGCGCCTTTCAGAGGGACCAGCAGCCCTCGACCGTGTCCTTGCCAGTCATGCGACCGGCAAGACCGTTACCGTCACCCGCAGCCTGTCGCCTATCCTGGCGACGGCAGCGTTGGTCCTGTTGCTGACACTTTGGGCCACCGGCAGCAGGCGCATCACCTTGGTCCGGAAGGAAACCACATGATATTTGGAAAGACTCTCGCAGCCGCCGGCTTGGCGACCGCCCTTGCCATTCCCGCCTGGGCGCATGGTCCGACGCCTCAGCAGGCTGAACAGAAGATCACCGTCGCCGCCGATCCGGATGCCGTCTGGCAAATCCTGCGCGATCCAGCCAGCATTGCAGAGTGGCATCCGGCCGTCGCCTCGGTGACGATGGAAGGCGAGGGCAAGGGTTCCAAGCGCAGCGTGGAATTTGCCTCAGGCGGCATAGTAATCGACGGCATCGACCGCATCGACGACGAGAAGATGGAGATCCGCTGGCGATTGAGCGAGGCTGACATCGAGGTATTTCCAGCCAGCTATTACACCAACAACATCATTGTTGCTCCCGCCGCTGACGGCTCCGAGGTAACCTGGACAGCCAGCTTCTTCCGCGCCGATACCACCAATGAACCGGAAGAACGTTTCAGTGATGAAGCTGCTGTTACGGCTATGGAGGCGCTTATCGGCGACGGGCTTTCGGGACTCAAGTCCGCGGCTGAGGGAGGTGGCCCGAGCTGAAGATATATAGCAATCCTCGATCGCTTTTGGCGTTTCCCCAAGAAATCACCCTACATACTGTCTGAAATGAGGGAGGTAACGTCCCAGCATGCCGTTATAGCGAGTTCTAGAATCTACATACTTGACAGTTTTAATAAGTTTATTTAGCGGGAGCCGTAGCTTGACCGGTTGCCCGTTCATCATGTGCAGGCGCGTCACCATTCTTGTGCCCCCACCGTGGGGCATTTTCTGCCATACTGCCTAAGGAGCCATCATGCATCGACCGTTGATCGCCTGCCTGCTTGCCGGTGTCGCGGCACTTCCCGCTATGGCTCAAGACGCCCCCTATGTCTTGTCCGAGATCACGCTGGAGGCGGAAAGCGACACCACGCTGGTTCAGGACGGCTATGTCCCTGGCATCAGTCGCACGGCGACCAAGCTGGACACGCCGGTCGGCAAGATCCCGCAGGCTGTCACCATCATCACGCAGGACCAGATCGAGGATCAGGCGCCGCGCACGCTGAACGAAGCTCTGGGCTATACGGCGGCGGCGAACCCGAACAACTACGGCTTTGACACCCGGTTCGACGCCTTCTTCCTCCGCGGCCTCCCGGCTTACTACAACGGCTATTTCCGTGATGGGCTGCGCCAATACAACGCGCCGACGGCATGGTTCAAATCCGAGCCTTACGGTCTGGAAGGAGTCGCGGTGCTGAAGGGGCCGAACTCGTCCCTTTACGGCGTCAGCGGACCGGGCGGCATCGTCAACCTGATCACCAAGCGCCCGAAGAACGAGCGCTACCGCGAGATCGAACTGACCACCGGGGCCAACGACCGCGCCCAGATTGCGGGCGATATCTCCGGTCCTGTCTCCGAAGGCAGCGAGTTCAGCTATCGCCTGACGGGTCTGGCCCGCAAGGCGAACAGCGATTTTCCGGGTTATGCGGATGACAAGACCTACTTCGCCCCAGCCCTGTCTTGGGACAATGGCGTGACCCGTGCAACGCTGCTGGCAGAGGTGTCGAATTCGCTGACGGGCGGAACTGCCGCATTCTACAGTCCCCCGTTTGGGACGCCAGGTTACGGGAAGCTTACAGATCTTTACGAGGGCGATCCCGACTACAACGACTTCGAGCAGGACCAGTGGCGCCTCGGCTATGAGGTCGAGCATGACCTGAACGACAGCGTAACGCTGCGCCAGAGCTTCCGGGCGGCAAGCGTTGACATCGACCTCGAATACAGCGGGCACTATCCCGTCGGGGCCGATCTGGCCCGCTATTGGGGGCACTACAAGGAAAACATCGACACGCTGGTGCTCGACAACGGTTTGCGCTGGAGCGTGAACACCGGTCCGGTGTCGCACGAGATCCTGGCCGGCATCGACATGACCCGCGCCGATTACAAATCGTATCGCCATGATGGTTTTATCTCGGCATCCGAGACGGCTGCAGCCGCCTTGTCTTCCAATGGTGCGCAGGAGCAGCGCCAGAAGGGCGTCTACCTGCATGATCAGATGCAGTGGGGCAACTGGCAGGCCTTTGCCAGCGCCCGCTGGGACAGTGTCGAGACGACCACGACGGCTCCCGACGGTTCAAAAAGCACGCAGGACGACACCGGCCGATCCGGCCGCCTGGCGCTGAGCTATGACTGGACCAACGGCATTATGGTGTATGGCAGCGTTTCGACCTCGTTCGCGCCCAATATCGGCTTTGTTTATGACGATCCGGCCGATGACAGCACGCAGAGGGCCGCTCGCCCGACGCAATCCACGCAGCGCGAGATCGGCCTCAAATACGCGCCCGAAGGCACAAACCTGCTGCTGTCGGCCGCCGTCTTCGACATCGATCAACGTGATGGCACGGTGCTTGATGTGTCGACCGGCGAGAACCGTCAGCGCCAGCTTGATCTGAACAGCCGCGGCTTTGAGCTGGAGGCGCAGGCCAACTGGGACAATGGATGGGGTGTGATCGCCAGTTATGCGCATCAGCGCGTCAAGACCGAGCGAGGGCTGCCCGGCACTGTTGGTAAGGAATTGTCTGGGGTGCCGAACGACACGCTGTCGCTCTGGGGCAAGTATGACGTTCAGTCGGGACCGGCAAGGGGTCTGGGGCTGGCGGCAGGGCTGCGCTATGTCGGGGAAAGCTATGGCGATGATGCCAATGCCATCACCAACGACGATCGCGTCTTCGTTGACCTGGGCGTCAGCTATCAGCCCGCGCAACTGCCGGGGGTCGAGATGCAGCTGAACGTCAAGAACGTGTTCGATCAGCAAAAGCAGACCTGCACGGCCGGATACTGCTATCGTGACGAAGGCCGCACCTGGACGGCGAGCCTGAGCCGCCGCTTCTGATGGCACATGGTGCAGGGAAGTCTGGACAGGCCGCGATCCTGTCCGGCCTTTGGGCCGCCTATGTCGCGCAGAGCGTGATCGGCGGTCTGACCTGGGGCGGACTGCCCGCCGTGCTGCGCGACCGGGGCCTGCCCCTGGACCGGATCGGCCTTCTGTCGCTGCTGATCGCGCCATGGGCGCTGAAGGTGCTGTGGTCGCCAGCGATCGAACGGTGGCGGCTGCCGCCGGGCCGGCCACCACGCAGCGCCTTGCTGGTCTTGCTCTTCGGTCTGATCGCCGTTCTGGGTCTGCTGGCCACCGGCGCCGTCGGCTTGGTGCCGCTGCTGCCGGCATTGGCCTGCCTGATGGTGGTGGCCTTCGCCACGGCAACCGCCGATGTCGTCGTTGACGGCCATGCGGTCGGCGCCCTTGCCCGCAGCGAGCACGGCTGGGGCAATGCCGCGCAGGTTGGTGGCGCCTATGTCGGATCAGCGATCGGTGCGGGGCTTCTGCTGGTCATGGTCGCCCGGATCGGCTGGACAGGGGCGGTCTGGTGCATGGCAGGTCTGGTGGCTGTTCTGCTTGTCTGGTTTGCCCTGACGGCGCGGGAGTCCGCGCCTTCTCCGGCCGGAGGTGCGCGTCCCAGTCTGCGCCGGGCACTGGCCCGACGGGACATCCGGCAGGGGCTGATGCTGACGGCAATCTTCGTCGTCGCCCAGAAGCTGTCCCTGGGAATGCTGGGACCGTTCCTGATCGACAGGGGCATTCCCCTTGCGACAGTGGGCCTGCTCAACGGCTTTGGCAGCCTGGTCCTGGGCCTCGTGGGGGCGCTGCTGGGCGGGGCAGCCGTCCAGCGATGGGGGGTGCGGACAACCATGATTGGCGCATTGGTGTCCCAGGCCATCCTCATGCTGTGCCTGGCGCTGAGCGGTGCCGGGATCGCCCTGCCGACCGCCTTGCCGGTCGCGGCCGGGCTCCTGTCCGGATCGGCGCTGTCGGCCATCGGGTTTACCGCGCTTTATGCCCAATTCATGCGGTGGTCGGATCCGGGCCAGGGCGGTGTCGACTTCACCCTGTTCCAATGCCTCGATGGGGCCCTCAGCATGGGTCTTGGCCTTGCCGCAGGGATCGTTGCGCAGCAGGCGGGCTATGGCGTCTTCTTCGGCCTTGCCGCCGTCCTGCCCGTTCTGGCAGTCCTGATGCTGCAATGGCTGGTGAAGACCCATACCCAAGCGATGTCGGCGTAAGGGAGAGGCGGCCGCCCGGGTTCAGGCGGCCGAACTGTGGTGCGGTTCTTCCGCCATCTCGCCGGCCACGCCGCGCCGCCAGTAAGCTGCGACCATGTGCCGGTCGCGCGGCATCTTCCAGACCGAACGGACGTGGCGGCGGATATCGCGGAACGCATCGAACTCGCATCCGGCCCAGACGTAAAGATCGTCGGAGGGCTGCCGGCGGGCAAGCGCCTCGACCAGCAGCCGCTTCGTGCCAGGCGCAGCGCCACGCCGATGCAGCCACTCCACCGGTCCGGCCAGATCCTGTTCGTCCTCGGGGCCGTTCACCTCGATGATCGCCTCGCAGATGGTCCCGGGCGATGCGGCCTCCAGCATGCGGGCGATGGCCGGCAGCGCCGTTTCGTCGCCCAGCAGAAGCACCCGTGGCGCCTGGGGGATGGCTCCGCCGCCCGGTCCCAGCAGACCCGCCACATCGCCCGGACGGCATGTCGCAGCCCAACCCCCGGCCGATCTCTCGGCAGTCGGATGAAGCACGAAGTCGATCTCGACCTCGCCCCGCGCCAGATCGACATGGCGGATGGTGTAGACGCGCACCAGCAAGGTATCGGATCCAGCGGGGAAGCTCAGCGCACCACTTGCCGTCAGCATCGGCCACACAGGCGGCAGGTTTGCTGGCCAATCCTCCGGAGGCAGGAGCAGACGGACGTGAAGCTCATCCAGCGGCAGGTCTTCCAGGTCCGGAACAGAGAAGGTGACCCTTTGCATGGTGGGGGTCAGGCGGCGCGATGCCGTGACGCGGACCTCGCGGAAGAACGGCGGAACGCCATGGGACTGTCCGTCGCCCTCCCAGTGCAACTCTACCTCCTCTGCGAGATACTCTCCGATATGATCCACGAAGATCAGCTTCATGTAGCTGAGGCCGATAGGGTTGACGCCTGTTGCCTCAACGAGAAGCGTCTCACCGTCCCGCCGCGCCTCGAAGCTGCCCAGCGGGATCTGCATCCGCCACGGACCCGCCTCCGTTCCCGTGATATATTCCGGATGATCCGCCGCGAAGCGGAACATGGCAGCGGCGCTACGAGGATGGGTAAGCCTGGTGTTCGCGTGCAGCATCGGCGTCTCTAATGCAGGAGGTTTCTGGCTGCGCAAAGCGTGGCTGGCATCCATGTAACCCAAGATATTGGTGGGCGGCTAGAGCGGCATGCATACCAACGGAGACATATTTATCCCCGCCACGGCAAAATGATCGGCCGCTGCCTTCCGGCATACAAAAGAGCATCAGAAGATACTCTTGCTTACCGAGAGCGGAGCATGGTCAGCACAATAGGCCTCTTACCATTCAGCAGTTGGCGCGTTTGCCGGCTCAATGCTCTTTGAGCAGATGGACAGAACCAGCGTCAAAGTTACCTCCAGCTTATCTCAAGAGGAGGTAAGTTACCTCCAACTTCTGCGGACGAGAGGTAAGTGCGTGATCGATTGTTACAACGGTGACAATTGAACTGAGCTCCATCCCCGCGCAAGGTCGAAGCAAGTCAGCGCCTGAGGAAGGAAGCTCGTCAGACAAGATTATGCCGCTGAGCACGCGCCGATCATCAACACGAGGCTTGCCATGGCTCTTGGGGAAAAAAGGCTGCGGGCGCGCCATCTGCACGTCCGAAAGCCAGAAAAGGTTGCTTATCGTTCAGTCTCCTTGCAGAGGCTGAATCACGCCAGAGGCTCAACATCGATGGGTCCTGAGCATAGCCGTCTGGTGTTTGACGATCTTCTGCTCGACCGTCGAATGCACCGTTCCGAAGAGCGCCGCAAAAGATTAGCCGGTCGCCGTGCACTTACTCTAACTTATCCGGCAGTGGAGTAAGTTACTCCAATTTATCCCGGCATGGAGTAAGTCTGTGATCGTGTTTTCAGGGTTGGAAGCTTTGGCACGTGACGGTCATCGCTGATCGCCCGTGCAGCCTAAGCCGTATTCCATGAAAGCAGGTGACAGACCCACTCGCCCGCAGCGTCGATCAAAGCCGGATCTGTCTGCGAATTTTCGGCCTTGTCATCGGCTTACCAAACTTCCTATACTCTATACATGAACCTGACCTCGCCCACCAATCTGACCACTGCCCCACTTGTAGCGGATGCCAGTGTTTGTGGTGAACCAACTCTGAGCCGCCGAATCAGCGCGAAAGAGATGGCCGGTCAGCATCATTTTGCCGGCGGCATCGCTTTGTCGATCCGTGTGCGGCAAGAAGTTCAGTCCCAGATAATATAATCTTCTCGGCTGCTTTCGCATTCGTCTGACGGCGGGTGCCGAAACGCGGCCGCACAGGCATTTGTGGTTGGCCAGCCTTGGCGAACCATCGCTATTGTGTGGGCCAGAGTTACGACACCTGAAAAATAGACGCTGTGCTTTATTTTCGCTTCAACTGATTGATTTGGAACAGTTTCTGTGAAGATGGCCTGAAACGTGCTATGCATTGCCAATGAACAGCATCCCAGGGAGGCACGATGATGAGGACCTGAAAACAAGGACGCCCGACCTGCGCCAACAGATCGAGCGTCTTTAGAGGCAGACCGAAATCCGCCAGTCATGTGGTTTCCGCTTAGCATTTCCCGCTCGGGAATGCAAGCCTTCGGACTGTCCTCTCGAAAACCAGAAGCCCCCTGTGCAGAGGCGAGCGAACCCGCAGTTGCGGGGCGAGCTTCGACACCCTCCGCGCAAGGCAACGCCATTTTCCTCGTCCACTTCCGGGCGAGGACGGGAAACTATTGTCGAGAGACAGATATGCTTGAAGATGAAAACGGCTTCGCCGTCCTGCATGAGCCCAGCCTAGGCAACCGCCGTCCAGCCACCGCCTCGAAGGGTCACTTCACCGGTCACCTGATGGTGGGCGAGTGGCCCGGGCGGTTGCTCTACACGGAAAGCCTGCTGGAGCAGAACTGGGCCCACTGCCTTGATGTCCATCCCATGACGAAGGTCCTCCGCGAACAGGTCGCTTTCGAGTGGCAGGCAGCACCGCGCAAGTCCCGGACGCACTATTTCGACCTTCTGGTGGAGCAGGTCGATGGCCGACGGATCGCCTATCCCGTCAAGCCTGAGGTGCGCCTTACGCCGAAGTTCATGGCTGAAATCGCCCAGGTTGCCCAACAGGCCAAGATGTCCGGGTTTGTCGATGATGTGCGGCTGCTGACGGATGTCGATCTGGACCCGATTGAGCTGTCAAATGCCCGGCTGACTTACGGCATGCGCAAGCCGGACGCGGAAGCCGACGCGGCAGCCGCCGATGTTCTCGCTGGAAGCGCAGGTGTCGCTTCGCTCGGCGAACTGACGGCCCGCATTGGCCTCGGGGCAAGGGGGTATCGAGCCTTGATCCGGTTGGTTCGGAAAGGCCGCCTTCGTTCCGTTCGTCATGAACGACTGACCCACGACACCGAAGTCTTCCATGTAGGAGAACCGGCATGAACATCCAGTTCGACCCGAAGCGTCACCACTATGCGTTTGGCTTCTATGACCGTGTCATGATCGACAATCAGGCCTGGCGCCCCGTCAGCAGCAACGAGGTCGGCTGGGTCATGAGGCGTCCGGAGGAGGGTGGCATCGCTGTTCAGTTCACCCACGCCGAGCTGAGCCAGCTAGGCGCATCCGGTCGGATCCAGACCGAGCGCAACTACTTCACAGCCAAGTCAGCGCAGCGTCGCTCAGACGAGACGGACACGTTGATCTCTCTGCTGACCGACAAGCAGCAAGATGACGTCTTTGCTCGCGAGATCTGGGTGAAGTCATTTTTTGAATTGGAACGGAAGAGAAAAATCTGTCGAACGGATCTTTCGATCGAAACCAACATGGGTGAACTCAGAGGTATTGCTCTTGATCATGCAGAACATCTGAAAGGACCGAGTGCCTCCCATGCATCTGCCGGGTTCCAGTTCAGAAAGCGCCCGAGCTCAAGAACGCTGCGGAAATGGCTGAAGGCCTATGAGGCCGACGGCTTGGCAGGGCTTGTTGATCGCGCGCGATTTCGTGGAAACCGCAGTTCCTCATTATGTCCCAGCGCTATCGGGCTTATGATGTCCGAAGCGCGAGGATACATGCACCCCGATAGGCCTACAATCCAAGTGATCGTCGAGCGTGTTCAGGGCGCTTTCGAGAAGAAGAATGCCGAACTTGCTGCCCAAGGCTTACCTGTTCTCGTCACTCCAAGTCGCGAAACCGTGCGCCGAGCCATTCGTGGGCTCGATCCGTATCATGTCGAACTCCGCCGGATGGGGGCAGCCGCCGCCCGCAAGAAGTTTGCGCCGGTTGGCAAGGGGCTGTCGCTGAGCCGGCCCTTGCAACGTGTCGAGATGGACGAATGGAACATCGATATCATCGTAAAGCTGGCCGAAGCCGGGTTGCTTGACTGGTTCACGTCAGATGAGCGTATGGCACTTGGGTTGGATCGTGAGTCTTTCCGGTGGACGGTGACTGGGGCGATGTGTGCAACAACCAGGTGTATTCTCGCCTTGGTCATGACACCCTCTGCGAAGGCCAGCGCAGCCATCCAGGCGGTCAAGATGGTGCTGTCTGACAAGGGGGCACTGTCCACCGCAGTCAAGGCTCATGGCCAGTGGTATATGCATGGGTTGCCGGAAGAGGTCGTCACCGATTGCGGGCCGGCGTTTCGGTCTCAGGAGTTTCAGACAGTCTGTGCGGATCTGGGTGTCTCCGCTACGCGGGCCGTCGCCGGGGTGCCGGAACTGCGCGGCCGGGTCGAGCGCCTGTTCCGGACGATGTCCATCAATCTCCTTCCTGAACTCGCTGGCCGCACCTTCTCCGGCATCGCCGAGAAAGGCGACAGCAACCCGTCGGATCGGGCTTGTCTGACAGTGAACGATCTGGCCTTCGTGCTGGTCCGCTGGGTTGTCGATATCTATCACAACACCGAACATGAGGGGCTTGGCGGCGAAACGCCTGCGCAATGCTGGGAGCGCCTGACGGCTCAGTTCGGCGTGACGCCACCACCCGACACCCGCACCAGCCGCCTCATCTTTGGCCAGAAAATCCGCCGGACCTTGGACAAGAGCGGCATCAGGGTTCTCGGTGCCCAGTATCACTCTCCCGGGTTGGCGGCCCACTTCATGAGCCGGCGCAATCGCGAACTCGAGATCCGCTGGCTGCCCAGCGACATCGGCGCCATCGAGGTTCGTATCGATCACGACTGGATCACCGTGCCTGCTGTCCTGGAGGACCTGCACGGTCTCAGTGCGCAGCTCTGGATGTCGGCCGTGCGCGAGGTCAGGGCTACAAACCCCGACCGGAAACGCCATGACGACGCGGTCATCCGTGCAGCGTTGCGCGACATTCGGGGCCGCTCCGAAGACGCGCAAGCGGCCATCGGTCTGATTGTGGATGACTGGTCTGATGATCGTCTGCGCCGCGAAGAGCAGAAGCTGATGATCGGCTTCGATGTCGGCCCAAATAAGCCTTCCGCACCCCGTAATGGCGGCATCGGCCGGTCCATCGACACCGCTGCCGTTTCCGATGAAAGCATCCCGGTGCAGAAACCTAGTGCGCCGACGGCCAAGCCCGCGCGCAGCGGCAAGTTCAAGCTGGAGGACTGAGCATGATCGATCACGCCAAGAACGCGCGCATCATGCTGTCGCTGCGCACCCGCCATGTCACGGGGCCTCGGGACGCCGAATTCCGATCCCACCTCGAACGCCTTCTGCGTCGCGATGACGCCGGAAACCTGGCCGCTGAGGCGGTCAGGTATTCGGCCACCGGTGAAACCCGTGGTATTCTCGTGGTGGACGGCCCGGGCGGCGGGAAGTCCACAACTGTCGCCCATCAGCTTGCGACCCTTCCGGCTTTGCAGGTCGGGTCTCAAGGGACTCCAGCCTGGCTGGGGGTAAGCGTGCCCAGCCCGGCAACGCTCAAGAGCATGGGCTGCGAGATCCTTCGGCACAGTGGCTATCCGAACCTTTCGGACAGGCGCGAGGTATGGAGCATCTGGGATCAGATCAGGTCGCGCCTGAAGATGCTCGGGGTATGCGTGCTCTGGATTGACGAGGCCCACGACCTGTTCTGCAAAGACAGGGCCATGATCCTGCGGGCCCTCAAGTCGCTGATGCAAGGCGATGAGGCGGTGATCGTGATCTTGTCCGGCACTGAGCAGCTGCACGAGATCATCCGAAGCGATCCGCAGGTCCAACGGCGGTTTTCCACCATGCAGTTGCGGCCGGTCTGCGCCGCAACCGACGGGGAAGACTTTCACGATCTAATCGAGGCCTATTGTGCACAGGCGGACCTGAGGTCGCACCTGTCTGCTGATCTCGTCGCGAGGCTGTTCCATGCGTCGCGCTATCGGTTTGGGCGCAGCATCGAAACTGCCCTGAACGCCATCGAGGCGGCGCTCGGCAGCGGCGACGATGGTCTGACCAACGACCATTTCGCCCAAGCTTGGGCCATGCTGGAAGGCTGCGCCCCGGGACGAAATGTCTTCCTGGTCGATGATTGGAGCAGCATCGACCCCGACCGTGATGACAGTGAGCCCATGGTTCGGCAGCGCGGACGGAGGCACTGATCATGCTGCAGTTGTTTCCGCACCTGCGGTTCGAGACTGATGAGACTCCGGCATCCTGGGCCGCTCGTCTGTCGGTGCTTCATGGCTGTTCCACCCTCAGGACGTTCCTGTCTGATCAGGGCATCGCTTCTTCGGATTTTCTGCACGGGCGCCGCAGCGTCATCGATCGCCTCTGCGAGGCTGCAGGGCAGGACGCTGCGCCAGTCTGGCACAACACTGCTGCATCCGTGGGCAATCAGAACTTCACCCTTCGCGCCGAACCTCTTCCGGCCTCCATGATGGTGAGGGAGGAAACGCGGTTCTGCCCCCTCTGCCTGCATCAAGACGACC
Organism: Paracoccus sp. SY; assembly: GCF_002901215.1. Lineage (NCBI taxonomy): Bacteria > Pseudomonadati > Pseudomonadota > Alphaproteobacteria > Rhodobacterales > Paracoccaceae > Paracoccus > Paracoccus sp. SY. Next base: position 206,035 of record NZ_NWMQ01000001.1, on the reverse strand, counting down.
TTCTTGGTGGCGACCCGGGGATCTGCCGACGTGACCGGTGGGCTTGGAGCCTTCGTGTCGTGACGACTTGCCCGGAGCACGGCATCGCCCTGATCTATCGGGGTCGGGATCACCGGGACAAGATGCAGCGCAAGCTGATTGAACATATTCCGGAGCGGGGCGGCGCCCTTGTTGCCTTGGCGGAAAAAGCGACGCGCCGGGAGCCATCACCCCTGCAGACCTACGTGCTGGGCCGCCTCGAAGGCCAGTCAGGCCCTCAGTGGCTGGATGGACAAACCCTCGAACAGTCGGTCAGGACAACACAGATGCTCGGTGTCGTCATGGCCTTTGGCACCACGATCAACCTGGGGTCTGTCGACCGAGACGGCTGGGACCTGGCGGGCCGTATGGGGTGGAGATGGGTGGCAGCAGGTGAACCCGGCCTGCACTCCGCCTTTGCAGAGCTCCAGGCCGCGGCCTTCGAGCGAGGGCAGGGAGGGCAGAACTATTTCACCGTGTTCGGCCATCTTTATCGCTGGCTGCTCGAGCCAGGAAATCGCCCGGATCATGGCCCCATCAAGCAGTTGTTGCGCGACTACATTCTGCAGAACATGGATGTCTGCGTCGGGCGCGACCTGCTGGGTGAACGCATCGAACGCCGAAGGAAATACTCGGTGCAATCGCTTGCCCTGCAGTCCGGTCTGCATCCGCAGACCCTCGGCAAAGTCTTGGTCGAGCGCGGATTGATCGGGGCGGAGAATGCGGACAAGCCTGCCTCCATCCTGCTGGTTGATGCAGAAGAAGGTCGCCAAGCGGCGGCTTCGCTGAGCCGTTCGGTTCCGTTCGTGCAGCTGCCTGCGCTGCTGGGAGCAACTCGACCGATCGCCAGCTGCCTGATCGACCTCGGCGTCCTCACGCCGCTGACCCGCAGCCAGGGAGAGAACACCCGAGACAAGTGCGGTTTCGACGCCCTGGAAGTAGAGCAAGCTTTGGAGCAGATCCATGTCATGGTGCCGGAGATGTCGGATGTGCCAGCGGAATGGGTATCGCTGAACCAGTGTTCGAAGCGTGCGCGCATCCCGATGCGCGATCTGCTGCAGATGATCCTTTCGGGTAAACTTCGGCAGATCGGACGCGCGCAGGGAGAACTCGGGTTCAACTCGTTGCGAATCAGCATCGAGAACATTCGCCTCGTGGCCTCATAATTGGCCAAGGATCCAAATAAATTCGGGAATGGCCGCCTCAGGCGGCCATTTTTCTTGAACTTTCGATGGCAGTTTTATGCGTGTCGAATGGCAACTTCGTCCGCCGTCTGAAGAGAGGCAGCCGCGTATACGCTGAACACGATGGTAGTTTTACGTGTGTCTGCACATGAGGGCGGCTGGAACGCCGCCCCCGCTCAACCTAGTCCCGGTGTTCGGGCAGGGCTTTCAGATCTTCCTTGCTCCAACGCGACACGGCATGGACGACGCCATCGCCGTCGCGCATCACGTCCAGGTCCGATACCGGCACCAGGACGGGCTTGGATCCGATGCCCAGAAACCCGCCAACGTCGATCACCACCTGCGCATTGCTGCCAGAGCCATGCACATGCGACACGCTGCCGATCGTCTGGTCTCCGGGGCCATAGACGGATGCGCCCGTCAGCACCGCATCGGTCAGTTCATCCGGCAGAAGCCGGGGATGTTGGGAATGGTCCATGCCTTTCCTCCATTGGCTTGTCGATAACGGGCCAACGCGGCTGGCAGGCGGTCGTTCCTTGTCTTCAGTTGAGGTACTTTTCCGGATCGACGCTGTCGAAGCCCTGGCGGACCTCGAAATGGACGAAGCCTCCCCGGCCCGCCTTGCCAAGGGACTGGCCGGCGGAAACGGTGTCCCCCTTGGCCACGTCCAGACCGTCGAGGCCCGTATAGACGGTCATCAGGTTGCCATCGTGGCGGACCACCACGATGGGCGTGCCGGTCGTGTCCTGGGTGACAGCAGCCACCGTGCCGCGACCGGCAGCCTTGACCGCCGTCCCTGCAGTGGCGGAAATGTCGATGCCGTCGTTCTTGCCCTTTTCATAGACACGGATGATCGACCCCGACACCGGCATCTGGAACCGGCCCCCGGCGGAAGCGGCGGTCCGCGTGGCACCCAGATCGGTCGTCGGCGCGGCGGGGCCGGGATCGGCAGCGGGTATGGTGGTTTCGGAAGGCAGCGGACGTTCGGCGGACGGCGGACGCGGGGTCGGGCTGCCGCTGCCCGGTGCGGTTGTGACGATGGCCGGATCTGGCGCCTTCTGCCCGGCCACGGGGACGATCAACCGCTGCCCGACGCGCAGCGTCATGGACGAGGGCAGGCCGTTCCAGGCCGCCAGATCCTGCACGCTGACATTGTATTTGCGGGCGACCGACCAAGCGGTCTCGCCTGCGACGACCACATGCTGCGTGGGATTGGCAGGACCGGACGCGGGTTGCGGGGTCGTCGCGGCCGGCGATGGTGTGCTTCGCGCCGACTGTCGCGCAAAGGGATCGGACACGACAGCCCGCCCACCCGGGGCGGCTGCCGCCCCGCTTGCGCCGAGGCGCTGAGGCAGGACCAGAACCTGTCCCGCGCCCAAGGGGGCATTCGCGGGCAAGGCATTGTGCTGGGCCAGCCGCGCGGCATCGACGCCCAGCCGAGCCGCGACGGACCCGATCGTATCCCCGCTGCGTGCCACCGCCACCTGATAGGTCGGAAAGGTGATGACGCCGCGATCATCCGGTTGCGGACGCGGCGCGGCACTGGCGGCGGCATCGGCCGTGCTCAGGGCACCGGGCATCCAGCCGCGCAGGTCGGCATCAAAGCCCGTGGCGCCGCATGAAGCCAAAAGAAAGGCAGCCGCCCCGACGTTGGCGGCCCGTCGAAAAGTCCTGCTCATGTCCGTCGTCCTCAACCTGCCGTGCCGCAGATCCGGGTCATGTCGGTCCCAACCCTTCGACCAGCGGCACAAATCGCACCTGCCGCAATTCGTCATAGTCATAGCCGGTTTCCGTCCGGGTGACGCGGATCAACGTCTGGACCGCATCGGACTGCCCCACCGGCACGACCATGATACCGCCGATCTTCAACTGTGCCAACAGCGGGCCCGGCGGATCCTCGGCCGCGGCGGTGACAAGGATGCGATCAAAGGGCGCCTGATCGTGCAGGCCGCGCGAACCATCGGCCACCTGGGCGGTGATGTTGTGCAGGCCCAGGTGACGGAAGATCGCCTCGGCCTCGGTCACCAGGCGGCGATGACGGTCAACGGTATAGACGCGACGGCACAGACCCGACAGCACCGCCGCCTGGTATCCAGACCCCGTCCCGATCTCCAGCACGGTGTCGCGCGGGCCGGGGTTCAGCGATTGCGTCATCAGGCCCACGACGGATGGCTGGCTGATCGTCTGCCCGCAGGGGATGGGCAGGGGCGTGTCCTCGTATGCGCGGTCGGCGAACTGGCCGCGAACGAACAGGCCGCGGTCGATCCGTTCCATGGCCGCCAGCACCCGCGGATCGGTGACGCCCCGCGACCGCAACTGGAACAGAAAGCGCATCTTGCGCTCGGCGGGGTCGTCTTCGTCGTCGTGACCTTCGTTCATCGGCTCTCCGCCCTGGGGCTGTCGTCGAACAGGTTTTCCATCTCGCGCAGCGACACATGGCAGGTCAGGTCGGCCCGCATGGGCGTGACCGAGATGAAGCCGTCCATGTTGACCGCCACATCGGTGCCGGGTCGGGCGGGGGCGTTCTGCGCGCCGCCCGCGGCCCACATGAAGCGGCGGCCATTGGGCGCGGTATGGGGCACGACGCGGAAATTCGTGCCCTGCCGGCGCCCCTGCGGCACCACCCGCGTCCCACGCACCGCCGATGCCGGGACCGGGGGGAAGTTGATGTTGTAGAACAGCCGGAAATCGGCATCCGAGGTCCAGTCGCCATGATCCAGCAGCCGCCGGATCACCGCCGCGCCATGCTCGCGCGCGCATTCGAACGGATCGGCCAGGCTGGCCGTCTTCGGCCCCAGGTATTGCGACAGGGCGATGGCGGGAAGGCCCTGCAACGCGGCCTCCATGGCCCCGCCGATGGTGCCGGAATACATCGCGTTCTCGCCGGAATTGTTGCCCCGGTTCACGCCCGACAGCACCAGGTCGGGCGGCGCGTCCGCCATGATGTCGCACAGGGCGGCCAGAACGCAGTCGGCCGGGCTTCCCTCGGTCGCATAGCGGCGTTCGTCCAGCCGCGCCACCATGGTCGGGTGGGAATAGCTGATGCAGTGGGCCACGCCCGATTGTTCAAAGGCGGGGGCAACGGTCCAGACCTGGCCCGAAGGGCCGGCAAGCGTGGCGGCGATCTCGGCCAGAACCTCGAGCCCCGGTGCGTTGATGCCGTCGTCGTTGGTGATCAAGATGCGCATTGTCCGGCCGGTCCTGGGGCGCGGAAAAGCGCCAGTTCACGTCTTCGTTCCTGCTTAGCGGTGCGGTCCACGCGCTTCAAGCGCCCGAAAGCGGTTTGACGGCATTGCCGGGCCGTTGCATCCTTTTCCACAACGCAAACGGCGCGCGGGTTCATGCAGATCTACCTTCCCATCGCAGAAGTGTCCGTCAATGCCTTCACGCTGATCGGACTTGGCGGGCTTGTCGGCGTGATGAGCGGGCTGTTCGGCGTGGGCGGCGGCTTTCTGATCACGCCGCTGTTGTTCTTTATCGGCATCCCGCCCCCCATCGCGGTGGCGACGGGCGCGAACCAGGTCGTCGCCTCGTCGGTTTCCGGCGTGCTGGCCCATGTCAAACGCAAGAGCGTGGATTTCCGCATGGGGGGCGTTCTGCTGGCGGGGGGCCTTGTCGGATCCTGGATGGGGGTCTGGGTCTTCACGCTGCTGCAGGAACTGGGCCAGGTCGATCTGGTCGTGCAGCTTTGCTATGTCGTGTTCCTGGGCCTGATCGGCGCGATGATGCTGCAGGAAAGCATCCGCGCGCTGCGCCGGTCGTCCAAACCCGGCCATCGCAAGCGGCTGCACCAGCACAACTGGGTCCATCGCTGGCCGGTGAAGGTCAAGTTCCGCGCCTCGGGCCTGTATATCAGCGTCTTCCCCCCGCTTCTGGTGGGGCTTGCGGTCGGCGTCCTGGCCGCGATCATGGGGGTGGGCGGCGGCTTCATCATGGTGCCCGCGATGATCTATCTGCTGGGGATGCCGACCAAGGTCGTCGTCGGCACCTCGCTGTTCCAGATCACCTTCGTCACCGCCTTCACGACGCTGATGCACGCCGTCAGCTATAACACCGTGGACATCATGCTGGCGGTGCTGCTGATCCTAGGCGGGGTGGTGGGCGCGCAGTTCGGCACCACGCTTGGCGCCAAGCTGCGGGCCGAACAGCTGCGGATCCTGCTGGCGCTGCTGGTGCTGGCGGTCTGCGGCAAGCTGGCGCTGGATCTGTTCCTGACGCCGGACAACCTGTATGTCGTCCAGCCGGGTATCGGCTGATGCGGGGACGGATCGCCGCCTTGATGCTGCTGGTCTTGTCCTGCACGGCAAGCGCGCAATCGACCGTCCCGCCGGGCGGCGCCGACGCCCTGCCGATCGAGGCCGGGCCGCCCGATGCGCCCCCTGCGGAAACCGTGGTGGCGGGGCTGTCCAGCGACAGCGTGGCGATCACCGCCAGCTTCGACGGATCGGACATCCTGATCTATGGCGCGATCAAGCGCGAAAGCCCCATCCCCGAAGGTCCGCCCCTGCAGGTGATCGTCACGGTCGAGGCGCCGTCCAGCGGCGTCACGGTCTGGCGCAAGGAACGCAAGGCAGGGATCTGGGTCAATTCGCAATCCGTGCGGATCGGCGCGGCGCCGGGCTTCTATGCCGTTGCCACCTCGGCCGCGCTTGATGACATCCTGCTGCCCGAGGCCGACAATCGCTATCGAATTTCGCTTCCCTTGGCGATGCGGGCCTTTGCGGGCCAGGTCGCCGTCGAAAGCGCCGTTCCCTTCACCGAGGCCCTGATCCGCATCCGCGAGGACGAGGGCCTGTATCGCCTGGACGAAGGCAGCGTGTCGCTGATCGACCAGACCCTGTTCCGCGCCGATGTCAGCCTGCCCGCGAACCTGGTCGAAGGGGCCTACAAGACACGGATCTTCCTGCTGCGTGACGGGCATGTGATCGACGTTTTCGTGGCGCCGATCAACGTGCGCAAGGTCGGCCTGGAACGCTGGCTGTACCGGCTGGCCTTCGACCAGCCGTTTCTTTACGGCTTGATGTCGCTGCTTGTGGCGGTGGCCGCAGGCTGGGGGGCATCGGCGGCCTTCCAGAAGCTGCGGCGGCCCTAGACCGCCGCAACGGGAAGGTCATCCCGCGATCAGTTCCGCCTGCCGCACGATCACCTCGGCCTGCTTGATCGAGGCGATATCGACCAGCCGCCCCTTGTAGACCGTCGCGCCCGCGCCCTCGGCCTTGGCCTTTTCCATCGCGGCCAGGATCTCTCGCGCCTCGGTGACGGCGGCTTCGCTGGGGGAAAAGACTTCGTTCGCAAGGGCGACCTGGCTGGGATGGATCGCCCATTTGCCGACCATGCCCAGGGTGGCGGACCGGCGGGCTTGGGCGATGAAGCCGTCCTGGTCGCTGAAATCGCCGAAAGGCCCGTCCACCGGCAGCAGCCCATGGGTGCGGCAGGCGGCGACGATGGCCGTCTGCGCCCAGTGCCAAGGGTCGGGCCAGTATTTCTGCCCTTCGCGGATCATGTAATAGTTTTCCTGCGTCCCGCCGATGCCCGTGGTCGCCATGCCCATCGAGGCCGCGAAATCCGCGGCCCCAAGGCTAATCGCCTGCATCCGGGGGGATGAGGCGGCGATCTCCTCGACATGGCAGATGCCTGCCGCGCTTTCGATGATCACCTCGAAATTGATGCGCTTGGTGCGACCCTTGGCGCGTTCGATGGCGGTCACCAGGGCGTCCACCGCATAGATGTCGCTGGCGTTCCCGGCCTTGGGGATCATGATCTGGTCCAGCCTGTCGCCCGCCTGTTCCAGCAGATCCACCACGTCGCGATACCAGAAGGGCGTATCCAAGCCGTTGATCCTGACCGAAAGCGTCTTGTCGCCCCAGTCGATGTCGCCGATGGCCTGGATGATGTTGGCCCGTGCCCGATCCTTGTCGGCGGGGGCAACCGAATCCTCCAGATCCAGGTTGATCACGTCGGCGGCGGACTTTGCCATCTTCTCGAACAGGCTCTCGCGCGAGCCGGGGCCGAACAGCTGGCAGCGGTTGAGACGGGCAGGGGGCAGAGGCTGGGTGCGAAAGCTCATGGACATGTTCCGAAAAGATTTGCGTCGATGCCAGCAATATTCTTTCGCACCTGCAGCATCAAGCCCGGACCTTGGTTTGTCTTGACGACGCGGCGCTTTGGGCGCAGGACCGCTGCCACAACCGCGGAACCGAAGGGGACACCATGACGCGCACGGTCTATGTAAACGGCGAGTACCTGCCCGAGGATCAGGCCACGATCTCGATCTTCGACCGGGGGTTCCTGATGGCCGACGGCGTCTATGAGGTTGTCAGCGTTCTGGATGGCAAGCTGCTGGATTTCGAAGGTCATATGGTCCGGCTGAAGCGGTCGCTGGGCGAACTGGCGATGGACAACCCGCTGTCGGACGACGAATACCTTCGGGCCTTCCGCGCCCTGGTGGAAAAGAACGCGATCACCGACGGGCTTGTCTATCTGCAGGTCACGCGGGGCAATCCGGGCGACCGCGACTTTGCCTATCCCCCGGCGGGCACCGGGCCCACGGTGGTGATGTTCACGCAATCCAAGCCCGGCCTTGCGGATGCACCTGCGGCAAAAACGGGCTGGAAGGTCATCAGCATCGAGGATGCGCGTTGGGCGCGCCGCGACATCAAGACGGTGCAGTTGCTTTATCCGTCCATGGCCAAGATGGAGGCCAAGGCCCGCGGTGTGGACGACGCCTGGATGGTCGAGGACGGCCTGGTCACCGAGGGCACCAGCAACAACGCCTATATCGTCAAGAACGGCACCATCGTCACCCGCGCGCTGTCGAACGACATCCTGCACGGCATCACCCGCGCCGCTGTGCTTCGCTTTGCCGCCGAGGCGCAGATGCAGGTCGAGGAACGCAGCTTCACGATCGCGGAAGCGCAAGACGCAGACGAGGCCTTCATCACCTCGGCTTCGGCTTTCGTGATGCCGGTGGTGGAAATCGACGGGGCGGCCGTGGGGACGGGGCAGGTGGGCCCGGTGGCGACCCGCCTGCGCGAGATCTATCTGGAGGAAAGCCGCAAGGCCGCGGTCTGAGCCGGATTTCCTGCCCTTGCGGGCAGGCGAAGGCCGGGGGCTGACTGCCCCCGGACCCCCGTGGATATTTCCACACAGAAGATGAAGCGGGGGTGGGACTGCCGCCTAGGCCAGGCCTTCGGACCCGCGCACCAGCCGAGCCCCGCCGCGATCCTGCATCAGGCGCGCGGCATCGGGGCCGGGCGAGGGCAGGGCCAGCACCGCGTCGCGCAGCACGTTGATCGCATCCTCGCCCCTGGGCAGGGTCGCGGGGTCGATGGGGGCACCCACGGTGATGCGGTAAGGCTGGCTGCGCTTGTTCAGGACCTCGTTGAACAGGGTCACGTCCCGTAGTGTGGGATGGACCGCGTCCAGCAGGTAGAACAGCGCCGAGTTGCGCGCCCGGATGTTCATCGGGATGACCGGCACGCCGAACTTGCGCGCGATCATCGCGGCGCTTGCCATCCAGGGCCGTTCGTGCAGCGTCAGCCCCTGCCGCTTGGCCAGACGGCCTGACGGAAAGATCAGCCCGATCCGGCCCGCCGCCAAGGCCTCGCGCGTGTAATCCATCGTGGCCTTGGTCTTGGCATGGCTGCGCTTTTCCATGCGCCATTCCACGCCTGCGATCAAATCCGCCGTCTGCGGCAGCACGCGGATCATGTCGTGGTTGGCATAGATGAACAGGTCGTCGCGCAGATGCGACATCAACGCATGGACGACGATCCCGTCCGCGATGCCCGTGGGGTGGTTCGACACGATCAACGCGGGGCCGGTCGCGGGGATATGCTCCATCCCCTCGACCCGGACATCGCGGACGATCAGGTCGGTCATGCGGCGCATGATCTCGGGGGTGGGCAGATCCCGGAACTCGGCACCCAGCCGGATCGTGGTCGGATAGCGCAGCAGGCCCATCATCGCCCATTTGGCGATGCGGTGATGCGGCTTGCCGGAATAAAGCCAAGGCGCCCGTTCTGCGATCAGCGGGTCCAGGCGGGCCTGCATCTCGGCCCTGGCATCGGCGTAACGGTCAGTCATCCCGGCCTTTCTGCCCCGCTGCCGGGGCGCCCGCAACCGCGATCATCGACCGGCGGCGATCATCCGCGACACCATCTCGCGGGTGTTCTTGCTCAAACCCTGGACTGCGGCGATTCGTTCCAATGCCGCCAAGGCCTTGGCGCGACGACCCGCGTCGTATCGGGTCCAGGTTTCGAAGGCAGTGGACATGCGGGCGGCAATCTGCGGGTTCACGGGATCCATGCGCATCAGCCAATCGGCCACGAAGTCGTAACCCGATCCGTCGGCGGCGTGGAAACCGGCATGGTTGGCCGAAAGCCCGCCGATCAGCGCGCGGAACCGATTGGGGTTCTTCCAGTCGAAATCCTTCCGCTGCGACAGGCTGCGGGCGACCTGTGCGGCCTGCGCGGGCGGCGCTGCCATCGGCTGGACGGAAAACCACTTGTCCATCACCAAACGGTTGTCCGCAAACAGGTCATGCAGCGCAGTCAGTTCCGCCTGCCCGCGTCCGCGCCGCAGCAGAGCCGTCAAGGCGGCGATGCGTTCGGTCATGTTGCCTGTAACACCGAACAGGACCTCGGCCCGTTCGCCGCCGTCGATGCGGGTCAGCAGTGCCAACACCGCGTTGCGCAACGACCGGCGCGCAGCGTCGGCAGCATCGGGACGATAGGGGCCTTCGACCGTCATGGCGGTATAAAGGCGCGACAGCAGGTCCAGATGCGTCTCGGCTAGGTCGCGGGCCAGGGATTCGCGTGCCGCATGGATCGCGTCGGGATCGGGGGTGATGCCCTGGTTGAACAAGCGGGTGGCGATCTCCTCCTCTCCGGGCAGGCTCAGGCACAAGGCGCGGAAGGCGGGGTCTGCGCTGTCATCGGCGATCAGGCGGCCGATCGCCTCGACATAGTCGCGGGTCACCGGCTGCCCCTGCGAGGCCGCAATCAGGGCCGACAGCGCCAGGTCGCGGCCAGCCTCCCACCGGGCAAAGGGATCGGTGTCATGGGCCAGCAGGAAGGCGCGTGTGGCGTCGTCCAACCGGCGGGACAAGATGACAGGCGCGGAAAAGCCGCGCAGGACCGATACGACCGGGCGCGCACCCAAGCCATCGAAGGTGAAGGACTGCTTCGCCTCGGTCATTTCCAGCACCTGGGTGGGCGCGACTTCATCCCCGTTGGGACCTATCAGGCCCAGGGCGATGGGGATCACGCGCGGCAGTTTTTCGGTCTGTCTGGGCGTGGCGGGTGTTTCCTGGGTGAAGGTCAGCGCCAGGGTGCCGCCTGCTTCGGCGGGTTGCCAATCCTCGGCCATCGTCAGGCGGGGCGTTCCGGCATCGGTATACCACCGCTTGAACTGGGTCAGGTCGCGTCCGGTCGCGTCCTCGAAGACCTTCAACCAGTCCTCGATGGTGGCCGCGTCTCCGTCATGGCGGTTGAAGTAAAGATCGAGCGCCCGGCGATAACCATCGTCCCCGACAAGGCGCTTCAGCATCCCGATCACCTCGGCGCCCTTTTCATAGACGGTCGCGGTGTAGAAATTGTTGATCTCCTCGTATCGGTCGGGACGCGGGGGATGGGCAAGCGGTCCCTGATCCTCGCGGAACTGGCGGGCGCGCAGGGCCTGGACATCCTCGATGCGCTTGACTGCCGCCGACCGCATGTCGGACGTGAACTGCTGGTCGCGGAAGACCGTCAACCCTTCCTTGAGGCAAAGCTGGAACCAGTCGCGGCAGGTGATGCGGTTGCCGGTCCAGTTGTGGAAATATTCATGGGCGATCACAGCCTCGATCCGTTCGTAATCGCCGTCCGTCGCGGTTTCCGGGCTGGCCAGCACCAGTTTCGAGTTGAAGATGTTCAACCCCTTGTTTTCCATGGCTCCCATGTTGAAGTCATCGACCGCAACGATGTTGAACACGTCCAGGTCGTATTCGCGGCCATAGACATCCTCGTCCCATTTCATCGACTTGATGAGGGATTCCATCGCAAAGCCGGCGCGATCCTGATCGCCGGGCCGCACCCAGACGTTCAGCGCGACCTTGCGGCCCGACCGGGTGGTGAAGCTGTCGCTGACCGCGACCAGATCGCCCGCGACAAGCGCGAACAGATAGGACGGTTTGGGCCAGGGGTCGTGCCATTCGGCGCGGCCCTGCGACTGGCCGACCGGGTTGCCGTTCGACAGCAGCACCGGCAGGTCGCTGTCGATGGTGACGTGGAATGTCGCCATCACATCGGGACGGTCGGGATAGAAGGTGATGTGGCGGAACCCCTCGGCCTCGCATTGGGTGCAGAACATCTCGTTCGAGATATACAGCCCCTCGAAGGCCGTGTTCGCGGACGGATCGATGCCCACCTCGGTTTCCAGAAGGAAGGAATGGCGGGGCAGGGCGGCTGCGGTGATCGTCAAGGTTTCACCCTCGCGCCGGACATGCGCGGGGTCGGGCACCGCGCCGTCGATCGTCAGGGACAGCAGCCGGACCCCCTTGCCGCCATCCAGAACAAGGTCCTCGGGCCGGTCTGGATGGCGCGGCGCCAGCGACAAGGCGGTCAGCACGCGGGTATCCGTGGCCGAAAGGCGGAACGTCATGCGGGTTGACGACAAAACAAAGGGATAAGGGCGATAGTCGGCAAGAAATTGCACATTCTGCCCGGTTGTCGTGGTCATGGCATCCCCGCCTTGAAAAAGCTGCCCCGCCGCGCGGAACTTCATCTTGTCCAACGTGTTAGTCGCCTGAAGGCCGGGTCGCAAGTCGGCTGGTTCAACCTCTGGGTCCGTTCGGTCTGATTGACACGGGACCACCGGCAGAACACATCTGCGGCGACGCTTAAACCGGTGTCTCATCATAGAACTTTTGGAGGCCAGCAATGACCTATGACCCGAACGATCCGAACCGCACTCGCCCGGCGGATCCCGCGCGTCCTGCCGACCCGCTTGTCCGAAACGAAACCTATGTCGAGCCGGTCGAGCGTCGCTCCTCGCCGCTGCCGTTGATCATCGGCGTTCTTCTGGCGCTTGCGCTGGCCTACTTCGTGCTGCAGCGCTTCACCGGCGACGATACCGTCGCGGTTGACGGAGACACGACCACGGTGACGACCACCGACGCGCCCGCAACCGGCGCCGGCAGCGATGCGGCCGCCGATGCCGAAGCCGCCGCGGAGGACGCCGAGGCTGCCGCGGACAATGCGGCCGCCGCGACGGAAGAGGCTGCGGATGATGCAGCGGCAGCCGCCGAGAATGCCGCCGAAAACGCCGCGTCTGCCGCCGACAGCGCCGCCGATGCGGCCGGCACCGCCGCCGAGAATGCAGCCGACGCCGCCAGCGATGCGGCCGACGATGCAGCCGCCGCCGCTGCGGATACGGCCAGCGATGTGGGTGAGGCCGTGGACGACGCGGTTTCGGTCGAGGAACCGGCCACCACCACGCCTCCTGCCACGACGACTCCCGCGCCGGCAACCACGGCGCCGGCGAACTGATCGTTCGGCATAAGCAGGACATGCGCCCGAGGCCGGCCGGCCTCGGGCGTTTTCTTTGTGCGTCACGGCGGCATTCGACATTTGTCCTGCATGGGCCACGCACGGACTTGTGAAAGAATATTTCGCGATGCTATCTGTCACCCGGAACAAAGCGAGCGGGGGGCAACACAGCCATGAAGATTGGCGCGTTGAAGGAAGGTTTCGAGGGTGAGGCGCGGGTTGCCGTCACGCCATCCTCTGCCGGACATCTGATGAAGCTGGGCCACGAGGTCTTTGTCGAAAGCGGGGCAGGGGCGCGGGCCGGCTTTTCGGACGACAGCTATCGCGCGGCGGGGGTTACGGTTCTGCCTTCCGCAGCCGAACTGATCCGGTCGGTCGATGTGGTAGCCAAGGTGCGCCAGCCGTCCGAGGCCGAGATCGGGCAGATGCAGCCGGGACAGACGCTGATCAGCTTCTTCTATCCCGCCCAGAACAGCGAATTGCTGGCCCAGGCCAAGGAACAGGGCATCACCGCCATCGCCATGGACATGGTGCCACGCATCAGCCGGGCGCAGAAGATGGACGCGCTGTCGTCCATGGCCAATATCGCCGGCTATCGCGCGGTGATCGAGGCCGCGAACAATTTTGGCCGCTTCTTCACGGGCCAGGTGACGGCGGCTGGCAAGGTGCCTCCGGCCAAGGTTCTGGTCGTCGGGGCAGGGGTCGCGGGCCTGGCATCGATCGGCACGGCCGTTTCGCTGGGCGCGCAGGTCTATGCCTTCGACGTCCGCCCCGAAGTGGCCGAGCAGATCGAGTCGATGGGCGCCGAGTTCGTCTACCTCGATTTCGAGGAAGCGCAGGACGGTGCCGCCACAGGCGGATATGCCGCGCCCTCGTCGCCCGAATTCCGCGAAAAGCAGCTTGCGAAGTTCCGAGAGCTTGCGCCGCAGATGGACGTGGTGATCACCACCGCGCTGATCCCCGGCCGCGATGCGCCGAAGCTGTGGACCCGCGACATGGTCGAGGCGATGAAGCCCGGCAGCGTGATCGTGGACCTTGCGGCCGAGCGTGGCGGTAACTGCGAACTGACCATCCCCGACGAACGCCATGTGACGGAAAACGGCGTGACGATCATCGGCTATACCGATTTTCCGTCGCGCATGGGCGCGCAGGCGTCCGAGCTGTATGGCAACAACGTGCGTCACTTCATGGCCGACCTGACGCCCAAGAAGGACGGCGTGATCCAGCACAACATGGAGGATGACGTGATCCGGGGGGCGACCGTCACCCGCGACCATGACGTGACCTGGCCGCCGCCGCCGCCCAAGATCGCGGCCATCGCGGCACAGAAGCCCAAGGAGAAGAAGCGCGAACTGACGGTCGAGGAACGCCGCGCCGCCGAGGTTGCCGCCTTCAAGGCGGAAACCAGGTCGCAGGTCACGCTGCTGGTGGCAGGTGCGCTTGTGCTGCTGGTGATCGGGGCCGTCGCGCCCGCCAGCTTCATGGCGCATTTCATCGTCTTCGTGCTGGCCTGCTTTATCGGCTTCCGCGTGATCTGGAACGTCGCCCATTCGCTGCACACGCCGCTGATGGCGATCACCAACGCGATCAGTTCCATCATCATCCTGGGCGCGCTGATGCAGATCGGGTCCGGGTCCTGGTGGGTCGTCCTGCTGGGCGCGCTTGCCGTGCTGATGGCGGGCGTCAACATCTTCGGCGGCTTCCTGGTCACGCGCCGGATGCTTGCCATGTTCCAGAAGTCGTAAGGGGACAGCAATGGAATACGGATTCACCACCGCGGCCTATGTGGTCGCAGCCGTGCTGTTCATCCTGTCGCTGGGCGGCCTGTCGGGGCAGGAAAGCGCCAAGCGCGCGATCTGGTACGGCATCGCGGGGATGGCGCTTGCCGTTCTGGCGACGCTGATCGGGCCGGGCGCGGGCAACTGGCTGTTGTCGATCATCATGATTGCCATCGGCGGCGCCATCGGCTGGGTCGTCGCCAAGCGCGTGCAGATGACCGAGATGCCCCAGCTTGTCGCCGCCATGCATTCGCTGGTGGGTCTGGCGGCGGTCTTCGTTGGCTTCAACGCCCAGATCGAACTGGCCCGCGTCCTGCGCGCCAAGGCCGAACCGGGCGTTCACGTCTTCCAGGGCTTCGCGGCGGTCCTTGCCAACAAGACCCCGGCCGAGATCGCGATGCTGAAGATCGAGGTCTTCCTGGGCATCTTCATCGGCGCCGTGACCTTCACCGGATCGGTGGTGGCCTTCGGCAAGCTGGCGGGCCGTGTCGATGGCAAGCCCAGGAAGCTGCCGGGCGGACACATGCTGAACGCGGGCGCACTGGGCCTGTCGATCCTGCTGGGCATCCTTTATTGCGCGGGCGTCGGGCCGGCGATCCTGTGGCTGATCCTGATCACGCTGCTGGCCTTCTTCATCGGCTATCACCTGATCATGGGCATCGGCGGGGCCGACATGCCGGTCGTGGTGTCGATGCTGAACAGCTATTCCGGCTGGGCGGCGGCGGCCATCGGCTTCACGCTGGGCAATGACCTGCTGATCGTGGTGGGCGCGCTTGTCGGCTCGAGCGGTGCGATCCTGTCCTACATCATGTGCAAGGCGATGAACCGCAACTTCGTCAGCGTGATCCTGGGCGGCTTTGGCGGCGAGGCGGGACCGGCTGCCGAGATCACGGGCGAACAGATCGCCATCGACGCCGAAGGCGTGGCCGCAGCCCTGAACGACGCCGACAGCGTGATCATCGTGCCGGGCTACGGCATGGCGGTGGCGCAGGCGCAGGGCGCGGTCAGCGAACTGACCCGCAAGCTGCGCGCAGCGGGCAAGACGGTGCGCTTTGCCATCCACCCCGTCGCGGGCCGCCTGCCGGGCCATATGAACGTGCTGCTGGCCGAGGCCAAGGTGCCCTATGACATTGTGCTGGAGATGGACGAGATCAACGAGGACTTCCCCTCGACCGACGTGGTGATCGTCATCGGCTCGAACGACATCGTGAACCCTGCGGCGCAGGACGACCCGAACAGCCCCATCGCCGGCATGCCGGTGCTGGAGGTCTGGAAGGCCAAGCAGGTCTTCGTCAGCAAGCGCGGGCAGGGCACCGGCTATTCGGGGATCGAAAACCCGCTGTTCTTCAAGGAGAACACGCGCATGTTCTATGGCGACGCCAAGGACAGCCTGAACAAGCTGCTGCCAATGATCGACTAAGAACGAACAGGGGGACGGGCGACCGTCCCCCTGTTGATTCGTGCGCGAACCGCCCACGGCGCGGGCAATCTGTAAATGCATTTTCCCGCAATACAGATTTCACGCCGCCGGACCTTGTCCCTGCATCGTCACGCTTGGCGTTAGGTCAACTTTCGGCTGTGATGCAGTTGAAAGAAACACCACAAGGGCAGGGACAGACCAGTGAACCATCCGGACTATATCCATATCGCCAGCGGTGATCCATCGCTCTACAACGAGGACCTTGCGCCCGTCCCCCACGAACGGCGGCACTGGGGCGCGTTCGAGATCTTCAACGTCTGGAACAACGACATCCAGAGCCTGTTCGGCTATACCCTGGCCGCGTCGCTGTTCCTGTCCTATGGCCTGAACGGCTGGCTGACCTTCACGGCGATCGTCGTATCGGGGCTGATCGTCATGTGGCTGGTGAACCTGTCGGGCCGTCCCTCGGTCCGCTACGGCATTCCCTATGCGGTGATGGCGCGATCCTCGATGGGCGTGAGGGGCGCGCGGTTTCCGGCGCTGATCCGGGGGATCGTCGCGATCTTCTGGTATGGGGTGCAGACCTATTTCGCCTCGACCGCCGTGGCGCTGGCGATCCACGCGCTGTTCGGCATCGAGGACACGGGCGGCGGGTTCCTGGGCCTGAACGGCGTGGACTGGATCGCCTATATCATCGTGGCGGGATTCCAGATCGGGCTGTTCATGATGGGGATCGCCTGGGTGGGGCGGTTCCTGAACTGGGCCGGTCCCTTCGTCTATGTGGTGATGATCGTGCTGGCGCTGATGATCTGGTATCAGGCGGGCAACGGCATCTGGTCAGAGATCGGCGTCATCTTCCAGGGCGGCGACAGCGAATACAGCACGGTGTCGGGTTTCATTGCCGTGGTGGGAACCATGGTGGCATATTTCGCGGCCGTGGTGATCAATTTCGGCGACTTCTCGCGCTTCGTTCAGACCGAACGGCAGATGCGCGTGGGCAATTTCTGGGGCCTGCCCGTGTCCATGGCGTTCTTTTCCTTCATAGCGCTGTTCATCACCGCCGGTGCCGTGGTGCTGTTCGGAGAACGGCTGACCGATCCAACCGCCATCGTCGAACGCGTGGACAGCCTTGCCCTGACGCTGATCGCGGCGGTGACGTTCTTTGCGGCCACGGTCGGCATCAACCTGGTCGCCAACTTCGTGCCCGCCGCCTATGACATCGCCAACCTGTCGCCATCGCTGATCAGCGCTCGCACGGGCGGGATCATCACCGCAGCGGTGGCCTTCGTCATCGGGGCCTTGTGGGTATCGGTGATTTCCACCATCGGCATCGCGGGCTTCGTGGACACGCTGGGCGCGATCCTTGCACCGTTGTACGGGATCCTGATCGCCGATTACTATGTGGTCAAGCAAAGGCGCCTGGATGTCGATCAGATGTTCAGCGCGGATCCGTCGGGTCGCTACTACTATGATGGCGGTTGGAACCGGCGCGCCATCATGGCAGTGGGGATCGCGGCGGTCTTTTCCATCGGAACGGTCTGGCTGCCCGCCTTGCAGGCGCTGTCCGGCTTTGGCTGGCTGATCGGCGCGGTGCTGGGCGGCGTGCTGTATATCCTGTTCAGCCGCAGGAACTGAAAGGGAGAATGGCGTGGGGCCGGATATCGAACACCCGTTGCGATACGATCTTGTCAACGAACTGCATGCCCGCCCCTCGCCCCGCCTGACAGCCCCCGCGACCTGCACGTTCGTGGCCTTCAAGGAACCCCGGGACGCGGCCAATCGCGACCGGGACCGGGACATGGCGCATCTGACGGCGCTGACCTCGCGCCATGGCGGGCCACGTCCCGATCCCGACGACAGCCATTACCAGGGGCGGTTGGGCAGGCATGACCTCAAGTGGGAAAGCCATACGGAATTCGTGACCTACATGGCCACGACTCCCGGCCTGCCGATCCGGCCCTTCGATCCAAGCGCGGGGGCGATCTTCTCGGCGGATTGGCAAGCCGCCGCGCCCGGACGTCGGGTTGCCGCCGTGATGGTCCAGGTCGACATCCTGCCGGAAGATCCTGCCGACGCGCTTGAACGGATAGGCACATGGTTCGCCCGCGACAGCCTGACGGCGGTTTGGGTGCTGGAAGAAGCCGCGATGATCGCAGGCGATTTCCGCATCGACCCCGATGGTTGGATGCGGTTCGCGGTCTTCGTGCGCCCGGATGTGGGGCCTGGCCGGATCGGCCGCATCGTGCATCGGCTGGTGGAACTGGAAACCTATCGCGCGATGTCGATGCTGGGCCTCGGCCGGTCGCGCAGCCTGTCGCGCCGTCTCAACGAACTGGAACCGCGCCTGTCGGCCATCGTGGACGGCATGCACGACGATGCGCGCCCGGCCGAGACGGTGCTGCACGAACTGCTGGAGGTGTCGGCCGAACTGGAAGCCCAGGCGGTCCAGCATTTCTTCCGGTTCGGGGCAACCAAGGCTTATGAAGCGATCGTCATGGACCGGGTTTCCGCCTTGCGCGAGACACGGTTCCTGGAACGGCAGATGCTGAACGAATTCATGCGCCGCCGCTACCGGCCTGCCATGCGCACCGTCGCCTCGGCCGAGGATCGGCTGCGCGCGATGATCGAACGGACGCGGCGCGCCGCCGATCTGCTGCGCACGCGGGTGGATGTCGAACGGTCCGCCCAGAACCAGGCGCTGCTGGAACGCATGGATCGCCGCGCCGACCTGCAACTGCGCCTGCAACATACGGTTGAAGGATTGTCTGTCGTCGCGATCAGCTATTACACGGTGGGATTGCTGTCCTACGCACTCTATCCGGTGGCATCGGCCCTGGGCGTGGACAAGGCTTATCTGATTGCAGGATTGACCCCAGTCGCGGTGCTGATCGTCTGGTGGGCGATGCGTCAGGTTCGCCGCAGCCTGCACAAGCACGGTCCGGCAGGCGATTTGTGACTTGCCGCACACGCGCAGGACGGAAATAAGCCATTCGGCATAACCCTATCGGAGCTGACCGTGAAACTGTTCCTGGCCCTTGCCGCGCTTCTTACCCTGTCTGCCTGCGGTGTGCCGCTGGTTCCCTTTGTCTGACCTGGATCCTGCCATGAAATCCCTGACGCTTTATGGATTGTCACATTGTTCCACCTGCCAGAAGGCACAGGCGGACTTGCAGGAGAACGGCTGGACCGTGGATTTCCGCGACGTCCAGAAGCAACCGCTGACTGAGGACGAACGCAGCCGCCTGGTCGCCGATTTCGGCGACAAGATCGTGAACCGCGCAAGCCTGACCTGGCGGGGCATGTCCGACGACGAACGGGCAGGGGATCCGGTGGCGATGATGGGCGCAAAGCCCAGCGTGATGAAGCGCCCGGCCATCGTCGCTGACGACCTGCGCCTGTTGGGATGGACCGCCAATGTCAAGCGCGCCTTGGGCGTTCCCGCGTAAGGATCAGCGGCTGGCGCCCGCCAGGGACCGCATCAAGGGCACCACGCCCGACAGGTCATAGCCTGCCTGGGCAGCGGTGTTCAGAACCTCAGCCTCGGACAGCTTGCCCGACTGGGCAAGCGCCCAGAGAACCGTGGACCGGTTGCCCGACCGGCAATAGGCGATTGCCGGTTTGGCCCCGTCAAGCGCAGCCGCGAAGCCCTGGATCAGATCCGGGCTGATCTGCCCGGGTCGGAAGGGCAGATAGTGATATTCCATCCCGGCATCAGCGGCGGCCTTTGCCATGACCTCGTGATCCACCGCACCGCTTTCGTCATCGGGACGGTTGTTGATCAGTGTCTTGAAGCCCGATCCGGCCAGCAGGGCGACGTCTTCAAGGTCGATCTGCGGAGAAACCGCAAGATTCGGTGTAAGCTGGCGAAGATCCATGACAAGCCTTTCCGTGGCACAGCCTTGGATTGGCGCATCTGCGTCCGCAATGTCAAGCGTGTGCAGGTTCCTTCGTGCCGGCTGATCAATGCGCGGATAATGCCAACGCTTGCGTCTCGATCATGGCGGGCAGTGCCGCGAAGTCGTCGAAAGATGCCAGGTGAGGCAACTCCTCGATGGGGGTCTGGCGATAGCCTTTGGTATAGATCAGGAAGGGCACCGATGCCGCCAATGCACATGCTGCGTCGAATTCGCTGTCGCCCACATAGATCGCCTTGGGATTCCTTAGGTCGGCGCCAAGGGCCTGGATGGCGGCACGCAAGGGGGCGGGATGGGGTTTTCGTTCGGGAACCGAGTCGCCGCCGATGACACTGCCAAACAGATGCGCGATGCCGAAGTGGGACAGGACAGCCTGCGTGACCGCCAAGGGCTTGTTCGTGCAGATGCCCAGGGGGTGTCCACGATCCGCAAGCGTTTCCAGCGTCGGGATCACATCGGGGAAAAGCGCGGTCAACTGTGTCGCATCGTGATAGCAGGCCATGAAGGCCGCCATGTATTCCGGCTTCCTGTCATCCTGAAGCTCTTGTGCGGCAATGATCTTTTGCCACAGCACATCGACACCGCCGCCGATGAAGGCGCGCACCTGCTCCAGCGTCAGATGCGGCGTGCCATGTTCTTCAAGAACGTAATTGACGCAGGCATGGATATCCGGCGCGCTGTCGATCAGGGTGCCGTCAAGGTCGAATACAATCGGGCAGGGGGCAAGGCAGACGTTCATGCAGCCTTCCACTTGATCGAGCAACCCATTGACGGAATTTGTTTTTCCGGTCCCTTGCCGGTTTCGGCGATTTGCAGCATCGCTTCCAGAAGCTCCCGTCGGGCCTCGGCCGGACCGGGTGTTCTGGCCGAGGCGTCAAAACGCCCGCGATATTGCAGCTTTCCCTCTGCATTATAGCCGAAGAAGTCGGGGGTGCATTCGGCACCATAGGCGCGCGCGACATCCTGGGTTTCGTCGTAAAGATAAGGAAAGGTAAAGCCGCGGCGTTCAGCTTCGGCCTTCATATGGTCAGGCCCATCCTGGGGATATTCGACGACATCATTGGCCGAGATGGCGACGACCCCGATGCCCGCAGCCTGCATCTCTCGCGCGTCGTGCACGATCCGGTCGATGATGGACTGGACATAAGGACAGTGATTGCAGATGAACATCACCAAGGTGCCACGCGGCCCTGCAACGTCCGTCAGCCGGTAAGTCCGACCATCTGTTCCTGGCAGTTCAAAATGGTGCCACGGAGCGCCAAAGTCACAAACAGGTGGCGATACGGCCATGACATCCTCCGAGCGGGTTTTCAGGTGCGACTTTGTAAAAAGACACAGGGAAGAACAAGCCCGGCCATAGTCGCAGAGCATTGTTGTTGCATAATACAGATTATATGATATGTCGTTGGGGGGGACGCGCTATCTTGCAGCGCGACCTTCCGTGTTCGACCCCAATGAAGTTGTGAAAGCAACACGGATGCAAGGTCGCCAGATATCCTCGTCTCCTTTAGAGCGCCGGAACTGAAAGCTGGCGGCAGATATGGCCAAGGCCCTGGCCGGATGGCGCGCAGCATCTCTGTGCCACAAAGGCATGGGCGGCGCCTTCGCTGGATCGTTTCAGCGGGACGCCGGGAAATCGGTGCCTGGTTTTGGACCGCGTCAGCGCCCTGCACAGTTCTGTCTTAAGATCCTGGCCGCTGAATGGCGCATTCTATCTGTTCTTCGTTGCAGAACCTGTCAGGGCCATCATGGATGCACGAAGTTCGAAATGTATCCCCTGCGGCCGATACTCCACACCTGCACTGCCCTCGACCGTGGCCGACAGGACCTTCTCGATCATGCGGCTGCCAAAGCCGGTTCGGGTTGGCGGCGTCACCTCGGGGCCGCCGGTCTCGTCCCAGGTCAGCACGAACTCGCTCTCGTTGACGCTCCATTCGATACGCACCCGGCCGCTGTCGCCCGAAAGTGCCCCATACTTGAGCGCGTTTGTGGCAAGCTCGTGCAGCGCCAGCGTCAGCGCGCTGCTGACGGCATGCCTGATCTCCAGATCGGAGCCAAAGTAATGGATGCGGCCGTCGGCATTGAACGGGCGCAAGGCACGCTCCACCGTTTGCCGCAGACCGGCCACGTCCCAGTCGTTCTCCGCAAGAATGTCATGGGCGCCGCTGAGTGCCTCGATCCGCTCGGCGACGACCTTTCGCATCTCGTTCGAGGGCAGTTCTGCGCGAAGCGACTGGCTGACGATGGACTGAACGGTCGCCAGCGTGTTCTTGATGCGATGGTTCATCTCTTGCGTCACCAATGCCCTATAGGCCTCCGCCTCCTTGCGCTCTGTGATGTCGAGAGAGATGCCACTGAGGGTGACAGGTCGATGGGCGTCGTCAAAGCGTGTCTTTGCCCGGATTTCGATCCAGCGCAGGCCCCCGTGAGGCAGGTTGATCCGGTATTCGATATGAAAGTTCCCATCCGACTCGAACGCAGCATGAAGGGTTCGCTGCCAGCGTTCATAGTCCTCGGGGTGGATGGAGGATTGCAGGTCCTGATATCCGAACTCGTCGCTTGGGCCGCGTCCAAAGTTTGCCTTGCACAAAGCAGACACGACAAGCCGCTGGTTCGGTATGTCCAAGGTCCAGGTGCCAAGACCACCCGCCTTCAAGGTGAAATGCAACCGGTCCTCGGCAGCGATCAGATCGGCAATCCGACGTTGCGCATCCTCCTCGGAAGACCCGTCAGCCGCCAGGCCGGCGATCTTGTCCTTCGTGACATCAAGTTGCGAGGCGAAGAAATAGGTCAGGTCATCACCATCGAAGACCGGCGAGACAAGGACCCTGTTCCAGAAGATGCCGCCGTCCTTCTTGTAGTTCAGCAGTTCCACCTCGACCGGAACGCGCCTTGCGATGGCCTGACGCAAGCGATCAACATCATCGACATTGGTGCCGGGACCCTGCAGAAAACGGCAGTTGCGGCCCAGGGTCTCCTCTCGCGTATATCCCGTCAGCCTGCCGAAGGCGTCATTGACGAAGACGATCGGATTGTCGGGCTGCCGCGGATCGGTGATGAGCATGGGCATCCGCGTGGCGCGCATCGCCGCCGCAAAGGGGTCGGAGCTTGCCTTGGTGCGGTGAATTTCGAGATCAATACGGCGTTCTTCGGAAGGATTGCTCATTTATACCGCGGATCAGGGTTCCAGTCGTTCCCGAGTGCTACGCGTAATGCACATCGGTGTCACGCCCGCAGGTCTTGCTGCGCAGATTGCCGGGTAAATTTGCCTGAATTCATGTCTTAGGCTTTTTCGGAGCCCCTGCCCTGCCCGCACCCGAGGAAGGAATATCGGGCGTGCGCGCCCAGGGCATTCAAGGGATCGCGCGTCCGGTATCGCCGATCCCGTCCCCCTGAAACGGACAGCGGTTCTTTGCCAAGAGACATGCGGTGATCTGCCGGTTCAAGGCAGCCAACCCCTGCCCGGCAGGCTAAACGCCTCAATCAGCATCGTTGGGGCGTCGCCCGCCCGGCATGCGGGCAAGTTCATTGATCCACCGGCACTTATGAGGTGGAGCAAGTGCTGCTAACGCGATAGGTGGCTTGCATCCAAGGTGCGTCTGGGGAACGTGCTGAAAGAAGATGAGTTCATCATGGAAGCAGTCTGGGCCTTCTTTATCCAGACCGGCCGCTATTTCAGGACAGGGCATCGACAGCATGCGCGAGACGAGCGGGGTCGATCCCCAGAAAAGACTGCTGACCGGAACATCCGGCCTTGATGCTGTCTTGCGCGGGGGATTGACCCCGTCGCGGCTTTATCTTGTCGAGGGAACTCCCGGCTCTGGCAAGACGACCTTGGCGCTCGCGTTCTTGCTGGAAGGGCGCGGCAACGGTGAACGAGGCCTTTACATCACCCTGTCCGAAACCGAGAGCGAACTGCGGGCGGTTGCGCAGTCGCACGGCTTTACCTTGGATGGGATCGACGTCTTCGAGATCCTTACCGAAGACGAATTCGGGGCGGATTATGAACAGTCTCTCTTGCATCCCAGCGAGGTCGAGCTGGGCGAAACGGTCCGCGGCATCTTCGAACTGGTCGAGAAGACCGATCCGGCGCGGGTGGTCCTGGACAGCTTGTCCGAACTGCGGCTTCTGGCGCAAAATCCGCTTCGCTATCGTCGGCAGATCCTGGCGCTGAAGCATTTCTTCGCCCGCAGGAACTGCACCGTTCTCATGCTGGATGACCGGACGGCCGAACCCGGGGATCTGCAGCTTCATTCGATCGCCCATGGGGTGATCTCGCTGGAACAGATGGCCAATGATTTCGGATCAGAACGGCGCAGGCTGCGCGTGATCAAGATGCGTGGGCTTCAGTATCACGGAGGCTATCACGACCTGACGATCGAACGAGGCGGGATCTGCGTCTATCCCCGTCTGATCGCGGCCGATCATTACCGCAGCTTTTCCAGCGAACCCGTCACGACCGGCATTGACGAACTGGATGCGCTTCTGGGCCAAGGGTTGTTTCCGGGAACGAATACCTTGCTGGCCGGACCGGCCGGCGCGGGCAAGACCACAACGGCCGTGCGCTGCATGATCGCCGCGATGAGGCGCGGCCAGAAGGCCGCCTATTTCCTGTTCGACGAACGGCTTGCAACATTGCTGATCCGGTCCAAGGCCTTGAACATGGATCTGCAGCCCTTCATCGACAACGGGCTTCTTAAGATCCGGCAGATCGATCCGGCCGAACTGTCGCCCGGCGAATTTGCCGGCGCCGTCCGCAACGCGGTGGAAAGGGATGATGCCCGCCTTGTGGTGATCGACAGCCTCAATGCCTATCTGCACGCAATGCCCAGCGACAACTTCCTTGTCCTGCAGATGCACGAATTGCTGAGCTATCTGACGCAGCAGGGTGTGGTGTCCTTGATGATCCTGGGGCAGCATGGCGTCATGGGCGACCTGCGTTCCGATCTCGACATCAGCTACCTGGCCGATACGGTGGTGATGCTGCGCTTCTTCGAGGCAGGGGGCGAGGTGCGCAAGTCCATCGCGGTGATCAAGACGCGCACGTCCGATCACGAACGGACGGTCCGTGAATTGAAGATCGATGGGAACGGTCTTGCGATCGGGAAGCCGATCCGGAACTTCATGGGCCTCCTTTCCGGGACACCGATTCTGGTTCCGACGGCTGGCGGTCCCGCACCTTTGGATCAAGACGAGACGTGCCCATCGTGATCGGCCGCCCGACAGACCCGCGGCAAGACCCGGATGCGGCAACCGACGGACGATTGTCGGTCGTGGTCCTGGCGCCGCGGGGGCGGGATGCCGCCGTGGCCGTCGATCTGTTGGGCAAGGTCGGGATCCCTTCGATCGTCGTTCGCGACATCGGCGGACTGGCCTCGTTGATCGGGGACTGCATCGGGGTCGCGCTTGTCACGGAGGAGGCCTTGGCCGCGGGAACGGGCGACCGGCGGTTGATCGAGGCATTGGCCGGTCAACCGTCCTGGTCGGATGTCCCGTTCATCGTCCTGGCAAACGGCACCGTACACCACCGCCCTGCCCGCGCTGGAATGGCCATCGACGCCTTGCAGAACGCCGTCCTGCTGTCGCGTCCCCTTCACGCCGAGGAGCTGGTGCGATCTGTCCGTTCGGCGCTCAAGGCACGGGCCCGACAGTACGAGGCCCGGGACCGGATGCAGGAATTGCAGATGCGAGAAGCCCAGCTTTACGAAAGCGAGGCCAAGTTCCACGCGATCGCCGACTCGGTTGACCAGATCATCTGGTCCACGCAGCCGGACGGATACCATGACTATTACAACAGCCGCTGGTATGAATTCACGGGCATGCCGCAGGGTTCAACCGACGGTGAAAGATGGGCGGACCTGTTCCATCCCGATGATCTTTCAAGAACCTGGGAACGCTGGCGTCACAGCCTGGAAAGCGGGCAGCCGTACGAGATCGAGTATCGCCTGAAGCATCATTCGGGCGAATACCGCTGGGTTCTTGGCCGCGCTCAGCCCGTCCGCGATGCGGAAGGACGGATCATCCGATGGTACGGCAGTTGCACCGACATCAACCGGATCAAGCTTGAAGAAGAACAACGTCGGCTGATGCTGGGCGAGATGAACCACCGGGTCAAGAATTCGATGGCCATGGTCCACGCGATCGTGTCCCAGACCCTGCGGCAGGCCGAAAGCCTTGACGATGCCCGGACCTCGATCCAGTCTCGGGTCGGCATGATGGCCCAGGCGCATGATCGCCTTGTGAAGGCGACCTGGACCGAAACGTCGATCACCGAGGTGATCGAGGCTGCTCTGACCCCCCACCGCATGAAGGACGGCCGCATCATCCTTGAGGGCCCAGACTTGCCGATAGGGTCGAAACAAGCCTTGGCCCTGACAATGGCGCTGCACGAACTGGCCACGAACGCCGCGAAATATGGCGCCCTGTCGAATGACGGAGGCCATGTCCGCGTCCAGTGGTGCGAGACGCCCTGCGGCAATGAGCGTGAGTTCCACTTGAACTGGACCGAGGCGGATGGTCCGCCGGTCGCACCGCCGTCCCGAAAAGGCTTCGGCAGCCGCATGATCGAACAGGCACTGGCCGGATACTTCAACGGATCGGCGGAACTGATCTACAAACAGGATGGTTTGGTTTTCGAACTGAGAGCTCCGTCAGAGGGCCTGTCTCAGCAAGACAACGGCTTCGTATAAACAGACCGAGCACAGAGCAGTCATGGAACGGACACAGCAGCCCTGCCCGGCGGTCCTTGTGGTGGAAGACGAAGTCCTGATCCGCATGGAGGCGGTCGACATGCTGCAGGATGCGGGCTTTCGCACCTTCGAGGCAAGGTCGGCCGATGCAGCGTTGGTTGTCCTAGAAAGGGAAACCGGCATCGCGTTCCTGTTCACCGATGTCGATATGCCTGGGTCAATGAACGGTCTGGATCTGGCCGCTCGTGTCAGCAAGACCTGGCCTCACATCCATATCATCATCGCGTCGGGGATGCTGGATGCAGCGCAAGAGGACCTTCCGCAAGGCGCCTGCTTTTTCCCGAAACCATACCCGACAAGCGAGATCGTTCAGAAGATGTGCGAACTGGGCCGGTAATCATCGCGGCTGGTCCGGCCGATATTTCACAGCCTGTGTTTCGGGCCGGCAAGCGTCATCAAAGGGCTGTCGCCTGGACGATCATGAACGTCCTGCACCATATGACGTCCGGCGAAGGCAGCGCGACCACCTGTCACCTGCAATGAATCCCATGGGCCACGCGGAAGTCAGCGGTGTCGGTTGTTGGTGCAGGTGCCTGGCTGTTCCAAGAAGCCTGCTGAAGCAGCGCATGAAGACGCGTGTCATCCTTGCCTGACGATGCACGATAAAGCGAGCGCGGGGTAGCCTGTGCCATGATCCATCAATGGGGCCGAACCTTGATGGTTCTGACCGCATGGCTTGCATGTTCAGTCCCGACCCCCTTTGCCGCCGCCGTTCCCATTACCGCCGCCGTTTCCATTGCCGCCGCCGTTTCCATTGCCGCCGCCGTTTCCGTGACCACCACCGTTCCCATTGCCGCCGCCGTTTCCGTGGCCGCCACCGTTCCCGTGACCACCACCGTTGCCGTGGCCGCCGCCGTTCCCGTGGCCGCCGCCGTTCCCGTGTCCACCGCCATTTCCATTGCCGCCGCCGTTCCCCTTACCCCCATCGTTCCCTTTTCCGCCGCCATTCCCATGGCCACCACCGTTTCCTCTGCCGCCGTCGCCTCCCTTGCCGCCGCCACTGCCCTTTCCATCACCATGGCCCCCGGCACTACCGCCACCGTTCCCACTGCCCTTCCCACCGTCACCGGCATGGCCGCCGCCTGCACCGGTTCCCTTGCCGCCACCGTCTCTGCCTTCCCCGGCTCTACCCTCGTTCCCCCGGCCGGTGGTGGGTCCGGTTCTCGCGGCATCGCCTGCCGCGCTGTTCCTGGCGCCGGCCAGATTGCGGCTGTTCGTGGTCCGCAGCCATTCATTGTCTCCCCTGCCAAAAAGGGACCGACGACGGCCTTCGGCTGCTTGGGGTGCCTCAGCGCCACTCCTGTCGATGTTGGTTCGGCTTGACTGTGGATCGCTTCTGCGCGCGACGACCGGCTTGGGCTTCGGGGGCGCTCCCTGACCGCCTAGCCACAGTTCCAGATATCCCTCCTCGGGGGACGGTGTGAAGCTGACGAAGTCCCGTGCCCTTGTATCCAACGAGGCTGCAAGTTCCTCGGCCGCCTTCCGATCCTGGGGATGGAAATACCGGACATGGGTTTCGCCGATCGTGAAGGGCGTGGACGCCTCTTGGGCCGACCATCCCGCTTGGGCAAGCCGCGCCATGGTTTCGTTCCGCCCTTCGGCCGCCAGGCGCTCGGGGACGTAAACGGCCAGACGCAGGGTTGGCGTTTCCGGCAAGACTGGCAGTTGCCGAGGGCCGGCATCCATTGCCGAGGCATCGGGCCGGGCAAGCTGCGGCGGGGATAGAAACAGGGTCTGCTCTGCCTCTCCGACGACCGCGCCCGGTGCCAGTGCCGCAATCCCCTGGCCTGCCTCAAGGCCGGGCTGTTCGAAAGCGGAGGCAGGGGTGGACATTGCCGACATGCTGGGCGCAGAACCCGCCGTCGCCACGACGGGCAACTCCAGCCCAAGCGCGGATGGAGCAGACAGGGTTTCGATCGGCGCGAAAGCCGTCGCCGGCGGATCAGCCGGGGGAACAATCCCTTGCTCCTGGAACTCCGCTGCCGAGGGTGCCGACATGACCGGCATGACTTGGGAAAGTGCCGCGTCCACGGAAAGGCCAGCCGAAGAGACCGGCGGGTTACCCAACCCCCGAAGATCACCCCCGTCGGGGCGAGTTGCGCCAAGACTGACGAGAGAGGCACCCGCAAGACCGCCAATGACAAGCCCGAACAGCATCGGGTGGACCCTGCCGACAAAGGCAAGCCTGCCCATCGCCTGGGTGCAGGTGGCAAAGGCCAAGGGCAGACCGAAAGGACGCGGCGCGACGCTTGCGGCTTTCGGCTGCCCGTCCTTTGCAATGCGCATCAGCGCCGCCCCCTTGGCGGGCGGCCAGGCGGCAGGCAGGTCAGCACGCCCGGAAGATCTGGCGGACCCGCCTTCGACCGTCCGACGCTGATCTTCCGCACGCTGCCGCAAGACTTTTTCCCGCTTGGCGCGGGCAGCCGCTACCCGTTGCTTCCATTCTTCTGGGTCATAGGGAAGAAATCTGGCAGCCGGAGCATCAGCGGCAGGCTGGTGCTGCGGTTCTGGCGCATGCTGAACCATGACTGTACCACCAAAATCCGCGCCATCCTGACGCGTCCACTTACAGAATAGCATTTTTCGCCTTCACGCGCAAAGCTGCGGGGACATGGCGCGCGATCGATGGCGGTTATCCGCAGGGCAGGCGCATTCAGCACCTGCCCGGTTCAGCGGGCTTGAACCGGGGAACACGGAAGCAGCCGGGCGGCATCATGCGAAACATCACAGCGAGTGGGACGACTGGGGATCGACGTAGAACACATGGTCGTCGATCAGCCGCACCCGGGTCATCGCCGGAACCCAGCCTGGGGACACTGAGGTCGTGTGATAATGGTCAGCGCCTTTCAGTTCGGGCATCGGGCCTTCCAGCAATGCCTGGGCTGCGAACCGGACCGCCCTTTCCCAGGCTTTCCTGTCGTTTATGGGCGGATAATCGTACCGCGACGTAAGGAAGCTGAATTGCGAGGGCACGATGTTCTCGCAGGCGGTGTCACCCCATCGGCCGGGGATCGCGGCGCGCTGAACGATCACCGATGCGACGGCACGTTGCCCGAAGTCCTCCTGGTCGCGGGCTTCATGGTAAATTGCCACGGCGATGCAGGACAGATCGCTTGCATTGCGCAACGAGTCAGGCGGCGAGGGAATGGCAGCGCCTTGCAGGATTTGCCGGGGCGTGGCCGGACGTGGCACCGGCCGAACTGTGTCAACCTTAGCAGGACGAGGCGCAGGAGCACGGGCGACCTTGAGCGACAGATCAGAAGGCGGGCTTGCCGAAGGCGGATGGGCAGGTTGCCGAGCCATGTGCCGAACTGCGGGCAACCCGACGGTAACGTCGCGTCTAAGGGCCTGTTCGCCACCGTCAACGACGCGCGACAGAACGAGGGCCCCGGCATACCAGGTACCGACGAGCGTGATGGCCGTGGCGAGAACCGCTCGGATCATCGGAAAACTCCTTCGATCCATGGCAACGGTCCGGGCCGTCAAACCGTTCCGGCCCCGTGGGACAAAACCGTTGCCGCCGCTGTTCTCAGCAGTATCGCTCGACGAAGGCCATCTGGTGATCACCATACCGGTCGCCATGCGCAAATCCGGCCGGAAGGATGTCGCCGATCTCCTCAAGGTCGGACGCCTTCAGGGCCGGAGGGTTCCAGTCGCCAAGATGCGCCGCCAACCGGGTGCCCGGAATGGGAATGATGTGTTCCCCCTGCCCCAGGACCCAGCCAAGCGCCGCACCGGGGACCGTCCACCCCCGTTCGGCGCAAAGGGCGCGGAATGGCGCGATGGCAGCCAGATTGGCCGAGAAGTTCGGCTCGACGAACCGGGGATTGGTGTCCCGGAAGTCGATCCCGGCGCGGAAGTCGCGCTTCAAGGGATCGCGGCCGAACATTCCCCGTCCCAGCGGGGAAAAGGCGACAAAGGCGACACCCAGTTCCCGGCAGGTCTGGATCAGGCCAAGCTGAGGCAGGCGCGTCCAAAGCGAGAATTCATTCTGGACGGCAGTCAGCGGATGTTCGGCATGGGCCCGGCGAACGGTCGAGGGCGCGACTTCGGAAAGGCCATACCCGCCTATCTTTCCTTCCTGGACAAGCCTCCCCATCGTTCCCGCCAGATCCTCGATGGGGATCTCGGGCTGGCGGCGGTGGATGTAGTAAAGATCGACATGCTCGCGACGCAATCGTCGAAGGGACTCCTCCAGACACTTGCGGATATAGGCCTCGTCATTGCGCACCGCCCGAGGCGGCCCGTTGATGATGCCGCACTTGGTGGCAAGGTGCACATCCCGGCGTCCCCATTTGCCGATGATCTCCTCGGACAGGCCCATGCCATAGATGTTGGCGGTGTCGATATGGCTGATGCCCGCGTCAACCGCTGCGTCAAGGCATCTCAGGGATGTCGCTTCGTCCGTGGGGCCGAACATTCCTCCAAAGCTCATCGCGCCGAAGCCGATGGCACCGACCTTGCGGTTGCCAAGCCACCTTTGCTCCACCTGTATCCCTCGCCTTCACCTGTTCCGCGGTGCGGCAGGTAAGCCCGCAAAACCTGGCCCGTCAACAATTCAATCGGCCTTTGCGGTGGGCAAGGTTCACGCCTGCGCGCGACCAGATATCTGAAAGCCTGCCGGTTCATCCTGACTGGCAAGGTCGCATCCGCGCCCCCGATGGTCAGGTGGTCATTACCCCGACAGGGCGCCGAGACCGACCACGACCAGCAGGTCTGTCAGCCTTGATGCGCGGCGACACGATGCCGGCAAGATCAGGTATCCTCGGCACAGGCTATCCGTCGCGCCAGACGGGCCTCAGCGGCAATCCATAAAGCCGCAAGCCTTTTGTCAGTGCCAGGTGACGACATAAGGACCGAAACAGCAGCGGCGGGCCGTGACGTTTCCTCGTTCGTCGGCCACGGAAAAGACGCCGATGGTCCAGTCGAAGGGGTTTGGGGAAAAGCTGACGATAGGCATGGGATGTTCCCGGGTTCAGGTTTCACAAACCCAACAGCCCTGCCCCGCCCCCCGGTTCCGGCACTTGCGAAATGATATCCCGCAGAGCCCCGGTGTTGCCCATGCACCACGACGCCAAGACACTTTCCGTTCTCACGGGGTGATCAGATACTTTTCCCCCGTGGCCTTGCGCAGATAAGCCGCCACGGTTTCGGGTTGCAGCGCCTGTTCCAGCGTGACGCGCGCGGTATAATGGCTGGCGAAGGTCGTCGTCATCTCGGCCAGGATCCGCTGGTGCATCCGCCCGATAACCGCCGGATCCAGCTTTTGCAGGGCCCGGAACAGCAGCCAGCCCCCCACGCTCCAACTGAAGCCGAAGCCGCGCCGCAGGATCGTGGGCCCGGTGTCCAGGACGCCATAGATATAGCCCTGCTTCAGCACCGCCGAACCATAGCGGTCATAGTTTTCCATCTTGCCCTGCGCGACGGTTTCCATGGCGGTCAGCACGATGCTGGTCATCTCGCCCCCGCCAATGGCGTCAAAGGACAGTGTGGCGCCGGTGGCGGCGATGGCCTGGGTCAGGTCGTCGCGAAAGCTGTCGCTGCTGCTGTCCACCACATGCTCGGCGCCCAGGTCGCGCAGCAAGGCGACCTGCCGGGGGCTGCGGACGATGTTGACCAGGCCGATGCCGTCGGCCTTGCAGATCCGCACCAGCATCTGGCCCAGGTTCGATGCGGCGGGCGCGTGGACGATGGCGCTGTGCCCCTCGGCCCGCATGGTCTCGACAAAGCCAAGCGCGGTCATCGGGTTGACGAACAACGCGGCGCCTTCCTCGGCCCCGGCGCCTTCGGGCAGGACCAGGCAGTCACTGGCAGCGATCAGGCGCAGTTTCGCATACATCGACCCGCCCAGCATGGCGACCCGCTTGCCCAGCAGGTGCTGCTGGTCCGGCCCTGCCGCGATTACCGTGCCCGCGCCTTCGTTGCCGGGCACAAGCGGCTGGCCGATCCGGGCGCGCATGGACGCCATGGCGGCCGGAGGGATGCGGGCGGTCAGGGCCTGGCCGTCCCAGGCCAGCGTTTCCATATCGGCCGGACCGAACATCAGTCCCAAATCCGACGGATTGATCGGCGCAGCCTCGACGCGGACCAGAAGCTGGCCCGGGCCGGGTTCGGGCAAGGTCACAGGCTGTAGTTCCAGCCGCAGCGTGCCATCGGCGGTGACGGTCGTTCTTAGTTCCAGGCTGTCGCGGTCCATCGGTCACTCCGTCTGAAATTTGCGGGCATCTTTCCGCAGGCGCAGGCGGGGTTCAACCGCCTTGTGGCGTTGCGCCTGTCCGAAGGCTCAATCCGCGGCGTCGCCTGTATCCACATGGACCACGACCGACATGCCGGGGCGCAGGTGTTCCGCCATGGGCTGGCCCTTGTCGATGGCGATGCGGACCGGCAGGCGCTGCGCGATCTTGGTGAAGTTGCCGGTGGCGTTCGTGCCCGCCAGAAGGCTGTATTCCGACGCCGTCGCCGGAGAGAAGGATTCGACCCGGCCCGTGAAGTCCCGGTGTTCCATCGCGTCCACGGTGAAATGCACGACCTCTCCGGTCCGCAGGCCTTTCAGGCTGGTTTCCTTGAAGTTCGCGATCACCCAGGTATCGCTGCCCACATGGGACACAAGCGCCGTGCCGGGCGTCACATATTGGCCGGCCCGCACACCGACCTGGCCCAGACGACCATCGGCGGGCGCGCGGATCACGGTGTTGTCCAGTTCGATCCGGGCCAGTTCGACGGCGGCCTCGGCGCCCGCGATGTCGGCCTGCCGCGATTGCAGGGCGACGCGGGCCGATTTCACCGCCTCGCGCTGCACGTCGAGTTGCGCCTGGGCCTGGGTGACGGCGGCCTGGGCCTGTTGCAGCGACAGCTCGGACTGTTCGGCCGTCGATTGCGAGGCGACGCCGCGGGCCTGAAGTTCCTGCGCGCGGTTCCAGCCGGTCCGTGCGGTCGCAAGCACCGATCTGGCGGCATCCACCCCTGCCTGGTCGGCCCTGACCACCGCCTCGGCCGAGGCGACGTTCTGGGTCGCCACCTCCATCATGGCGCGGGCGGCAGCCAGTTGCGCCTCGGCCTGGGCCAGCTTCTGGCGGGCGATGCGGTCGTCGATGCGCGCGATCACGTCGCCTGCCTTGACGGTCTGGAAATCGGTGACCTCGACGGCTGCGACATAGCCGGTGACCTGCGGGGCGATGGTCGTGACCTTGCCGCGGATATAGGCGTTCTCGGTCGTCGGTTCCGACGGCTGAAAGGGCGGCAGGTGCCAGGCGTAGAGCAGCAGCAGGACGCCCGCGATGCCGATCACCAGGGCAATGACGGTGGGAAGCAGGTTTTCTTTTTTCATGGGGTCGCATCCGGTTGGGTCTTGTCCGCCTGGACCGGGGGCGCCAGGCGAAGGACCATCCGGTCCCGCAGCAGGTGCAGGACCAGGGCAAAGGCCGCGCCAAGGGCGATCAGGGCGGTCAGAAGATAAGCGTCGTTATAGGCCATGACATAGGCCTGCGCGGCTGCGTCCTGGGCGATCTGGGCAGCCGCCTGGGCGCCGCGCGCGGCGGCATCCGGCATCTGGGCGGCAAGGGCAGCGGCGCGGGTTGCGATGGCCTGGGCGGTGGGCGCATCGCCGGTGGCAAGCTGTTCGGTCAGGGTCGCGTAATGGGCCGCCTGGCGGTGGTTGATCAGGGTCGTGAACAGCCCCGACCCCAGAACCCCGCCCAGCGACTGGGTCGAGATGAAGACGATCACGAAGGACAGAAGATATTGCGGCCCCCGTGCCAAGGCCTGGATCAGTCCCGCCATCATGGCCGGCGGCAGGAACAGCATCCCCGCGAAGCCGATCAAGGCCTGGCTGGCGATCATCTGGGCGGGTCGGGTGTCGATGGTCGCCTGCGCATCCATGAAGGCCCCCGCGGCGATCAGCAGCAGCGCCACCAGGTGCAGGGCACCCACGCGGTTCGGCCGCATCCAGGCCACGCAGGCCAGGCCGCCCAGCAGGCTTGCCCCGAAGATCACCGCAAACAGCCCGGTCATCTGCGCGGGCGCGACGCCCAGCGTCTGGAACATGCGCGGGGCGCCCGCGCTTTGTTCCGACAGGATCAGCCGGAACAGGAACAGCGTGGCCGTCAGGTGCAGCATGGACGGGCTTGCCAGCCAGCGGATGTCCAGAAGCGGCGCGGCCCGGTTCAACTCCACCGCGACGGCCAGGGCCAGGGACGCGACAGAAGCCGCCAGCAGCAGCCCGATCCATGGGGCGTCGGTCCAGTAAAGGATCGGCCCCATCACGAAGCCAATGGTCAGCCCCGCAAAGCCGAAGCCGATCAGCAGGAAGCTGACGAAATCCAGCGGCTGGATCACCTTCATATGCGGCACAGGCCGCAGGGGCAGACGAAAGACCAGCATCAGCGACACCATCGCCAGGCCAAGCGCGGTCAGGTGGATCCCCGTCAATCCGCCGTCCCCGATCAGCGCGGGCGACACGACCCGGGCCAGCGTGGGCCCCGCCATCATCACCGCCATTGCGGCGGGCAGGCCCAGGCGCATCTTCCATTCGGGGGCCAGGGGTTCCAGCATGTACATGAAGGCAAGGGTTGAAAGGGGCGCGGCCGCCGCCCCCGACAGCGCCTGCACCACGACGGCGGACCGGAAGTCCGTGATCCAGACCGATGCAAAGGCCACCGCCACATAGGCGATGATGCCCAGTTCGGCAAAGCGGCGCAGGCCGTATTGGGTGCGGATCTTGATCAGCAGCAGGGGCAGCGAGGCGCGCGGGATCATATAGGCCGCCATCAGCCAGCTTGCCTGGGTGGTGGTGATGCCCAGATCGCCCGCGATCGGGGGGATGTTCGCGGCGACGAACCCCTGTCCCAATCCCTGCGCCAGGGCCAGCACGACCGCCGCGCCCATATAGGCCATGGCCTGGGACAACGGCAGCGGCGGATGAACCACAGGGGCCGGCGCCTGGGCAGGTGCTTCGGTCATTCCCGGTCCAGCCTTGCGATATTGGCGGCGATGCGGTCCAGCACCGACTGCGCCACCGCCAGATCCTCGGCCGGGATGCCCGCCACCAGTTCGGCCCGCATCCGGCGGGTGAAATCGACAACGGCGCTGTCGCGTCCCCGGTCGGTCAGGAACAGTGCGTTCTTGCGCCCGTCATCCGCCGCCGGGCGGCGTTCGACAAAGCCCGCATGTTCCAGGGCGTCGATCTGGCGCTTGAGGGTGGGCGCCTCGATTTCCAGGGCGGCAGCAAGATCCGCCTGCGTCGCGCCGTCCATCCGCGACAGCATCGTCAAGGCGCGGGCACGCGACAGGGTCAGGCCAACGGCGCTTGCCCGCGCATCATAGCTGCGGCGCAGGTCGCGCATCAGGTGCAAGAGCGTATCGAGAAAGGTCGAGGATGTAGGCATGATCATCGAATGGCTGCAAATTCGTTAGCTAGCTAATGATCGGTCTGGTCATCGTCAAGTCTTGCCCTGGCGATCTTTGCCCAAACGTCGCAGCAGCATGACTTGTCCACAAATTCTGTGGATCGTTTGGGGGATGGATAGAGGATGACAAGGCTGCGGCATCATCGAAGGGCCGCGATCACTGGCATGGCGGTCGCGCGGGATCGCCAACATGGATCGTCGGCAGATGGCTCGTGCGGCCAAGGCTACTCGGGTCGGACGGCCAGGGCGCGCGCCTTTTCGGTCGCCGCAAGCAGTGCGTCCTTGATCGCTTTCGAAAAACCTGCCGCCTCGGCCGCCTCGATGCCCGCGGCCGTGGTGCCGCGATAGTCGCGGTATGCGGCGACAAGGGCCGGGGCATCCGCGATCCGGCCCGCCAGCATGGCGGCCCCGCCGCATACCGCAGCCTCAGTCGCGCGCCAGGCGATCCCTTCGGGCACGCCCTGCCCGGTCATGAACTCTGCCATCGCGATGGCCATCAGCGCCGGATAGGCCGCGCCGGACCCCGGCAAGGCTGTCATCAGGTCCATCTGCGCTTCAGCACCAAGCTCGTCCGAGGTGCCGATGGCGGACAGGATGGTCGTGACGGCGTGCCGATCTTCGGCCGTGACGCCGTCATCGGCCCACCACGGCGTCCAGGACCTGCCAATCTCGGCGGCGGCATTGGGCATGGCCCGGACGATGCGGCCACCACAGCCAGCCAGCCGATCGGCCCCGATCCCCGCCATGAAGGACAGGACAAGCTTGTCTGTCGCGTGCAGCTGCAGCGCGGGCCAGTCGTCCGGCCGGACCGAAACGACCACGACATCCGACAGCCCGACCAGTTCAGCGCAGTCCTGCGCCCATTTCACCGAATGGCCGTGATAGGTCGCGCGGGCGCCGCTGCGGTTGGCGACCACCAACTGATCCGGCCTCACGATCCCCTGGGCCAGCAGCCGACCGCCAAGCGCCGATCCCAGCCAACCCGTGGCGCCGATGATCCCTATGCGCATGATGCCTCCGCCTGCGGGCTGCCCTTTGGATTGCCAGCCTTATCACCCCTGCCCCTGGCGGATCCCGGCATTGAAGCGGGCGATTTCGCGTGGTTCGGGGTCCTGGCCCGTATAGATCCTGACGTACATGGGGATGCGGGCAAGACGGGTTTCGATATCTTCCCTGGCCTGCATCGAGATATAGCCGATCTGGACCAGATAGACGGTGCGGGCACGGATATCGGCCTCGTCGGGATGGTTGCCCCACTTGACCAGCATGGCGGCGATGGCCTGCAGACGCGCCTCGTCCGCGGCCTTCACACGGTCAGCCACGCCCTCGTCCTGCAAGGCCCAGCTTCGCACCGCAAATTCCAGCCGGGAATCAAAGGTGTTTGCCGCCAGGAAGCAGGTCAGCACATTCAGCATCGCCTCGGATACCGTTTCGGCATAGCGCGCGGTCGCATCGACCAGCGGCTTCGTGGTGCGCTGTTCCCAGCCGTCGATCAGGGCCGCCAGCAGTGCTTCGCGATCTTCGAAGAACCAATAGAAGCTGGTGCGCGCCAGGTTCAGCCGCTTGGCAAGCGGCAGGATCTTCACGGCATCGACGCCGCCGTCGATCAGCGCCTGATAGCCGACCTCGAGCCAGCCCTCGCGAGAGCCGCGCCATCCCTTTTCCGCTGCATCGTCACGCTTCATGGTTGATGGGTACGCGGTCACACCCTGTCGAACAAGCGAATTGTTCATCGTGATCTGTGGCGGGTTCATCTATGTTTCCCTTGTTGACATAGGTGTACATTCTGAACATGATCCATCCTGCACGTTGATCCTCAGGCAGACTCATGGCGACTGACCCCCTTCTCCAGCCCTTCCAGCTGAAGCACCTGACGCTTCGCAACCGGATCATGATCACCAGCCATGAACCGGCCTACCCCGAGGACGGGATGCCCAAGGGGCGTTACCGCGCCTATCATGTGGAACGTGCGAAGGCCGGGGTGGCGCTGACGATGACGGCGGGTTCGGCCTCGGTGTCGCGGGACAGTCCGCCGGTCTTCAACAACATCCTGGCCTGGAAGGACGAGGTGGTGGGCTGGATGCGGCAGCTTGCCGACGAATGCCACGACCATGGCTGCGCGGTGATGATCCAGCTGACGCATCTGGGCCGGCGCACCCGCTGGGACAAGGGCGACTGGCTGCCGGTGGTATCGCCCGGTCATCAGCGCGAGGCCGCGCACCGGTCCTTTCCGAAGAAGATGGAGGACTGGGACATCGCCCGCATCATCGGCGATTATGTCGATGCGGCGGAACGGATGAAGGCTGCGGGCCTGGACGGGATCGAACTGCAGGCCTATGGCCATCTGATGGACCAGTTCTGGTCGCCGCTGACCAATGACCTGGACGGCCCTTATGGCGGCGATCTGGACAACCGGCTGCGTTTTACCTTCGACATCCTGCGCGGCATCCGCGAACGCTGCGGGCCGGACTTCATCGTGGGCGTGCGCTATACCGGGGACGAATGCCTGCCGGGGGGCCTGGACGCCGGCGACGGCATCGCCATCTCGCGCAAGCTGAAGGACAGCGGCCTGGTCGATTTCCTGAACGTGGTGCGCGGTCATATCGACACGGATGCCGGCCTGACCGACGTGATCCCCGTCCAGGGAATGCGCAACGCACCGCATCTGGAATTCGCGGGACAGATCCGCCAGGCGACGGACTTTCCCACCTTCCACGCCGCCAAGATCCCCGACGTGCCGACCGCGCGCCATGCCATCGCCGCCGGGCTGGTGGATATGGTCGGCATGACCCGCGCCCATATCGCCGATCCGCATCTGGTCCGTAAGATCGTCGAGGGACGCGAGGACGAGATCCGCCCCTGCGTCGGCGCGAACTATTGCCTGGACCGCATCTATCAGGGGGGCTTGGCCTTCTGCCTGCACAACGCCGCCACGGGGAGAGAGGAGACGATGCCCCACATCATCCCGTCCGCGCCTGTTCGTAAGCGCGTCACGGTGGTGGGCGCCGGTCCCGCCGGCATGGAGGCCGCCCGCGTCGCCGCCGAACGCGGCCATGCCGTGACCGTCTTCGAGGCTGCGGACCAACCCGGCGGCCAGATCCGCCTGACCGCGCTGCAGGAACGCCGCCGCGAGATGATGGCGATCATCGCCTGGCGCCAGGCCATGTGCGAACGTCACGGCGTGTCCTTCCGCTTCAACACCGTCGCCGAAGCGGGCGACGTCCTGGCCACGAACCCCGACGAGGTCATCATCGCCACCGGCGGGCTGCCCCATACCGAGGTCCTGGCAGAGGGCAACGACCTTGTCGTGTCGGCTTGGGACATCCTGTCGGGCGACGTGAAGCCGGGCCAGAACGTCCTGATCTTCGACGACGCGGGCGACCATGCCGCGCTGCAGGCCGCCGATCTGATCGCCGCGACCGGCGCGCGGGTCGAGATCGTCACCCCCGACCGCGCTTTCGCCCCCGAGGTGATGGCGATGAACCTGGTTCCCTATATGCGCAGCCTGCAGGCCCGCGACACCACCTTCACCGTCACCTGGCGGCTGATCTCGGTCGAACGAGAGGGCAACCAGCTGCGGGCCAGTCTGGGCAGCGACTATGGCAAGGTCGCGCGTGACCGGATCGTGGACCAGGTGGTCGTCAACCACGGCACCCGCCCGCTGGACGATCTGTATTTCGACCTGAAGCCCTTGTCGTCGAACGGCGGAGAGGTCGATTACGAGGCCCTGACCACAGGCGGGCTTCAGGACGTTCGCACGAACCCCAGCGGCAGTTTCCGCCTGTTCCGCATCGGCGATGCCATTGCCGCCCGCAACACCCATGCCGCGATCCATGATGCCCTTCGGCTGGTGAAGGACCTTTAGGGTCATCAGACGCGGCGCGGTCGGGTCGGACGATGCGTCTGGCAGTCAGTTGCCGTGTGGTGAAGGACAAACCGGGGGCCGGTTCCAAACGGCGGGACAGCCACCCCCATGCCACGGGACCGGAGGGATCCACAGGTCCGCCTTGAGAGTTGCACCAAAGCCAGCGAAGCGCCGAAGGCAGGCGCCATGCGCCTGTTGGTGGAGAACCAGGGGAGACAGGAAAAGCCATGACCGGACAAGACATGGGATGGGCGATAACGCTCATGCGGGTCGGCTATCTGGGCCGGGGGTTGGTCTATCTGGCGGTTGCTGGCATATCGCTTTATTCGATCTGGCGAGGAGGCCAGGCGCAGGACACGTCCTCCGCGCTTGGATGGCTTGAAAATACCTGGGGAGGAGGAGCGGTCCTGTTCCTCATCCTGGTGGGGATGCTGGCCTATGCCATCTGGCGCGTGGTCGATGCCGCCTACGATCTTGAAGACTATGGCAAGGATGCCAAGGGCGTCGTCGCCAGGGTCGGGATGGTGGTAACCGGCGGCATCCATCTGGGGATCGGCATCCTGGCTTTTTCCCTGCTGTTCGGCCGTGGCGGGACGGGGCAAGGCTCCGGCATTCCGGGTTATGTCGGAGCCGTGATGCAATGGCCCGGCGGCCGCTGGATCGTCGGCCTTGTCGCCCTTCTCATCCTGGGGGCAGGTGCCTATTACCTGCGACAGGGCTGGTGCAACGAATATCGCAAGCACCTGCGGGCGAATGATTTCACGACCCGCTGGAATTCGATCCTCAAGGCCGGCGTGATGGCTCATGGCCTGGTCATCGGTGTGATCGGATTGCTGTTCCTGTTTGCGGCATGGCGTTCCAATCCCCAGGAAGCAGGAGGCGTAGGGGAAGCCTTCTCGTGGCTTTCGAGCCAGGCCTATGGACGGTTTCTTGTCATCGCCGTCTGTGTCGGCCTTGTGGGGTTTTCGATCTTCTGTTTCGTCAACGCCGCCTATCGAATCGTTCCGAAAGCCTCGGGGCCGGACATCCAAAGCCTGGCCGATGCGTTGAAGCGCAGGCTTCCGGTGTGAGGTTTGCGGGCTTCCCATGACATCGACGAAGGCTGCAAAGCAGCAAAAAGGAACCGCCTTCCTTGCTTCACGGTTGTCCTTGCCAAGAGGATGAACCCCATTCAGGGAAGGATGGCGCCATGCGTCGGATCATTCGCAATTCCACGGCCATCGCAGCCTGCCTGTCGCTTTTGCTGCCGCAACTTTCGCAAGCCTGGGCAGACGCCCCTGTTCCAGAAGGCCAAGCGGCGGATCGAACCAACATGCCATTGCTTCTTGCCCAGGCCGAACGGGACGGGCCGCCTGTCCGCCGGGGTCAGTCCCAGCCGCCTGAACGCCAGGCGGATCGGCAAGGGCAGCCCGAAGCTGAACGAAAACCGCAGCGGGCAGGAAAGCAGGCGCAAGCAGAAAAGCCTGGGCAGGGACGCGACAAGTCGAACGACAACGCCGCCAGAGGATGGGGCAAACGGCCAGAGCAAGCCCGTCAGCCTGCTGCCCAGCGGGCCGCTGCGCAGCCGCAAGACGAACAGCAGCAGCGCGGGAATGCGAAGGAGAAGCAAGAGCGCCCTGCCCAGCAACCCGCCCAGCAGGAACGGCGTCCCGCGCCACCTCAGGAACGGGCCGATCAGAAGCAGCAGAACAAGACCCCCGGCCGTGCTGAAGAACGTGCAAGGCCCCAGCCCAACAGGGAAGCACGTTCAGGGCGTGAGCAGGCGCAGCGCGAGGGAGGCGGGCAGCGTGCTGGGGCCGGCAATCAGCAAGCGAACGCCCCGGCGCCGCGTCAGCAGCGGCCGTCCGAGGGGCGGGCACCACGACAACAGGCTGATGACGCCGGCGGCCGGCAGCAGGCACGCCAGCCTGCGGCCCGTCCTGCGGCCAATGCCCGTAATCAGCAACCGCTGCCAGAGGTCCGGCAGGATCAACAGCGGACCAACATGACCACCCGGCGCGAAGGTGCAGCCCAAAGGGCGGGCCAGCAGGAGCCCCGGCAGAACCGGCAACCCCAGGCAGTCACCCCCCAAGGCGAAGCCGCCCGTCGTGCCGCGCGCGAAACCCGCGCCGCCCGTGCCGCCGCGCTGAATGAAGACCGGCGGGGCCGCATCGTGGAGCAGCGGATCACCCGCGAGAACAGTCGATCGTCGGACGAGGATTTCCAGACGAACCTTCGTGACGTCCTGCGGGCCCGGGATCAGCAGCGCGCAGAGGCCCGCGCGGACAACGACGACGACCGCAACGATCTTGTCAAAGCGCTGCTGCTGGGATTGGGCACGGTGGCGGTCGGCTCCTATCTCAACAACAACAGGCAGGTGGCCCTGGCCACGCCCGACCGGGTCGTGGTGACAGAGGCGGATGGCAGCCAGCAGGTCATCAAGGACGAGGTCGCGCTTTTGCGCCAGCCGGGATCGACCGTGACGACCGAAAACTTCGATGACGGATCGTCGCGAACCGTCGTGACCCGCGCTGATGGCAGCCGTGTGGTGACCATCCGCGATGCCGACCTGCGCGTCCTGCGGCGCACGCTGATTTCGCCCGACGGCTCTCAGACGCGCCTCATCGACGATACCGCCGAAGTGGAACCGGTGGATATCGCCACGCTTCCTGCCCCTGCGCCGGTTTACGGCAGCGTCACCCAAGACGACGAGGTCGCCTTGCGAGAGGCCCTCAGAAGCGAGGTGGACATCGACCGCCGCTTTACCCTGGAACAGGTCCGCAGCATTTCCGAGGTCCGTTCCCTGGTCGCCCCCGTCAACATTGATGCCATCACCTTCGACAGCGGTTCGGCTGCGATCTCACCGGATCAGGCGCGGCAGTTGTCAACGCTGGGCAATGCCATTCAGGATGCCATCGCCGAAAACCGGCAAGAGATATTTCTGATCGAAGGTCATACCGATCTGGTGGGTTCGGATGCGGCAAACCTGGCGCTGTCCGACCGCCGGGCCGAGTCCGTGGCCCTGGCGCTTTCCGAATACTTCCAGGTCCCGCCCGAGAACCTGGTGGTCCAGGGATACGGCGAGCAGTACCCGCAGATCCGTCAGGAAGGCAGCATCCGAGAGAACCGACGCGCGACCGTCCGCCGGATCACGGATCTGCTGCAAACCGCGGATGCGCAGTGACGGCCTTGTTCAGCGGGACGTCACCTGCCCCTCGAGGCGCGTCTCGGACCATCGTTGCAGGCGCAAGGGAAGCCTGCTGACCAACGTCACGCAGGCCTGACACCAGCGTCAGCCGTTCTTGACCAGCCGCATCAGGGTCATCATGCCCAGCGGCGGCAAGGTGCGTTCCTCCATCAATGTCAGGCTCGCTTCGCCGAGCACCCGGGAACGGTCGAAATCGGAATGCCAGCCCAGGAGGTCCGCAAGGGGCGCGGCAATCCGTTCGGCCAAGGCGATGGCACCCCTTGTCCGGGCGAAGTGGTTGACGATGACGACGCTTCCCCCCGGGCGAACCACCCGGGCGATTTCGGACATGACCTTTTCGGGATCGGGCACCACCGAGATCACATGCATGGCTGCAACGTGATCGAAGCTGTTGTCCGGGAAGGCCAGTTCGCGTGCGTCCATCCGGTAGAGTGCAGCCACATTCGCAAGGTTTTCGGCGTCCACCTTTGCCCGTGCCTTTTCCAGCATCTCGGCGCTGTAATCCACGCCCGTCACTTTCACCTTCGGGCCATAGTGGCGCAGGGCAAGGCCGGTGCCCACGCCGATCTCCAGGACCGAACCGCCCATCTCGCTCAGAAGCGCGGTGGCCCTGTGGCGTCCGGCATTCGTCACCGCGCCGAAGGTCCGGTCATAGATCGGCGCCCAGCGGGCATAGGATCTCTCGACAGCCTGCAATTCCATTCATGCGTCCTTTTGTGAATGACGCCGCCGAAGCCGGATCCATCCGGCCAAGAGCAGCAGCAGATAAGCAAGGTCCAACAGCACCAGTGTCAGCCAGGGATAGGTCAGCAGTGCCGCCCCCACTGCCACCGCCCCGATCAGAAGAAGGCGCGCCTGGTCGGGCCGGACCCGGACGGGGCGGATGGCCGGCGTGGGCAGACGGCTGACCATCAGGGCCGCGACGAGGACGATCCAGAAAGCGGAAGCAGGACCGGGCAGGACCGCGCCGGGAATCAGATTGGCAACGAAGATCGGCAGCAGGGCCAGCATCGCCCCAGCGGGCGACGGAACCCCTGTAAAGGACGTCTTGGGCATGGCCGACGCAAGCGCATCCCGGCTGCTGATGTTGAAGCGCGCCAGCCGCAGGGCGCAGGCCGTCGCATAGACCAGGGCGGCGATCCACCCCAATCCTCCGGCACCCCCATAGGCCCAGAAGTGAAGCACCAGAACCGGGGCCACGCCGAAATTGACGAAATCGCAAAGCGAGTCGAGTTCGGCCCCCATGGCGCTTTCGCTTCTCAGCCGACGCGCCAGGCGTCCGTCCAGGCCGTCAAGCACCGCCGCAAGAATGATCAAGGCCGCTGCCCGGTCGAATTCTTCCACGCCGGCAAGGCGGATTGCCGTCAGACCTGCGCAAAGCGCCGCAAGCGTCAGGATATTCGGCAGCAACTGCACCACGGACAATCGAGGGCGGCGATCCGGGTGCTGGGTCATCGTCAGTCCATCCGTGCAGGACGCGCAGGCCCGGCACGGCCAAGTTCGGCGATGACGGTTTCGCCCGCGACCATCGTCTGGCCGATGGCGACCAGGGGCGCCGTCCCCGGCGGCAGATAGACATCAAGCCGCGACCCGAAGCG
This sequence comes from Paracoccus sp. SY, assembly GCF_002901215.1. Lineage (NCBI taxonomy): Bacteria > Pseudomonadati > Pseudomonadota > Alphaproteobacteria > Rhodobacterales > Paracoccaceae > Paracoccus > Paracoccus sp. SY. The sequence continues at coordinate 161,390 of NZ_NWMQ01000001.1, read as the reverse complement.
GATCAGCCCGAAACGCTCGCCCGTTCTCAGGTCCTGGCCCTTCTTGGTCCAGCACAGGATTCGACGCGCCACAAGGCCGGCGATCTGCACGACAGCCAATTGTCGGCCGTCAGCCAGTTCTAGGCAAAGCCCGTGGCGTTCGTTCAGGTCGCTGGCCTTGTCCAGCGAGGCATTGAAGAACCGCCCGGGGCGATAGGCCACCGCCAGCACGCGACCTGCGATGGGTGCGCGGTTCACATGGCAATTGAACACCGACATGAAGACGCTGACGCGTGTCAGGGCAACGGGCTCCATCCCCAGTTCGGCCGGTGGCACCGCTTCCTCGATCAGCGAGACAACACCGTCCGCGGGGCTGACGATCAGGCCCTCGGCCTGCGGCACCGCCCGTCGCGGATCGCGAAAGAAGTAATAGCACCAGACCGTCAGCCCCACCCCGATCCAACCCAGCGGCTCCCACAAGAAAAAGAACCCCAAGGTCACAAGCGCGAAGATCGGCAGGAACCGGAATCCCTCCGGGTGCATCGGCTTGAGGAAAGTGCCCCACATGGTCATGCGTCGGTTGTCCTGCTGCCGTTGACGGTCCGGCGCGCATAGCAGCCCGGCAAAATGGGGTCAAACGAAGACGACGCTTTTCTGCCCGGTTGCGACATCGCTGACCAGGCAGATTGACGGCAGCCGGGCAGGCCTTGCCACGATTGGGGTGGATGCCGCGTGCCTTGGACAAGACGCGCGGTCGGTCCAGCCACAAGCACGAGGCACCGTCCCGCCAGCCCGCGCCGCATCGGGGAAAAGGTGTGCAGGGTCCTGCCGCTGCGGAACTTTTGCGTCACCTGACGCTTTCTCGAACAGGAGCGCAACAAGGCGCCTGGAAAAGGATGATCTGATGCGAGTTTTGACGGCAAGCTTGTGCGGCGGCATGCTTTTTGTTCTTGCGGCCTGTGGTGACAACGCTACCGAAAGGGCCGCGACCGGCGGCCTGGGGGGGGCGGTCATTGCCGGTCCCGCCGGAGCGGTCGTCGGTGGAACCGTCGGCGCAGCCACCGCCAATTGATCGACCCCTGCATCTGAAACGGCCGCGTCCCACGCGGCCGTTTTTTGTTGGCCTTGCGGGACCTTCCCCCTTCCCCTACATCTGGGAAGCAAAGGCAGAAGGACATCCCCATGGCCATGGAAGCCCATGACATCGAAGCCCTGATACGGGCGGCATTTCCCAACGCGCAAATCACGATCACCGATCTTGCAGGCGACGGAAACCATTACGCGGCCGAGGTGATCGACGAAAGCTTCCGGGGCCAGAACCGTGTCCAGCAGCAGCGCGCCGTCTATGCCGCCCTTCAGGACAAGATGGCGGGGAAATCGGGTGAGCTGCACGCCCTGGCATTGACCACCAAAGCGCCTGACTGAGGACCTGCCCCTTGGCCAGACCATCAGACACAGGATGAAAGAGATGACAGAAGTAACTGACAAGATTCAAGGACTCGTGGACAATGCCGATGTGGTCTTGTTCATGAAGGGGACCAAGGAAATGCCCCAGTGCGGATTCTCCAGCCGTGTGGCGGGGGTTCTGAACTACATGGGCGTCGATTACCGCGACGTGAACGTGCTGGCTGACGACGATATCCGCCAGGGCATCAAGGATTTCTCGGACTGGCCGACGATCCCGCAGCTGTATGTCAAAGGCGAATTCGTCGGCGGCTGCGACATCGTGACCGAGATGACGCTGTCGGGCGAACTGGATCAGCTTTTCGATCAGAAAGGCGTGGGTTACGACAAGGCCGCAGCGGACAAGATCCGCGAAGCGAACGCCTGACGATCTGGACATGACATCAAAAGGGCCGCCTAAGGCGGCCCTTTTTCACAGGATGTCGTCTTCGTAATCGTCATCATCCTGCTGTTCCCGCAACTTCGAGGCAAGCGTGACGCCGATTGCAAAGGCTCCGATCAGCTTTGCCATGCTGGCAGCATTGCTGCTGTTCGCGCGTGACAGGGTGTCCCTTGCGTCTTCCACCTTGTGGCGCACCGTCTGGATGTTGCCCGAGGTGAAGCCGACGGCCTGCGCCGCGTTCCTGGCCGCGCCGAAGACCCGGCGCTCGGTATCGTCCGCCAGTTTGTTGGCGCGATAGCTGGCCTCGTCCATGAGGGAACTGACCTTGTTGCCCGCCTTGTCCAGCATCCGGTCGGCCTCCGCCCGCGCCCGTTCGACGGCAGCGTCGGCGGCCAGGGTGACGCGTGCCTCGACCTCCTTGCGCAGATCCTCCTTGGTCGGCATTTCGTGCTGGGTCCGCTTGGACATGACGAACAGCACGACGCCGATCAGGATGAACAGCACGGCCACGCCCAGCGATGCCAAGGCCGGACCCCAGTCCAGATCATGCGCAAGAAACGACCAAAGGGCGGCGATGAGAAAGCCTGCGGCAATGGCCAGGACAAGCCCGGCCACCACCTTCATCGCAGACCGACGCGCCGTGTCCTTGAGAGCCAGTTGAAGACGCTGCGCATAGTCGAACATGGAAACGTCCTCAGCGACGGGCCAGAATCAGGCCGACAAGGAAGCCGATGCCGGCGGCGATGCCCAGGGCTTGCGCAGGATTGCGCCGCACCATTTCGGACACCTCGTCATAACGCTCCTCGGCGTAATGGGCGACTTCCGACGCTCTCTGCTGGCTGGTCTGGTAAAGACGCTCAGCCTCGGCCCGGGCGCGACCTGCATATTCTCCGCCGGCTTCACGGGCGCGTTCGACATAGTCCTGCGCCGTATCGCGAGCGGTCTGGGCCATTTCCGCGCCGCGGTCCTTCAGGCTGCCTGCGGCAGAGTTCTGCGACATCTTGTCGGCGGTATCGCGGATGTCGTCGCCGACCTTCTTGGCGCCTTCGTTCAGATCCTTCTTCGCCTGCTGCCCGGCAGCCGTGGCGTCTTTCTTCATGTCATTTGCGGTGGGATTGTATTCAGCCATGTCAATGTCCTCCGGTGTGTTGTCACCATCGGAACCTAAACACGCCGAACATGGCCATTGTTCCGAGAACGGAAAGAATAACTGAACGCAAGGGCTTGGAAGGATGGTACCGCCTCCCCGGCTCGAACGGGGGACCTCTAGATCCACAATCTAGCGCTCTAACCAACTGAGCTAAGGCGGCACGGATGCGTTCTCTAACGCCGGTTTGACCCCGTTGCAAGCCCGTCTTGCCGTGAAATCGCACCCGGGATACAGAAAGCCATCACAGAAGGATAATGGTCATGGGCATCAACAGCCAGAGCGACATCGCAGCCAATCTCCAGATCGGCCCGACCGACCAGGGCATGGTGCGGATCTATGTCGAGGCAGAAGGGGTTGACCTGCCCCTGGACTTCGATCCCGAGGAAGCGACCGAGATCGCCGAGGAGTTGCTGGCGGCCGCCGAAGCGGCGCGCGACATGGGCAAGACCGGGGGAAAGCCTAAAAAGCCCCGGCGCTGAACGCGTCGGGATCCGTCAGGCCCTGCAGCCGCAGGGCCGAGGCGCGGGCGAAATCGCGCATGATCCTGCTGCGGCGTGCCCCCGCCAGCCGCGTTTCCGGCGCCATGCGCTGGATCTCAGCCCCATAGGCATCGGCGCAGATCAGGCCTGTATCGGGTGGCAACAGTTCGGACGGGAAGTCGCAATCGACCGCCCAGAAATAGCGGTCGCACCATTCGACATACCCCTGCCACTTGCGGTCGCCCATGAAGTCGGCGCGGCAGCTCTTGCATTCGATGATCCAGAATTCGCCTTTTGGCCCCATGCTGATGACATCGACACGCAAGCCGCGGACCGGCGTGAATTCAGTCAGGACCGCATGATCCATGCTGCGCAGCAGCCGCCCGACGCCGCGCGCAAGACGTTGGCCCGGCATCGCCGGAAGGGTCGGATCCATCTGTGTCATGAGGGTTCTTATAGAACGAAAAGGAAACACCCTTCAACCCGCTTGAACCGCCCCTGCCCCGTGCCTATCTTCCGGGATGGCGGGTTTCTGCTCTTCTCGCGTGTGGCCATTTTTCCACTGGCCTATAATCTTTCCGAGGGGGCTGGCTCTGGCGTGACCCTGGTCTCGTTATCCGGCGCCCACCTGGTAATCCAGGCTTTCGGGAAATCTCGTGCTGCCGCGGTTGCTGCGGTTCCCGCCACCAGTTGAAACCGCCCTGCCCCGCAGCGGCGGTTTTTCCATGCGAAAAGGGCGGCCTTGCGGGCCGCCCTTCGTTCGCTTGTCCGTCGTTTGACTTAGAAGCCGTAAACGACCGAAACGCCCAAGGTGTTGTCCGTGCGGATCGGACGGTTTTCCTGGTATTCGGTGGTATAGCTGACGCGCGTCGCCAGCTGATCCGACATCTGGAAGTTCACGCCGAACTGGTTGGTGATCACGTCATCCGAGTCTTCCGACGACAGATAGTCGGTGTCGTTGGTGATGAAGACCATGTCGTTGAAGCGGTGGTACAGGCGCGACGACACGATGTAGCCGACGCCGCTGTCGGACGAATCCGTGACTTCTTCGCGCACAAAGACGCCGTCGCCATCCGGATCCACCAGATCGAAGCCCGACTTCTGCGCGCCGGTCTGGGTGTAGCGGTAACCGATACCGGCCTGAACGCGCCATGCGGTCTGTTCGGTGTTGATCACGCGATAGCCCGGACCCACGCCGATGAAACCGTCACGGGCGAAGTCGCCCAGATCTTCTGCGACATCGGCATCGTCGTCGATACCGAGTTGGTCACCATTGGCCAGACCGTCGATGCTGAAACGGCCCAGGACGAAGGCATAGAAGCGGTCGTTGAAGTAGTAAGCGCCATCATAGATGACCGACACTTCTTCCTTGTCCTTGTCGCCTTCTTCGTCTTCGCCGAATTCAAGCAACATGCCGACCGACTGCTGCCAGGGACCCGCATTGTTCGACACGCGGCCTGCCAGCGAGAAGTCCTGGCTTTCGTCGTTGCCGGTGCTGCCCGCATAGGTCAGAGCAAGCGAGCCGAACAGCCCTTCGCGACGATCCGGGTTGCCGAAGCGCGCGTCATCGTTGTCGCGGTCGAAGTCGTCCTGGACAGCGTCCTCGACATCGATGATGCGGTCGTTGATGCCGGAAATGCCGGTGGCGTCCGCGCCAGCGGCAATCTCGGTCTGGGCGAAGGCCGGGGCGGAAAGGGCGGCCATCAGCGCGGCGGAGCCGGTCAGCAGCGTAATTTTCTTCATCTCATCCTCACGAGCTGAGTTTGGTTGTTCTGAACGCCGTTCGGACGCCAGAGCATCTCTGCGAAAGATGAAGTAATACCACCTGTCCTTGGTTCACAGATCCCCAAGAATCATGAAAGCTTCCCGAAAACGTGAGGGTCAGCGGAGCAGCCAGTAGTAGGCAAAATCATGCTGAAACATGGTGTTGATGACTTCAGAGGGAACCAAATGCCTGTTCCTTGAAGTAGTTAACGCACCTAAATAAAAGTATCCTGCTACGCGAAAGAAGATAATCCGAGGCCGACCCGACCTCTGCAATAAAGCCGTGACTGCCTATTCGGAAGGCAGTTTTTCAAGATGGGTCATTCATGCAATCTGTTGCATAATCGACACGATAATCAACCTTTCGTGTCAGACCTGCACGTTGCCGCTATTTTCGACCTGCGCGTGCGACGGATCTTTGCGGAACGGCGACCATCCTGGGACGTATGATCCAGGCGCGCCTGCCTGTGGAAGGGGGCGTTTCCGCCTGCATCATCACGACAATCGCAAATTGGACGCCTGCGAAGACGATGGCATTGAAGAACACCAGCATACACAGGGCCAGCCAGCCCGACGGGCTGTTGAGGATCAGGTGACGCAGATGCCCTACATCCAGGGCCAACAGGGCGGCCACGAAGCAACAGGCCAGTGCAGCGCCGATCAGGACACTGCGAATATAGACGCGAACCATCATCGGCATGGCGGACCCCATAAGGCAGAAGCCTAACATATAGGGTATTCGCGCCAGAAATGCAGGAAAAATCGCTGCGTCAGAAGGCCTCGGGACGCAATTCGCGGGCGACGTGGTCCAGCACGGCATTGACGAACTTCGGCTCTCGGCCATCGGGGAAGAAGGCTTCCGCCAACCGCACATATTCGGTGATGACGACCTTGGGCGGGGTTTGCGGCGTCACGAGTTCGGCGCCTGCCGCGCGGAACAGGGCGCGCAGAACCGGATCGATCCGGTCGATCGGCCATTTCGCGACCAGACCCCGGTCCGTCGCCTGGTCGATCCGCGACTGCCAGTTCACCGCCGAATCCACGATGCGGCCGAACAACCCTTCGTCTGCGGGCAGGTATTGGCCGTCCTCATTCTCGGCGCCAAGGCGATGGATCTCGAATTCCCGCATCACGCGGTCGGCCGACTGGCCGGTTGCTTCCATCTGATAAAGGGCTTGAACCGCATAGAAACGCGCCCCGCTGCTTTTCGCCCGGCGGTCGGCGCGCTTGTCGGTCGGCTTGTCGTCGTTCGGGTTCATGGGATCAGGCCTTGCACAAAGACCGGCTGCAATGGAACGAAAGCCGCCCCGCGTCAAGCCCCGGAAGGCAGGGGCGCGCCCATAGCCTCGGCCAGGCGGGCGACATAGCGGGCCAGGGTGTCGATCTCGAGGTTGACGGCATCGCCCTGGGCGACCGAGCCCCAGGTCGTCACCTGCCGGGTATGCGGGATGAGATTGACGCCGAAGCGGTTGCCCTCGACCTCGTTCACGGTCAGCGAGGTGCCGTTCAGCGCGACCGAGCCCTTGGGCGCGATATACCGGGCTAGGGCGGCCGGGGCCTCGAAGGTCAGGCGCAGGCTGTCGCCTTCGTCCTGCATGGCGATCACGCGGGCCACGCCATCGACATGGCCGCTGACGATATGGCCGCCCAGTTCGTCGCCCACCCGCAGCGCGCGTTCAAGGTTCAGGCGCTTTCCGACCTGCCAGCCCTCCGCGCCGATATTCGTCTTGGACAGCGTCTCGGCCGAGATATCGACCGCGAACCACCCCTGCCCCTTGTCCACCACCGTCAGGCAAACCCCGTCGCACGCGATCGAGGCGCCCATGTCGACGGTCGCCATGTCATAGCCGCAGTCGATCCGGGCGCGCATGTCGCCGCGCATCTCGACTGTTGCGACCGTGCCGATATCCGTGATGATGCCTGTGAACACGCCAAAACCTCTTTCCTTCGGCAAAGACCTAGGCGATAGCGTATTTCAGCGCAAGCATCGTACGCTCCGCCGTCTGCCCCTGCCGCGCTGCTGACAGGAGGGGGTCGTGCTTCAGGATCGTCACACATCGTCTCGAACATCCGCCGCGCCCGAGCGCGTGCCGCGTGTGTTTCTGCTGCTGCAGGGTCCGCATGGACCCTTCTTCGACCGCCTGGGTCGGCTACTGCGCGCGTCAGGGGCGCAGGTCTGGCGCTGCGCCTTCAATGCGGGGGATGAATTCTTCTGGTCCGACCCTGCGCATCTGCTGCGCCACACGGGCAGCGGGGCCGACTGGCCCGCGCATCTGGACCGGATCATCGCCGAAAAAGGGGTGACGGATATCGTCCTTTACGGCGACGTGCGTCCCATCCATGCCGCTGCGCGCATGGCGGCGCAGGTCGGGAACCTGCGGCTGCACGTCTTCGAGGAAGGCTATCTGCGTCCCTTCTGGATCAGCTATGAACGCGGCGGCTCGAACGGCCATTCGGCCTTGCTGGACATCTCGCTTTCGGAAATGCGGGCCACCTTGCGCGACACGACGGCCGAGATCCGCCGCCCGCCCGCCCATTGGGGCGACATGCGCCAGCACAAGGCCTATGGCGCCTTTTATCATTTCCTCGTCCTGGTCGCGAACCGCCGCTATCGCCAGTTCGCCAGCCACCGCTCGCTTCTCGTCTTTCATGAATTCCGGCTGAACCTGGTCCGGCTGATGCTGACGCCGTTGCATTCGCTGACCCGTGCGGTCCAGTGGCGACGCTTCCGGCTGTCGGGCCACCCCTATCTGCTGGTGCCGATGCAACTGGAGCATGATTCGAACATGCTGGGCCATTCCCCCTTCGCCCGGAACAGGGATTTCGTCGAACGGGTCATCGCGGAATTCGCCCGTTCCGCGCCCCGCCATCAACACCTGCTGTTCAAGGCGCACCCGCTGGAGGACGGGCGGGCCAGGAACCGCAGGTCGATCCGGGAAATCCCTGAACGGCACAGGGTGTCAGACAGGGTGCATTACTTCCGCGGCGGCAAGTTGGCCGACATGATGGCCCATGCCCGCGCGATCATCACCGTCAACTCGACCGCAGCCCAGCAGGCGCTGTGGCGCGGCCTGCCCGTCAAGGCCCTGGGCCGCGCGGTTTATTGCAAGCCAGGCCTGGTGTCGGGTCAGTCCCTGTCCGATTTCCTGGCCCATCCCCAGCAGCCGGATACCGCCGCATATCGGATCTTCCGCAATTACCTGCTGCAGACCAGCCAGGTGCCGGGGGGGTTCTATTCCCGCCGTTCGCGTGCCCATGCTCTGCGGCTGGTCGCAGACCTGATCCTGGCACCCGAGGATCCGTACCAGGCCCTCGCCTCGGGGCGCTTCCACCGCCGCCAGCAGATCGGCGAAGTTCTGGACTAGGGTTCAGGAATGTGTGGCGTCCGCGTCCCGCCCAGTCTAGATTGCGCGCACAACCGGACGTCAAGTCCGGGCCAAGGAACAGGAGTTTTTGAGAGGTGACAGTGAAGCTTTCTCCTGCCCGTCCAGGGGCGGGCGTGGCCATGCGCATGGTCCTGATCGCCGCCATGACATTGCTTGCGGCATGCAGCCTGCCGCGTTCCGGCCCAAGCAAGAACGAGATCTATTCGGGTGCCGTCGAAAAGGGCGGCAACACGCATGTGATCTATGTGAACGATCATGTCGCCCGTGCCACGAACTTCGCCCCGTCCTATGGCTTTTCCAACAGCTTCCTGCGCGCCGGACAGGTCGGAGCGGACGAGATTCGGGCCGGCGACGTGCTGGGCCTGGCCATCTGGGAAAACGTCGATGACGGGCTTCTGACCTCGCTTGGGGCCAGTTCGACAGCGTTGCAGGAAATCCAGGTGGACAGTGGCGGCTATATCTTCGTGCCCTATGCTGGCCGGGTTCAGGCGGCGGGCAACACGCCCGACCAGTTGCGGCAGATCATCACCGAACGGCTGGCGACGCAGACCCCTGATCCGCAGGTGACGGTGGCCCGCGTGGCGGGCGACGGTGCCACGGTGTCCGTCATGGGCAAGGTGACGGCACAGGGCGTCTATCCGATCGAACGCCCGACCCGGACGTTGTCGGCCATGCTGGCGCGCGCGGGCGGCGTGTCGATCGAACCCGAGATCGCCGTCATCACCGTCAAGCGCGGCAACGACAATGGCAAGGTCTGGCTGACGGATCTGTATTCCAACGCCAGCAACGACATCGCGCTGCGCCCCGGCGATGTCATCCTGGTCGAGGAAGATCAGCGCAGCTTCACCGCCTTGGGCGCGCTTGGCGGCCAGACCCGTGTTCCCCTGGGGAACGAGATGATCAACGGGGTCGAAGCCGTGGCCATGGTGGGCGGTCTGAATTCCAACCTGGCCGATCCGACCGGTGTCTTCATCCTGCGGGATGAACCGGAGTCGGTCGCGTCCCGCGTGCTGGGCAAGACCGTGTCCGGATCGCAGCGCATCGCCTATGTACTGGACCTGACGCGGCCCAACGGGCTGTTTCTGGCGCGCGACTTCCTGATCCGGGATGGGGACACGGTCTATGTGACCGAAGCGCCCTATGTTCAGTGGCAGAAGCGGCTGGCCGCGCTGATAGGGCCGATCAATTCGGCGAACTCGCTGCAGAACCTGACCCAGTGACGCGCGGATGACCGATGATCTGAAAGCCGCCGGTGAAAAAACCCGGCGGCTTTTCGCATTCAATGCCGGATTCTGGCGGGGCGCGCGCTTGCGGCGCATCCTGGCGCTTGCAGGATGGGACCTGCGGCTGGGCCTGCCGGGCGGGGACGACCGCGTGGCGATCTGGGGCGCCAGCCCGACGGCCTGGCGCGGTCGTGCCGTCGCACGCCGCACCGGCGCAGGCCTGGTCACGGTCGAGGATGCGTTTCTCCGATCCGTCCTGCCGGGCCGCGCGCGGGGTCATGTCGCCCGGCGCGGACCGATAGGCTTGCTGATCGACCCGCTGGGTCTGCACTTCGACCCTTCCCGGCCTTCGTTGATCGAAAGCCTGATCGTCCAGGGCCGGACGGCAGGGCTGGAACAGCGCTCCCGTGACGGCATTGCCCGCCTGCGGTCGGCGGATCTGTCGAAATACAACGCGCATCGTGCCGAACTGTCCGCGCCCGAACCCGGCTATGTCCTGGTGATCGACCAGACGCGCGGCGATGCGTCGCTGATGGGGGCGGGGCGGGACCGGTTCCTGGCCATGCTGGATGCCGCCCGGCGCGAACACCCCGGCCGGCCCATCCTGTTGCGCAGCCACCCCGAAACGATCCACGGCCTGCGCCCCGGCCATCTGGACCGCACTGACCTGAGGCCGGGCGAGATGCTGTGCGACCAGGAAATCTCGCCCTGGCGGCTGCTGGAAAGCGCCCAGGCCGTCTATGCCGTCAGCTCTCAACTAGGGTATGAGGCGATCCTGGCCGGTCACAGGCCGCGCCTGTTCGGCCAGCCTTTCTATGCCGGCTGGGACCTGACGCAGGACGAAATTCCCCTGCCCCCTGGACGGCGCGGCCCCGCCACGGTCGAAGCCCTGTTCGCGGCCAGTCATCTTCTGGCTCCGATCTGGTACGACCCCTGCCGCGACCGGCGGTGCGACTTCGAAACGGCCATGGACCAGATCGAGGCCGAGGCGAAAGCCTTTCGCCAGGATCGGGACGGACATCTGGCCTATGGGATGCGCTTGTGGAAACGCCCTGCCATTGCGCGCGCCTTCGGGGACGGCGCGGGCGTGCGCTTTGCGGCGCGGCCATCGCCGGAAGTCACGCTGGCCTGGGCGGGCAAGGCTGCCGCGGTGCCGGGCGCGATCCGGGTCGAGGATGGGTTCCTGCGTTCCCGCGGGCTGGGGGCGGCACTGACGCCTCCCTTGTCGCTGGTGGCCGACGATCTTGGCATCTACTATGATCCGACCCGTGAAAGCCGGCTTGAACGCCTGGTCGCGTTGGGGCCGCCCCCCGGTGGCGACACCCGCGCCGCACGCCTGATTGCGGCGATCCGCACAGCGGGCTTGTCGAAATACAACCTTCCCGGCGGCTATCGCCCTGTCCCGACCGACCGCAGGCGCATCCTGGTGCCCGGCCAGGTCGAAGACGACGCATCCATTCGCCTGGGGGCCGGGGTGGAACGCACGAACCTTGATCTGCTGGCCCGTGTGCGCCGCGAAAACCCGGATGCGCATCTGATCTTCAAGCCCCATCCCGATGTCGAAGCCGGCCTGCGCCACGGCACCGTCACGGCAATGCCCCTTGCAGACGAGGTGGCTGCTGCCGCCGATCCTATCGCCCTGCTGGCCCATGTGGACGAGGTCTGGACCATCACCTCGACCCTGGGGTTCGAGGCGCTGTTGCGGGGTGTCCCCGTGACGACCCTGGGCGCACCCTTCTATGCAGGCTGGGGGCTGACGCGCGACCTTGGCCCGGTGCCTCCGCGCCGCACTGCGCGGCCCGATCTGGCGGGCTTGGTCCATGCCTGCCTGATCGCTTATCCGCGCTATCGCGACCCCGTGACCGGCCTGCCTTGCCCGGTGGAGGTCGCCGTGGACCGGCTGCGCGGGGGCATGAGCCCGCGCCCGCCAGCCCTGCGCCTTCTGGCCAAGCTGCAGGGGACCTTTGCCGGACAGGCATGGATATGGCGGCGCTGAACGAAAAAGGGAAATTGTCGTCAGTCCGCTGCTTCTTTCCGAACGTGACCTGTGTCGTTCAGCTTGGGCAGGACAAGGATTTTTCCAAGCCCCGTTGATGCGGAACGCCGTTCTCCGGCACCGCCCGGCAACGCAACGCTGCGTTCCTTGGCAAGTCCATGCCCTATTGTTAACTCTTGCCGGTAAACAGGAAAGCCGGCCCATGACCCTTGCCATCTCGCATCTTGCCCGGCGCTTCGGCGCGACCCAGGTTCTGCGCGGCATCGACTTGCAGGTGCGGCAGGGGGAACTGATCGCGCTGCTGGGTCCGTCCGGGTCGGGCAAGACGACGCTGCTGCGCATCATCGCGGGGCTGGACTGGCCCGATGCGGGGACGCTGTCCTTTGACGGCGCCGACTGGCTGGGGAAATCTGCCGCCGAACGCCGCATCGGCTTTGTTTTCCAGCATTATGCCCTGTTTCCGCATATGACGGTTCGGGACAACATCGCCTTTGGCCTGTCGGTCCTGCCCCGGTCCGAACGGCCCGGCAAGACGCAGATCGCGGCCACCGTGGACCGGCTGCTGGCCTTTCTGCAAATCGGCGGACTGGCCGACCGCTATCCGGCGGAACTGTCGGGCGGGCAGCGCCAGCGCGTCGCCCTGGGCCGCGCAATGGCGATCGAGCCGCGCGTCCTGCTGCTGGACGAACCTTTCGGCGCGCTTGACGCCCAGGTCCGCCGCGACCTGCGCCGCTGGCTGCGCGGCGTCCACGACAGCGCGGGCACCACCACCATCTTCGTCACCCACGACCAGGAGGAAGCGTTCGAACTGGCCGACCGCGTGGTCGTGATGAACGGCGGCGTCATCGAACAGACCGGCCAGCCGGACGAGATCTATGACCATCCCGCCACGCCCTTTGTCGCTCGCTTCCTGGGCCTGACGGTCGAACTTCCGGTGACGATGCGCGCAGGCCGGGCACATGCGGCCGGCCTGGATCTGGCCGCCCTGCCCCGCCGCGCCATTCCCGACGGTCCCGCGACGCTGTTCCTGCGGCCTGCCGACATCCTGCCTGTTCCCGATCCCCAGGCGCCCTTCCGCGTGGCCGAGATGGCGACGACGGGCGCCCTTCTGCGGATCGTGGCCGAGGACGGCACAGGCTGCCGTATCGAATCCGAGGTGCCGCGCCGCGACGGCCGCGACCTGCGCCAAGGCCAGCCCGTCGCGTTGCGTGCCGTGGCAGGCCAGATCTTCCCCGGCAGCGGGCAACAGCCTGCCCAGCCGATCCATACCCCAATGACCCTCAAGGAGGCCCGCCCGTGAAAACCCGCCTGACCACCGCCCTTGCCCTTGTGCTGGGCCTTGCCAGCCCTGTCGCCGCGCAGGACGCCATCCTGAACGTGTCCTATGACATCGCGCGCGAACTGTTCGCCGAGCTGAACCCCGTCTTCGCCGAGAAGTGGCAGGCCGAAACCGGCCGCAGCGTGACCATCGACCAGTCGCATGGCGGTTCGTCGAAGCAGGCCCGCGCGATCCTGGAAGGCCTGCCCGCCGATGTGGTGACCTTCAACCAGGTCACCGACATCGACGTCCTGGCCGAAGGCGGCATGGTCGATGAAAACTGGCGCGACGCATTTCCGAACCAGGCCTCGCCTTACTACTCGCTGCCGGCCTTCCTGGTGCGCGAAGGCAATCCGAAGAACATCGACGACTGGGACGACCTGGCGGCCGAAGGTGTGCAGGTGATCTTCCCGAACCCCAAGACCAGCGGCAATGCGCGCTATACCTATCTGGCGGCCTATGCCTATGGGCTGGAGAAGAACAACGGCGACCAGGCGGCGGCACAGGAGTTCGTGAAGAAGATCTTCGCCAATGTCCCGGTCTTCGACCAGGGCGGGCGCGCCGCGACCGCAACCTTTGCCGAACGCGGCCTGGGCGACGTCCTGATCACCTTCGAGGCCGAGACCGGCGGCATCGCCCGCCAATATGCCGATGCGAAACTGGAACGGGTCACGCCGTCCATGTCGGTCCTGGCCGAATTCCCGGTGGCCGTCGTGACCGAGAATGCCGAAAGCAAGGGTACCGCCGAGGTGTCGAAGGCCTATCTCGACTTCCTTTATTCCCCCGAGGCGCAGCGCATCCTGGCCCAGAACTTCAATCGCGTGCATGACGACGCGATCACCGCCGAGTTCGCCGCGAACTTCCCCGACGTGAAACTGGTCACGGTCGAGGACGTCTTCGGCGGCTGGGACAAGATCCAGGAGGAACACTTCACCGAAGGCGGCATCCTTGATTCCGTGTTCGTGAACCAATGAGCGTTGCGGCGGTCATCGACGCCCCGGCGAGACGGCAGAAGCGGGTGCTTCCGGGCTTTGGCCTGACCATGGGCCTGACGCTGACCTATGTCGGCGTCATCGTCCTTTTGCCCGTGATCGCCCTGGTGCTGAAGGGGGCCGAGATCGGTCCCGTCCGCTTTTGGGACATCGTGACCGCACCCCGCACCTTGGCCGCGCTGCGGCTGACCATCACCGCCGCCGCGCTGGCGACGGTTTTCAATGCGCTCTATGGCCTGCTGATGGCATGGGTGCTGGTCCGGTATCGCTTTCCGGGGCGTCGGCTGCTGGACGCGATGATGGATATCCCCTTCGCCCTTCCCACCGCCGTGGCCGGCCTGGCGCTGACCGCGCTGTTTTCCGAAAACGGCTGGTATGGCGCGATCCTGGCACCTGCCGGGATATCGGTCGTCTATACGATCTGGGGCGTGGCGATCGCGATGACCTTCACGTCCATTCCCTTCGTCGTGCGGACCGTGCAACCGATCCTTGAGGATCTGGACCACAGCCAAGAGGAAGCGGCCCGCACGCTGGGCGCGACGCCCTTCCAGATCTTCGCGCGCGTGATCTTTCCGGCCATCCTGCCCGCCTTCCTGATCGGCACGACGATTGCCTTTGCCCGGTCGCTGGGTGAATTCGGTGCCGTCATCTTCATCGCGGGCAACCTGCCCATGAAGACCGAGATCGCCTCGCTTCTGGCCGTGATCCGGCTTGAGGAATATGATTACAACGGCGCGGCGGCCATCGCCCTGACCCTGGTCGCCATCGCGCTTGTGCTGCTGGCCCTGTCGAATTGGCTGCAAGCCCGGCTGACGCGGCGGAGGGTTCCGGCATGATGCCCGCAGCCACCCCCGCAACCCTTGCCCCGCGCCAGGATCGCCGCGCGCCCTTGCTGCTGATCGGTCTGGCCGTGGCGCTGACGCTGTTCATCGTCGTGGTGCCGCTGGCCTATATCTTCTGGCGCGCGCTGTCGCAGGGCTTTGCGGTCTTTGCGCAGAACATCATGGCGCCTGACACGCTGCACGCGATCTGGCTGACCACGGTGGTGGCGGTGATCACGTTGCCCATCAACCTTGTCGTCGGCATCAGCGCCGCCTGGTTGATCGCGCGGTTCACCTTTCCGGGCCGCAAGCTGCTGCTGACGATCATCGAACTGCCGTTTTCGATTTCGCCCATCATCGCCGGGGTGTGCTATCTGCTGCTGTATGGGCGTCAGGGGCTGCTCGGGCCGGCTTTGGCGGCCGGGGACATCAAGATCCTGTTCGCGCTGCCAGGCATCGTCCTGGTGACGCTGTTCGTGACCGGACCCTTTGTCGCGCGCGAGGTCCTGCCGCTGATGCAGGCGCAGGGGTCGGAACAGGAACAGGCGGCACTGACCCTTGGCGCATCCGGCTGGCAGGTGTTTCGCCGGGTGACCCTGCCCAACATCCGCTGGGCGCTGCTTTACGGGGCGGTCCTTGCGACGGCGCGGGCGGTCGGGGAATTCGGCGCGGTGTCGGTGGTGTCGGGGGCGATCCGGGGGCAGACGAACACCCTGCCCTTGCAGATCGAACTGCTGTTCAACGACCTGAACATCGTCGGCGCCTTTGCGGCGGCTTCCACCCTGACGCTGATCGCGCTTGTGGTGCTGGTCCTGAAGACCATCATCGAGGGCCGGACCCGCTGATCAGCGGCGGAAATCGGTGGGCTTGATCCCGTGGCGGGCCAGCTTGTCGTAAAAGGTCTTGCGCGGCAGTTGCAGCCGCCCCATCGCCGCCGTGGCATTGCCCCCTGAAAGGCGCAGGGCGTCGCGGATCAACTCTCGCTCGTATGCCGCGACCAGATCCGAAAGGCCTGGCGGATCGCCCTCGTCCCCTGCCTCGAAGGGGGTCACGCCGATGGCCTGGCTTTCGGCGAAGCCGCGCAGTTCCGGCAGGTTGCCGGGCCAGCCATGCCCCGACAGCCGCGCCTTGACCGCCCCGGTCAGTTCGGGCGCGGGCCGGTCCAGCCGGGCGCAGGCCGCCAGCAGGAAATGACGATACAGCGCCGGGATATCCTCGCGCCGTTCCGCCAGCGAGGGGACCGGCAGAACGGTGCCCGACAGGCGATAGAACAGGCGCGCATCGAAGGGGCCTTCGCCCAAGCGCGCCGGATCAACCGTGGTCGAGGCCAGAAGCTGCACATCCATCGGTCGGGGGGCCGCGGCGCCAGCGGGCCAATACTCGCCCGCCTCAAGGATCGCGGCCAGCCGCGCCTGCATCGGCGGCGTCAAGGCATCCACGCGGTCCAGAAACAGCACGCCACGCTGCGCCCGTTCCAGTTGCCCGACCTGCCGGGTGCCGCGCGGACCCGGGGCATCGCTGCCCAGCAGATCGGCATCGAACCGGGCCTCGTCCAAGGCATCGCAGGCCAGATGCACAAAGGGGCGGGCGCGGCGCGGGCCCTGGCGGTGGATCGCGCGGGCAACCGACAGCTTGCCCACACCCTGCGGGCCGGTCAGAAGCACGCTGCCCTCGGCGGCGGCCACGCGGTCCAGGGCGGCGCGCAGATGGACCATCACCTCGCTGCCGCCCGCAAGTTCGGGAAAACTGTCCGAGGCGTCATGGCTTGCCTGTCGCAACTGGCGGTTTTCAAGGATCAGGGCGCGGGCCGACACCGCCCGGTTCACCGCAGCCAGCAACACATCGCGCGACACGGGCTTGGTCAGGAAATCGTAGGCACCGGCCTTCAGCGCGGCCACCGCCATGGGCACGTCGCCATGCCCGGTCAAAAGGATCACCGGCAGGTCGGGGTCGATCGCGTGCAGGCGCTCAAACAGTTGCAGCCCGTCCATGCCGGGCATCCGCACATCGGACAGCACCACGCCCGGATAATCACGCGTCACCCCCTTCAGCGCATCCTCGGCAAGGGCGAAATCCTCGACCTGCAAGCCCGCCATCTGCAAGGTCTGAACCTGTGCCGCGCGCAGGTCTTCGTCGTCATCCACCAGGCGCACCAGTCCGGTCATGCCGCTTTCCTCAAGGTCAGTCGGAAGGTCGCCCCCTGACCCGCCACCGGGGCCTCGGCGATCAGTTCGCCCCCAAGGTCACGCGCGATGTCGCGTGAAATCACAAGCCCCAGTCCAAGCCCCTGGGCCTTGCTGGTGGCGAAGGGGGCGAAAAGCTGCGCGATCACCTGGGGCGAAAGACCGGGCCCGTTGTCCGACACCGTCAGCGCGACATGGTCGCCATCCTCCTCGACCCCGATGCGGATCCAGGGGTCGGCACAGCCCTCCTGCGCCTCGAAGGCATTTGCCAGCAGGTTGACCAGGATCTGTTCCACCCGCACCCGTTCGCCCAGGACCGCAAGGCTGTCCGGGATGGCGGGCAGATGAACCGGCATGTCGCCCGCCTTGCGCCGGCTTGTGGTCAGCATCAGCGAGGCGTCGATCGCCGAACGCAGGGGAACGGCCCCCACCTCTCCGGTGGCCTTGCGGGCAAAGCCGCGAAGCTGGTCGGTGATCTGGCCGATCCGGTCCGTCATGCGCGCGATCCGGGCAAGGTTGTCGCCCGCCGGTCCGTCCGGCAGCATCGCCTGTCCGTTTTCGGCCAGCAGGCGGATCGTGGCCAGCGGCTGGTTGATCTCATGCGCGACGCCGGCGGTGATCTGGCCCATGGTGGCCAGCTTGTTGGCCTGCACAAGGTCCGCCTGCATCTGCGACAGGCGTTGCTGGGCCAGCTGGCGTTCGCGTATCTCCTCGGACAGGTCGCGGGTGCGTTCGGCCACGGCACGTTCCAGTTCCGCGCGATGGGTGCGGTCGGCGCGGGCCTTGCGGGCGGCACGAAGGCGCGCGCGGCGGGCCTGGTCGGCAAGCGCCATCAGCAGCAGCGTCGCCAAGCCCGCAGCGCCTGCGGCATAGGCGGCCGTCTGGTCTGCTTCCCGGGTCGGCATGTGCATGGACAGCGTCCATCCCGTTCCCCGCACCGGAAGGGTGATCGCCAGGCTGTCGGGCACGGCGGGCGGCGTTGTAGTGAACCGAAGATGCGGGTCGGTGGTGATGATGACGCGGCCGTCCGCCTCGGTCACATGGGTCGCGTTCGGGCTGCGCGCCCAGGCCGCCTCCAACGTGTCGAATTCCATCTTGACAACGACCACCCCAAGAAGCGCTTCGCCGTCCCGCACGTCATGGGACAGATACAACCCCGGCTGGCCGCTGACGGTGCCAAGCGCGAATTCCATGGCCGTGGCCTGGGTCAGCGCCTGCCGGAAATAGTTGCGAAAGCTGTAGTCGTGGCCCACGAAGCTGTCCGGCATGTTCCAGTTCGACGCGGCGATGGTATGGCCGGTGTCCTCCATCAGATACATGACCGAGCTTTGCGTCTCCTCGCGCAAGCGCTCCAGCTTGGCCGACACCGCGTCGCCTTCGTCGAACTCGCGTCGCAACGCGGCCTTGACCACCGCGTCATCGGCCAGGATCGCCACGACGGACCGTTGCCGGTCAAGGATGCTTTCCAGCGTCAGCGCGCGGGACTGCGCCGCCGCCAGACCTTCGGCACGCAGATCCTCCAATGCCCCTGCCCGGATCACCCAGAAGGTCGCGGCGGGAACCAGCACCAGAAAGGCCATGGCCAGCAGGATCGCCAGCCATCCCGCAACGCGCGGCAAGACCGGCGAATCGCTGGCAACCGACGATCTGTGCTGCGTATCGCGCACGCCTTCCTGTCCCCGCATGGTGTTTCGGATCCCACACTAGCAGCTTGGGCCTGTGCGGAAAACCACACATACTCCCCATGCCGTTCTGCAAAAACAGTCATGTTTTCAGCGCATTGCAGCCATGCAGCAAGTTTTTTGGGCTGCCCTGCCCACATTCTAGAATGTCCCTCATCCAAACGACATCCAAGGCAGGAGGAGGCCTTTCCATGCAGCTGGACACTTCCGCGCAGCCCGTGGCCCACGAAAAGAGGCCGTTCTATCACCACCTCTATTTCCAGGTCATCATCGCCATCGCGGCTGGCGCGTTGCTGGGACACTTCTATCCCGAAACCGGCGAGGCGCTGAAGCCGCTGGGCGACGCCTTCATCAAGCTGGTCAAGATGATCATCGCGCCGGTGATCTTCCTGACCATCGTGACCGGCCTTGCGGGGATGGGTTCGCTGCGCGGCGTGGGTTCGGTCGTGGGCAAGGCCTTCGCCTATTTCCTGACCTTCTCGACGCTGGCGCTGATCGTGGGCCTGATCGTGGCGAACGTCGTCCAGCCGGGATCGGGGATGAACATCGACCCGGCCAGCCTGGATTCAGGGGCGGTGGCGACCTATACCGAAAAGGCGCACGAGACGTCGCTGACCGGCTTCGTCATGGACATCATCCCCACGACGCTGGTGTCGGCCTTCGTGGAAGGCAACATCCTGCAGGTGCTGTTCGTGGCGATCCTGTTCGGTGTCGGCCTGATCCTGGTCGGCGACAAGGGCAAGCCGGTGCTGAACATCCTGGAATCGGCCAGCTTCGCGATCTTCCGCGTGGTGGACATCCTGATGAAGGCCGCCCCCATCGGCGCCTTCGGGGCCTTTGCCTTCACCATCGGCAAATACGGCATCGCGTCGATCATGAACCTAGCGATGCTGGTGGGGACGTTCTACCTGACCTCGGCCATGTTCGTGATCGTGGTCCTGGGCGCGGTCTGCCTTGCCAACGGCTTCTCGATCTTCCGGCTGATCTCCTATCTCAAGGCGGAAATCCTGCTGGTGCTGGGCACCTCGTCGTCGGAATCCGCGCTGCCCTCGCTGATGGAGAAGATGGAGAAGGCCGGCTGCGCCCGTCCCGTGGTGGGCCTGGTCGTGCCGACCGGATACAGCTTCAACCTGGACGGCACCAACATCTACATGACGCTGGCCGCGCTGTTCATCGCACAGGCGACCAACACCGACCTGTCGCTGCAACAACAGGTGCTGCTGCTGCTGGTCGCGATGCTGTCGTCCAAGGGCGCGGCGGGCGTCACCGGGGCGGGCTTCATCACCCTGGCCGCCACGCTGTCGGTCGTGCCGACCGTGCCGGTCGCCGGGATGGCGCTGATCCTGGGCGTGGACCGCTTCATGTCGGAATGCCGGTCGATCACCAACTTCATCGGCAACGCCGTCGCCACCGTGGTCGTCAGCCGCTGGCAGGGCGCGCTTGACCGCGAGACGTTCGACGCCGTGATGGGCGGGCGCGAGCCCACCAGCCCCGCCGCGCCCGTGACCGGCCTTGCCTTGCACCCCGCCGGGCTGCAACTGGGCGAACGCAGCGCCGACTGATTCTTCCCTCGGGAACGCAAGGGCACCGCAGCGATGCGGTGCCTTTTTTCGTCAGACCAGAACGTCGATATCGCGCGGCGGGATGCCCTGCTGGACCGCCAGCAGGTTTTCCATCATCCGCATGATGGTGGGCGCGAAGCCTGCCGCGTCAAGCGCGCCAAGATGCGGAGTCAGCACCACCCGGTCCAGCCCCAGCAGCGGATTGTCGGGCGTGATCGGCTCGACCGAGAACACGTCGATCCCCGCTCCGCGCAGCCGGCCTTGGCGGATCGCATCGGCCAGGTCGCCCTCGACCAACACGCCCCCGCGCGCGGCATTAACCAGGATCGCGTTGGGCTTCATCAGCGCCAGGCGGCGGGCGTCGATCAGGTCGCGCGTGCTGTCGTTCAGGTCGCAGTTCAGCGTGACCACGTCTGATGCCGCCAGCAGGTCGTCCAGCGGCGCGAAGCGGGCGTTCAGGTCCGCCTCCTCGGGCTGCGGCAGGGGGGTGCGCTTGGTGTAAAGGATCGGGCAGCCAAAGCCCCGCAGCAGCCGGGCCAGGGCCTTGCCGATGTAACCCATGCCGACGATTCCCACCGTACGTCCCGACAGCGTGGCCGAGGTCGGGCCGACCTGCCCCTTCGGCCAGCCGCCATTCAGGACACCGACGTGGCCGCGCACGATGTTGCGGTTCACGGCAAGGATCAGGCCCAGGGTCGTTTCCGCCACCGCGACGGCGTTCGATCCGGTCGTGCGCAGCACCCGCACGCCATGCCGCCGGGCCGCTTCCAGGTCGATCCCGTCATAGCCCACGCCCCATTTGTGCACCGCCCGCAGCCCCGGCGTGGCGAACATCTGTTCCGTCACCGGCATGTCGCCGCTGATCACGAAGCTGGCGCCCTGCAGCTCGGCAAGCTGATCCTTCGGATCACGGGATGCTGCGGCGGTCAGCACCCATCCTTGCGGCAGGAAGGGCCGGATGCGGTCCAGACGTTCGGGCGCGGCCGGGTCAAGAAGGACGACATGGGCCCTGGTCATATCATGAACCGGATGCCGGGCCGGGCCAGCCCGCCCCCTTGGGCCATGACGGTGCCGTCCGCGCGCCAGCAGGCTGCGCCGGTCATGGTGCCGTCGGGTGCGAAGGCGATGGCGTTCATGCCGCCGCCGATGGTCTTGACCAGCCGCACGTCGTGGCCGCGCGCGCGCATCGCGTCGGCCTGCGCGGCAAGGCCGGGTTCCAGTTCCAGGTGATGCCCCTCGGTCCACAGGCGCGGGGCCTCGACCGCCTGCTGCAGGGTCATGCCGTGGTCGATCAGGTTCACGATCGCCTGCATGGCCGAAGGAAAGATCCGCACCGCCCCCGGCAGCCCAAGCGCGAAGACCGGGCGCCCGTCGCGCAGCACGATCATCGGCGCCATGGATGTCGGCACCCGCTTGCCCGGCGCCACCGACAGTGCCCGGCCTGGGCGCGGGTCATAGTTCAGCATATAGTTGTTGGGGATGATCCCGGTCCCCGGCACCATGAAGCAGGCGCCCCACAGCCCGTTGATCGTATGCGTCGCGCTGACGATGGTGCCGTCCGCATCGGCCACGGTCACATGGGTCGTGTCGCGGCTTTCATGGACGACCGGCCCGCCCGTTCCGGCGCGTTGTTCCATCCGCTGCCGGGCATAGTTCTTGTCGGTGAAGCGTTCGACCGGCACATCCACGAAATCGGGGTCGCCCGATGCCTGCCGCCGATCCTCGAAGGCCAAGGCGATGGTGCGGGCCATCAGGTCCATGCTGTCGGGACTTCCGAAACCCATGCCGCGCAGGTCATAGGCTTCCAGCATGTTCAGCATCTGGACGACATGCACGCCCGAGGATGCCGGCGGCGGCGGCCCGGCAATGGTATGGCCGCGATAGGTGCCAAGGATCGCCTGACGCTGAACGGCGCGTGCCGCTGTCAGGTCGTCCAGCGTGACATGGCCGCCGCCTGCCGCCAGTTGGTCCGCCAAGGCGCGGCCCAGATCGCCGCCATGCAGGGCCGCGTCGCCCTGGGACTGGATCAGCCGCAGGCTTTCCGCGTAATCGCCCATGACCAGCCGCGCGCCCGGTTGCAGCGGAACCCCATCGGGCAGGAACATCCGTGCCATCTCCGGGTCAGTGCAAAGGTCGGCGCGATGTTCCAGGATCGCGCCGTGCAGATAGGGGCTGACGGCAAAGCCACGGGCCGCCGCGCGGATCGCCGGTTCGACCACATCGGCCCATGGCAGCCGCCCGTATCGCTGCTGCATCAGGAACCAGCCGCGCAGATTCCCAGGCACCGCGACGGCCGAGGGGCCGACGCGGTTTCGCCGCCCCTCGGTCTCCATATAGGCGTCGGGCAGGTCGGACACCGGGGTGAACATGTCCGCCCGCGCGCCCTGCCCGGCCACCGACAGCGCGTCGATCACCACATGCCGCCCGTCCGCCAGCCGCAGATGCGCGATGCCGCCGCCCGCGATGCCCACCATCATCGGCTCCACCACGGTCAGCGTCAGCAGCGCGGCGACGGCGGCGTCCACGGCATTGCCGCCGATGGCCAGCATCTCGGACCCCGCCATCGTTCCCAGGGGCGCATTCGCGACCACCACCCCCCGCGAACCAGAGGCGGGGCTTTTCTCGCAGGTGAAGGGAAGGGTCATGCCGGGGTTCCGCTGTTCGCGGCCAGCTTGGCCGTTGCCGATGGCGGGATCAAGCCCGCGCATCCTCCAGCATCATCCGGGCGGCCTTTTCCGCGATCATCATCACCGGCGCATTGGTGTTGCCGCTGGTGATCGTCGGCATGATCGAGGCATCGGCGATCCGCAGCCGCCCCACCGCACGCATCCGCAGGCGCGGATCGACCACGGCGCCATCGTCCGTGCCCATCCGGCAGGTGCCGACCGGGTGGAAGATCGTGGTGCCCACCGCGCCCGCCGCCTTGACCAGGTCGTCGTCGGTCTGGAAGGCGATGCCGGGGACATGTTCGCTGGGATCATAGCGGGTGAAGGCCGGTTGCGCGGCGATCTTGCGCGTCAGGCGGATCGCGCGGACCGCCACGTCCCGGTCGCCGGGTGTCGAAAGGTAATTGGGCCGGATCGCCGGATGCGCGCGGAAATCGGGCGTGGTCACATGGACGGAACCGCGGCTTTCCGGGCGCAGGTTGCAGACGCTGGCGGTCATGGCCGGGAACGGGTGGACCGGATCGCCGAACTTGTCCAGGCTGACGGGCTGCACATGGAATTCCAGATCCGCCGTGGCCTTGTCGGGACCGGATTTCGCGAAGATGCCCAGCTGGCTGGGGGCCATCGACATCGGCCCCGACCGCTTGAGCAGGTATTCCAACCCGATCGAGGCCTTGCCCATCAAGCGCGAGGCCTTTTCGTTCAGGGTGGGCACGCCGCGCACCTTATAGACCAGCCGCAGTTGCAGGTGATCCTGCAGGTTTTCGCCCAGCGAAGGCACCTCGACCTGTGGAGCGATGCCCGCGGCCTGCAGGACATCGCCGCGCCCGATGCCGGATTGTTCCAGGATCTGCACCGATCCGATGGCCCCGGCGGACAGGACCGTCTCGCGCGTGGCGCGGACCTGCTGGCGGCGGCCCAGGTGGTGGAAGACGACGCCCTGGACCTCGCCCCCCTCGATCACCAGGCGTTCCACCTCGGCGCCGGTCAGGACGCGCAGGTTGGGGCGCTTGATGACGGGGCGCAGAAAGGCCTTGGCCGCGCTCCACCGCCAGCCGGCGCGCTGGGTCACGTCGAAATAGCCGCTGCCCTCGTTGTCGCCACGGTTGAAGTCGGTGGTGCGCGGGATGCCCGCCTGTTCCGCAGCCTCCATGAAGGCATCCAGAACGGCCCAACGGACGCGCGCCGTTTCGACCCGCAATTCGCCGCCCGCGCCATGGGCGTCGTCGGCGCCGCGATAGAAATCCTCTTGCGCCTTGAACAGCGGCAGGATGTCGTCCCAACCCCAGCCGGTGCAGCCAAGCTGGCGCCAGTGGTCGTAATCGGCCGCCTGCCCGCGCATGTAGATCATGCCGTTGATCGAGGAGCATCCCCCCAGCACGCGCCCGCGCGGATACAGCAGCGACCGCCCGTTCAGCCCTTCCTCGGCCTGGGTCTTGAAGCCCCAGTCGGTGCGCGGATTGCCGATGCAATACAGGTATCCGACAGGAATGTGGATCCAGTGGTAGTTGTCGCGTCCCCCGGCCTCGAGCAGCAGGACACGGGCCTTGGGATCGGCGGACAGGCGGTTCGCCAGCACGCAACCGGCGCTGCCCGCGCCGATCACGATGTAATCATAGCTTTCCATCAGCTTTCCGACCTGAAGCCCAGTCTGCGCCCCAGCCTGCTGGCGAAGAATTCGCCGATCAGGCCGCGACGGAAGACCAGCACGCAGACCATGAAGACCACACCCGTGATGATCGTCACCGGAAAGTCCGAGGTGGCCAGATAGTTCTGCAGCGTCACCACCAGCCCCGCGCCCACGACCGGACCGGCCAGCGTGCCGATGCCGCCCAGCAGCGTCATCAGGATCACCTCGCCCGACATCTGCCAGGACACGTCGGTCAGCGTGGCGAACTGGAAGATCAGCGCCTTGACGCCGCCAGCCAGTCCCGCAAGCGCGGCCGACATCACGAAGGCCCCCAGCTTGTAGCGGCTGACCGAATAGCCCAGCGAGATCGCGCGCTGTTCGTTCTCGCGGATCGACTTCAGGATCATCCCGAAGGGCGAATTCACGAAGCGCCAGATGATCAGCAGCCCGATGACGAACACGGCCAAGACGAAGTAATACATCGTCATCGTGTCCGACAGGTTGAAGATGCCGAACAGGGTGCCGCGCGGCACCGACTGGATGCCGTCCTCGCCATGGGTGAAGCCCGCCTGCAGGCAGAAGAAGAAGAACATCTGCGACAGGGCCAGGGTGATCATGGCGAAATAGATGCCCTGGCGGCGTATGGCGATGGCGCCCATGACCAGGCCCAGGGCGGCGGCGCCCAAGACGCCCAGCAGGATCCCGGCCTCGGGCGGCCAGCCCCAGACCTTGACCGCATGGGCCGTGAAATAGGCCGCGCCGCCGAAGAAGGTGGCATGGCCGAAGGACAGCAGGCCCGTATAGCCCAAAAGCAGGTTGAAGGCCGCCGCGAACAGGCCGAAGGCCAAGAGCTTCATCAGGAAGATCGGATACAGGAACTGCGGCGCCAGCAGCAGCGCAGCCCCGAGCACGGCCAGCAGCACAAGCTGGATCTGCCCCGCCTTGGGGTGGATGGCGATATGTTCGGACGCGATGGGTTCGGATTTGCCGGCCATGTCAGGCATCCTTTCCGAAAAGGCCCGCAGGCCGCAGGATCAAGACGATCGCCATGATGACGAAAATCACGATGTTGGACGCCTCGGGGTAGAAGACCTTGGTCAATCCCTCGACCACGCCCAGCATGTAGCCGGTGATGATGGCCCCCAGGATGGACCCCATGCCGCCGACCACGACCACCGCGAAGACGATGATGATCAGGTTCGACCCCATCAGCGGGCTGACCTGATAGACCGGCGCGGCCAGCACGCCCGCGAAGGCCGCAAGCCCCGCGCCAAGCGCATAGGTCAGCGTCAGCAGCAGGGGCACGTTGATGCCGAAGCTTTGCACCAGCGTCGGGTTTTCCGTGGCCGCGCGCAGGTATGCGCCCAGCTTGGTCTTCTCGATCATGAACCAGACGGCAAGGCAGACGATCAGCGAGGCGACCACGACCCAGCCGCGATAGATGGGCAGGAACATGAAGCCCAGGTTGACCGCGCCCGTCAGCGCCGCGGGCGCCGCATAGGGCATCCCCGACGCGCCATAGAAATAACGGAACGTCCCCTCGATCGCCAGGGCGAGGCCGAAGGTGAACAGCAGGCCGTAAAGATGGTCCAGCTTGTACAGGCGCGACAGCATCGTGCGTTCCACGATGGCGCCGAACAGGCCCACGATCACCGGGGCCAGGATCAGCGCCAGCCAATAGTTGACGCCGCCCACGGTCAGCAGCAGCAGCGCGGCAAAGGCGCCCATCATGTATTGCGCGCCATGCGCGAAGTTGATGACGCGCAGCAGGCCGAAGATGACCGCAAGGCCAAGCGACAGCAGCGCATAAAAGCTGCCGTTGATCAGTCCGACCAGAAGCTGCCCCATTAGGGCCTGGACGGGAATGCCGAAGATCATGGTCATGTCACACCCCCAGTTCCCGATGCAGCAGGTCCATCCGGTTCGGCAGTTCGGATACCGGGAATTCGGCGGTCATGGTGCCATGGTCCATCAGATAGAAGCGGTCGGCGACCTTGGCGGCGAAGCGGAAGTTCTGTTCCACCAGCACCACGGTCATGCCGCGTTGTTTCAGTTTGCGCAGGACGTCCCCGATGGCGTTGATGATGACCGGGGCCAGACCCTCGGTCGGCTCGTCCAGCAACAGGCAACGCGCGCCGGTGCGCAGGATGCGCGCCATGGCCAGCATCTGCTGTTCGCCGCCCGACAGCTTGGTGCCGGGGCTGTTGCGACGTTCCTGCAGGTTGGGGAACAGGTCATAGATCTCGGCCACCGACATGCCGCCATCGGCGACCTTGGGCGGCAGCATCAGGTTTTCCTCGACCGAAAGGGTCGCGAAGATGCCGCGTTCCTCGGGGACGAAGCCCAGGCCGGCGCGGGCAGTCTTGTGCAGCGGCACGGACATCATGTCCTGGCCCGCGAAGGTGATGCGGCCGGTGCGCTTGCGCAGGATGCCCATGATCGTGCGCAGCGTCGTGGTCTTTCCCATGCCGTTGCGGCCCAGGATGCAGATCATCTCGCCTTCGTTGACGTGCAGGTCCACGCCGTGCAGCACATGGCTTTCGCCGTACCAGGCCTGCAGCCCGGCGGTTTCCAGAAGCGGAGCCGTCATCATTCGGTTCCCATATAGGCGGTGCGCACGCGCGGATCGGCGGATACCGTGGCGTAATCGCCGGTCGCGATGATCTCGCCCCGTTGCAGCACGGTGACGTGGTGGCAGATGTCGGCGACCACGTTCAGGTTATGCTCGACCATCAGCACGGCGCGGGTTTGCGCGACATCGCGGATGATGTCCGCAACCATGCGCACATCCTCCTGGCCCATGCCGGCCATGGGTTCGTCCAGCAGCAGCACCTCGGGGTCGAGCGCGAGGGTCGTTGCGATCTCAAGCACGCGCTTGCGGCCATAGGACAGGTCGGCGGCGCGGTGGTCGCGATAGGGCGTCAGGCCCAGGTCGTCGATCAACTGGTCCGCGCGCCCGTTCAGCCGGTCCAGCGAGGACAGCGGCTTCCAGAACTGAACGGCCAGGCCCGCCGGACGCTGCAGCGCGACCTTGACGTTCTCGCGCACGGTCAGGTGCGGGAACACGGCCGAGATCTGGAACGACCGCACCAGCCCCATCCGGGCCACCTTGTCGGGCTTGGTCTGGGTGATGTCCTGGCCCAGCAGCGTGATCTTGCCGCGCGTGGGCTGCAGGAACTTGGTCAGCAGGTTGAATACCGTGGTCTTCCCCGCACCGTTCGGTCCGATCAGCGCATGGATGCGCGCATGTTCGACATCCAGATCGACATTGTTGACGGCGGTGAAGCCCGCGAAATCCTTGCCAAGACCGCGGGCGGTAAGCACCACCCGCGGTTCGGATTGCGTCATGACAGGCGCAATGCTCATCTGTATGCCTTACTGCGTGACCAGCGGGCAGCCGCTTTCAGCCGGATCCAGATAGGCCTCGTCCCCCGGAATGGTCGCCAGCACGTTGTAATAGTCCCATTCCTCGGTGATGTCGGCGGGGGCCTTCACCTCCATCAGATAGACATCCTTGATCAGCCGGCCGTTGGCGCCGACCTTGCCGTCCTGGGCGAAGACGTCGTTGACCGGCAGTTCATGCAGCTTGGCGGCGACGGCCTCGGTTTCATCCGTTCCGGCGGCCTCGATGGCCTTCAGATAGGACATGACCGTGGAATAGGTTCCGGCGTGGATCATGTTCGGCATCGACCCGGTGCGCTCCATGAAGCGGCGGCCGAATTCCTCGGACTGGGCATCGCGCTTCCAGTAGAAGCTCTCGGTCAGGTTCAGGCCCTGCGCGGCCTCGGCCCCCAGGCCGTGGACATCGGCCAGCGTGAACAGCAGGGCGGCCAGCTTCTGCCCGCCCTGGGTGATGCCGAATTCGGCGGCCTGCTTGATGGCGTTCTGCGTGTCGGCGCCGGCATTGGCCAGGCCGATGACCTTGGCGCCCGAAGCCTGGGCCTGCAGCAGGAAGGACGAAAAGTCGGTCGTCGCCAGCGGGTGACGCACCGACCCGGTGATCGTGCCGCCCTTTTCGGTGACGAAGCTGCTGGTCTGTTCTTCCAGCGAATAGCCGAAGGCGTAATCCGCGGTCAGGAAGAACCAGCTGTCGCCGCCTTCCTGCACCAACGCGCCGCCGGTGCCCACGGCCAGGGCATGCGTGTCATAGGCCCAGTGGAAGCCGTAAGGGGAACATTGCGCGCCGGTCAGTTCCGTCGTCGCCGCCCCGGTGGTCATGGTGATCTTCTGCTTCTCGGTGGACAGTGCCTGAACGGCAAGGGCCACCGAAGATGTCGTCAGCTCCATGATGCTGTCCACCTGTTCGGTGTCATACCACTGGCGCGCGATGTTCGAGGCGATGTCGGCCTTGTTCTGGTGGTCGGCGGTCACCACCTCGATCGGGGCGTCCAGCACGGTGCCGCCGAAATCCTCGACCGCCATCAGCGCGGCTTCATAGGAATTCTTGCCGCCGAAGTCGGAATAGACGCCCGACTGGTCGTTCAGGATCCCGATCTTGACCTTGCCGTCCGAAATCTCGGCCACCGCGGGCGCGGCCATTACACCGACGGACGCGGCAGACAACAGTAGTTTACGCATACGACCTCCCTTGGGCATGATCCTTCGGCACCGCGGCAGAGACCGCGATCCGGGAAAATGACCTGTTCATGTTGACGAAGGCCTCTCCTCCAGCCCTCGTTCGACCAAAGGATGACCTCAAAGTCACTTTGACACAAGCGTTCAATGCAGTCTAATTTCGTTCAGGTTTTGAACATATTTGAACAATGGCACTAAGCTGGGACGACCTGCAATTCTTTCTGGCCGTAGCGCGCGAAGGACAGTTGTCGCGGGCGGCACGGGTGCTGGGCACGTCGCATGTCACTGTGTCCCGGCGGATCGACCGGCTGGAACAGGCGCTCAACGCGCGGCTGTTCGAACGCAACCCGCGCGGATACGAACCGACCCCCGCAGGCCGTCGCCTAGTCGAAACCGCCGAACGGATGGAGGAGGCAGCCGACCAGATCCCCGTTGACCAGGGGGCCGCGTCGCGCCAGGCCGGGCCGTTGCGGCTGGCGGTGCCGGAAGGTTTCGCCAGCCTCTTTTCCCAGCACCTGTGGCCCGACTTCATCACGCAGTTCCCGCTGATCTCGCTGGAACTGATCACCATGCCGCAGATCCTGTCGCTGTCGCGGCGCGAGGCCGACATGTCCGTGACCCTGGATCCGATCTCCAGCGGACCTTATCGGTCCGAACGGATGGCGAACTATACCCTGCATCTCTACGCGACCGAGACTTACTTGGCCGGACACCCCGCCATTGCCCGGCGCGACGATCTGCGGGCGCATCGCATCATCGGCTATATCGAGGAAATGATCTTCGCCCCCGGCCTGGATTATCTGAACGAGGTCCTGCCGGGCATTCGGGCGTCGATCAAAAGCTCCAGCGTGTTCAACCAGCTGGCGGCCGCGCGCAATCACCTGGGGGTTGTCGTTCTGCCCCATTACATCGCGACGAAATATCCGGAACTGCGGATCATCCTGCCCGACGAAGTGACGCTGACCCGCAGCTATTGGCTGAGCTGCCATCGCGACGTCCGCACCATGCGCCGGGAACGCGCGGTGATCGCCTTCCTGACTGACAGCCTGCGCGCCAGGGGTTCGGACCTGGTGCGCCCCGACCTAGGCGACAGGTGATTTTTCTTGCCGCAATGCAACTTGGGGAACAGTCTGGCGCTTGACGAAAGGTCAAGGAGGTGGACATGGCCGAGGCATATCAACCCGCGGCGCCCGCGTCGCATCAACCCGAACTTCACCGCGTCATGGGACCAAAGCTGCTGCTTTTGTTCATCGTGGGCGATATCCTGGGAACCGGCGTCTATGCCCTGACCGGAACCGTCGCGGCCGAGGTGGGTGGCGCCGCCTGGGCGCCCTTCCTGATCGCGTTCCTGGTCGCCACGATCACGGCGCTTTCCTATCTGGAACTGGTGACGCGCTATCCTCAGGCGGCAGGCGCCGCGCTTTATGCCCATCGCGCCTTCGGCATCCATTTCCTGACCTTCCTCGTGGCCTTTACGGTGATGTGCTCGGGGATCACCTCGGCCTCGACCGCGTCGAACGCATTCGCCGGCTTCCTGAACGACGGCTTCGGGCTGGGCTTCGAAAAGGGCGGCGCCGGGATCCTGCTGATCGCGCTTGGCTTCATGGCCCTGGTCGCGGTCATCAACCTGCGCGGGGTGGGCGAAAGCGTCAAGGCGAACGTGGTCCTGACCTGCATCGAATTGACCGGGCTTCTGATGATCATCTTCGTGGGCTTCTATGCCATGTCCCAGGGCCGCGCCGACTTTTCCGAAGTGATGGTCTTTCGCTCGTCCGAGGAAAAGGGCGCCTTCCTGTCCCTGACCGCCGCCACCGCCCTGGCCTTCTTCGCGATGGTGGGCTTCGAGGATTCGGTCAACATGGCCGAGGAGGTCAAGGATCCCGTCCGCATCTTCCCCCGCATCATGCTGACCGGGCTGGCGATCACCGGCGTGATCTATGTGCTGGTGTCCATCTGCGCGGTGGCATTGGTCCCGGTGGGCGACCTGTCCGACCCCGACAAGGGGTCGGCCCTGACCCAGGTCGTGCGCGCGGGCGCGCCCAACCTGCCCTTCGACACGATCTTTCCCTTCATCGGCATGTTCGCTGTCGCCAATTCGGCGCTGATCAACATGCTGATGGCCAGCCGGCTTCTCTATGGCCTGGCGCGACAGAGGGTGCTGCCGCACGGTCTGGGGCTGGTCCATCACACCCGCCGCACGCCCTGGGTGGCGGTCCTGTTCACGACAGCCCTGGCTTTCGGGCTGATCTATTTCGTGGTCACGCGATCGAACCTTCCGGCGGTCAGCCTGCTGGGCGGCACCACGTCGCTGCTGTTGCTGTGCGTGTTCACGGTGGTCAACATATCGCTGATCGTGCTGCGCCGGCATCCCGCCGGACACGACCATTTCCGCGCCCCCAGGATCACCCCCTGGATCGGCGCGGTGACCTGCGCCTTCCTGGCCGGTCCCTGGGCGCGCAGTTCGGCGCAGATGGATCAATACCGCATCGCCGGATGGCTGCTGGGCATCGGGATCGTGCTGTGGGCGGCAACCTGGATCTGGAACAAGGCGCGGCACAAGCCCCATCCGGGCAGCATGGGCGACATCGACCAGATGCGGGAACATCATGGGGATTCGCCAAGGAACTGATCGTCACGCACCTTGGCAAAAATGGCGATCCCGGAAGGAATCGAACCCTCAACCTGCCGATTAGAAGTCGGCTGCTCTATCCAGTTGAGCTACGGGACCGTCTGGCCGATCTTTTGCGGGATCGCGCGCCGATGCGCAAGTCACAGCATGCGCGTCATGAAAACGCTGTTCGGATCCGGTTGATACGCGCCGAAGGGCGGGCATTCGGCAAAACCGCCGCGCGCATACAGGCGCCGCGCCGCCGCAAAGCTGGCCTGCGCCCCGGTTTCCAGGGACAGGCGCGTCAGCCCCGACTGCCGGGCGTGGTCCGACAGCCGGTCCAGCATCAGTCGCGACAACCCCGCCCCCCGCGCCTCGGCCAGGACGTGCATGGACTTGATCTCTCCATGCATGGGGTCCAGGCGTTTCAGCGCGGCCATTCCCACCGCAACACCGTCCCGCCGAAGCACGAAAAAGTCGATGTCCGGCGAGACCAGAGTTTCGCGCGGCATCATATGAATGGATTCGGGCGGCGTATCAGCATGCATTTCCGCCGTGTGCCGCTGAAACAGCAGGCCCAGGTCTTCGGTCAGCGGGGATTCAACGGCAAAGGACAGGGATTGTGTCAAGGCAACCTCGGGTGGGCGGCGCGGCAGGCAAGCGTTGCAGCGATTCCGGCAGAATTGAAAAAGGGCGGCCCCGCGGACCGCCCTTCAGAAAGTCGGAAAACAATCAGGCGGCGCGGGTCAGCAAGACTTCCTCGACCCGCTTCTGGGCGGCGCCTTCATCCAGCCCGTTGACGGCCGCCACTTCGCGGGTCAGGCGGTCCAGGGCCGCTTCGTAAAGCTGGCGTTCGGAATAGGACTGTTCGCGCTGATCGTCGTTGCGATGCAGGTCGCGCACGACCTCGGCAATGGACATCAGATCGCCCGAGTTGATCTTCTGGTCATATTCCTGCGCGCGGCGCGACCACATCGCGCGCTTGACGCGGGCCTTGCCCTTCAGCGTCTCCAGGGCGCGGTCGATCAGGTCGGGCGTGGACAGGCTGCGCATCCCGATTTCCGAGGCACGGGCGGTCGGCACCCGCAGGGTCATCTTGTCCTTCTCGAAGGAGATGACGAACATCTCCAACCGCAGCCCTGCGACTTCCTGCTCTTCGATCGACACGATCCGGCCGACACCATGGGCCGGATAGACGACGAAATCATCAGGGCGAAATTCGTTCTTCTTGGTCTTGGACATCTGGCTTCCTCTAGGTAGTGCCTTCCGGAAGAAGGACACAAAAGAACCGAAAGCAGCCAAACTGCCTCCGGCCTGTTCATTGTCGTCAGGTTGTTTCCGCCCGGCAGAGGCAGGAAAACGGTAAGCTTGGGGCGCACATCCTTTGGGCCTCTGACTCCCATCAGATGCGAATATGGCGAGAGCATAACACAAAATGGACGCCAAAAAAAGCGTCGCGATCAGGCGTCAAAGTCGCAGAACAAGGATAATTTTCGACGACTTGTCAACGACTTGTCTCGACCTTCCAAGGGTCAGGCCAGTTGATGGCTCCGAATCGCGTCATGATTGACGCGACGTCGCCGGGCCCGATCAATCGCCTTCGCCGGGCGCCTCGGAAAAGTATTTCTCCAACTTGCCCGACACCCCGTCCATTTCGGCGGCGGTAGGCAAGGGTTCTTTCTTCTGGGTGATGACCGGCCAGATTTCGGAATACTTCCGGTTGAACTCGACCCAGGTTTCCATCGCCGGCTCGGTGTCGGGCCTGATCGCGTCGGCAGGGCATTCCGGTTCGCAGACGCCGCAGTCGATGCATTCGTCGGGATGAATGACCAAGGTGTTCTCGCCCTCATAGAAACAATCTACTGGGCAGACCTCGACGCAGTCGGTGTATTTGCACATGATGCAATTATCGGTCACGACATAGGTCATCGCAGGCTCCATCTCCGTCAGGGCGCTAGTTACGCCCCGGCGGCTGATCATTCAAGGCCGCAGCCTTGGAAAAGACTGCCGTTCGCCGAAAGGCTTGAAGGCGCAAATGCCGTTCCCCAAGGGCGCGGCAGCGACGAACATCGGGCCGTCAGGCCTGTTCGTCCAGGTCGAGATAAAGGCCCTGCGCTTCCGTCGCGGGACCACGCCGATGGCCAAGCGCCGCGACCTCGAGGGCCCGAACATGGCCGAAGGCCGACACCACGATCCGGTCGCCGGGACGGACCAGCTTGCCGGGCTTGTTGCAGGGTTGGTCATTCACCCGGACGCCGCCTGCCTCGATCCGTTCGACGGCAATCGCGCGGGACTTGAAGACCCGCGCGAAGAACAGCCATTTGTCCAGACGGATGCCGTCCGGTCCGTCGGTCACTTCTTGTCCTTCAAGGCCGCAAGGATCGCGAAGGGACTGTCGGGATCGGCCTTCTTCTCGGGACGCGAGGAGAAGGTCGCAGGCTTGTTGTGCTGCGGCTTGCCGCCCTTCTTGAAGTTGTCCTTGCCGCGCGGCTTGCCACCTTCGCCATGATTGCGATCCTCGCGGCGTTCCCGGTTGGGGCGCCCGCCTTCGGGGCGGCCCTGACGGTCGCCTTGCGCCGGACGTTCGCCCCGATCCTGCCGCTCGGCGCGGGGTTCGCGCGGACCATCCTGCGCCGCGTCACCACGCGGCCCGCCGCGACGGCCCTGCCCGTCGCCTTGGGGACGACGGTTCGGGCGGGATTTCGGTGCCCAGCGGAAGGTATAGAAGACCTCCATCTCGGGGGCGGCTTCCTCGACCGGCTCGCCTGCGGCCTCGGCCTCGAGGCGGCGCTTCTCGGCCTGCTCGGCCTCCCAACGGGCGCGGGTCTCGGCCGCAAGGACGCTTTCCTCCTCGGTCATCGGCGCGTCGGAGGCCTCGCCCTCGGGCGCGGGCACCGCGACAGGCGCCTCGGCTGCCTTGACCTTGGCCCGTTCGCCCTTTTCGGCGGCATAGCCCAGGCCCTCCATCAGACGAGAGAACTGTTCCAGCGTCATGCCGGTGATCGACAGCATGTCGGGATTGGCCTCGAAGCCGCCGCGCGTGTCCTGGGTGCGCAGCAGGTCGGCCAGACGTTCCAGCATGTCGATGCGGATCGCGCGGTCTCCGGCGGGGCGATAGCCTGACAGCGTGTAATGCTGTTCCGGCACGTCGGCGATATGCGGGATTGTGACCAGGCCGGGGGGCGGGCTTTCCGGGAAGGTGTCAAGGCCTTCCGCCAGCGACCACAGGACCAGCCGCAGCCGGGTCGGCGCGGGCTTCAGCAGCGCGGGCATGAAGATCGTGAACTGGCCGAAGCGGACGCCGTGCTTGCGCAATGCGCCGCGCGCGTCCTGGTCCAGTTCCTTGACCTCGTGGGCCACGCCATCACGCGGCAGGATGCCCAGCGATTCGACCAGCCGGAAGGCGAAGCCGCGCGCAAGGCCGGTCAGGGCTTCGTCCTTCTGCAGGGTCAACAGCGGCTCGAACAGCGCGGCGACCTTGCGGTCGATGAAATGCTGCAGCCGGCGCTTTACCTTCTCGGCAATCTCGGGCCCGGCTTCCTCGTCCACGAAGACCTCGACGCCGGGATGCAGCGCGTCCGACCCGCGCACCAGCTTGCCGACGGCAGAGGCGCCCCACATCAGGCCGCCCTGTTCGGTGTAATCCAGCTCGGTATCGGGCGCGTTATAGAACCGGTCCGCCCTCAGGTGGAACTCGGGGCGCAGCGCCTCGTAGCTGGCGCGGTTCAGCATCCGTGCCTCGTCGGCCGATCCGGTCTGGTCGGGGCGAAAGCGGAAACCTTCCAGACGGCCGGCAAATTCGCCCTCGACCGTCACTTCGCCCTTGTCGTTCACTTCGGCCACAAGGCTCTCCTTCTGCTTGAGCCGGCGCAGCAGCACCGAGGTGCGCCGGTCCACAAATCGTTGGGTCAGCGCAGCGTGCAACGCGTCTGACAATCGGTCTTCTACCGCGCGCGTCTCGCCGCGCCAATGGCTTTCGTCCTGAACCCAGCCAGATCTCTGCGCGACATAGGTCCAGGTGCGGATATAGGCCAGCCGCTTCGAGATGGCGTCGATGTCGCCATGGGTCCGGTCGATCCGCTTGATCGCGTTGCCCAGCCAGTCGGACGGGATCGCCCCATCCTGCAGGAACCCGTAGATTCGCGCCAGCAAACTGGTGTGTTCGGCAGGGGAAATGCCGCGGAAATCCGGCACGCGGCAGACATCCCACAAAAGCCGCACGTCCTGCCCGCCGCGCACACGGTCGCGGATTTCCGGCAATTCGCGCAGGGTCTTGAGCGCCTGCACGTCATCGGCATCCCGCCCCTTGCCCAGCAGCGCATGGCCCGACGGCGCCTCCAGGCTTTCGACCAGCCGGTCCATCGTGCCGAATTGCAGGTCGGAATTGCGCCAGGTTAGCCGCTGGATCGGGGCGAAGCGGTGGTTCTCGATCGCGTCGATCAGGCCTTCGTCCAGGATCTCGGCCTCTCCGGTGACGCCGAAGGTGCCGGATTCGGTGTGCCGCCCTGCCCGGCCCGCGATCTGGCCCATCTCGTGCGGGAACAGCGGGCGGACGCGGCGACCGTCGAACTTGTGCGTGGCGGAAAAGGCCACATGCCGGATATCCAGGTTCAGGCCCATGCCGATGGCATCGGTGGCGACCAGGTAATCCACCTCTCCGGCCTGATACATCGCGACCTGGGCGTTGCGGGTGCGGGGCGACAGCGCGCCCATCACCACCGCGCAGCCGCCTTTCTGCCGCCGGATCAGTTCGGCCATGGCATAGACGTCATCGACGGAAAACCCGACGATGGCCGACCGCGCAGGCATCCGCGACAGCTTCTTCGACCCCGACCAGGTCAGTTGCGACAGCCGGTCACGCCGCTGGAACTGCACGCCGGGGATCAGTGATGCGATGGCCGGGCGCATCGTGTCGCTGCCCAGAAACAGCGTCTCGTGCAGCCCGCGCATCTTCAGCAGCCGGTCGGTGAAGACATGGCCGCGTTCGGGATCGGCGCAAAGCTGGATTTCGTCGATGGCCACGAAATCGGCGGCGATGTCGGGCATCGCCTCGGTGGTGGCGACCCAGTATTGCACCCGTTCCGGGACGATCCGTTCTTCGCCCGTGACAAGGGCCACGACCGAAGGCCCGCGCGCACGCACGATGCGGTCATAGACCTCGCGCGCCAGAAGACGCAGCGGCAGACCGATGACGCCGGTGCGATGGGCCAGCATCCGCTCGATCGCGTAGTGGGTTTTCCCGGTATTCGTCGGGCCAAGGATGGCCGTGACGCGGCCGCGTTCATGAATTGTCATGGGCTAGATATCGGTGCCGTCTTGCTGGCGTTCCAGACGCGCCGCGCCATCAATCGCCTCTTGCTGGTGGGGATGTATCGCCAGGCTTGCGCGATAGGCGGCAAGGGCGCGTTCGATATCGCCCGTTTCCTCCAGCATGAAGCCCAATTGCGTCAGCGCGGGAAAATGACGAGGTTCCAGTTGGAGCGCCCGCGCCAGGTCGCTGATGGCGGGGCCGAACTGGCCCAGGGCCGCATAGGCGGCGGCGCGGGCCTGAAATCCCGTCGCGAAATCCGGGGCATGATCTGTCAGGGCTGTCAGATGGCCCAGGGCCGTCGCGGGATCGCCATCGTCCAGGGCCTTTTCCCCCCGTTGCAGCAGAACATCCATCGCGGCGGACCCCGACTTGGACCATTCGCGCAGGATATCCGATTCGGCAATGCGCCAGCTTTCGCCCTGCGGTTCGGCCAGACGGCGAAACAGTTCCTCCATGTCGGGGCGATCCTGTGCAGCCAGGCCCCCTGCAAACAGAAATGTCGCACAAATAAGGAAAAACGTAGCTATTCGATGGCGGATTGCCGCGACGACATTATGGAAAATGTGGCAATCCGGGCGCATATCATGGATCTTAACCAGCCCGTCTGCCGGGCGCCAGCCCAACCGAAGGAAAGACCTGAAAATGAGCAATGTTGTGAATGCCGCCGTCGAAAAACTGAACCAGAAGATCGGCAGCTTCGGTTCGACCGCCAAGTTCGTAATCGAGGATGAGGGCGCCATCATGATCGACGAGAACGGCGTTCGCGCGGGCGACGAAGAAGCCGAGGTGACGCTGTTCGCCAATCGCGACACCTTCGAAGGCATCCTGAACGGCAGCGTGAACCCCGCCACCGCCTTCATGACCGGCAAGCTGAAGATCGACGGGTCGATGGGCGTCGCCATGCAGTTGGGCCAAGCCCTGTCCTGATCGCGATGCGCGGCAAGGCCGCACCCTTCAGGCAACTGCCGGGCGATCCTTTTGGCCCTGCGCAGGCCTTCTGGGTGCAGGCCGATGATGGTGTGACGCTGCGGCTTGCTCATTGGGCGGCCGTATCTGACAGCCGGGGCAGCATCCTGCTGTTTCCCGGCCGCACCGAATATGTCGAAAAATACGCAGGCATCGCCGCCGCGTTGACCGACGCTGGATATGATGTGCTGGCGATCGACTGGCGCGGCCAGGGGATGTCGGACCGCCTTTTGCCCGATGCGCGGCTGGGCCATGTGGGCCAGTTCGCGGATTATCAGCGCGATGTGGTGGAAATGGTCGCTGCCGCCACGGAACGCGATCTTCCCAGACCATGGCACCTGCTGGCCCATTCGATGGGCGGCTGCATCGGGCTGGCGGCTCTTCATCAGGGTCTTCCGGTCGCATCAGCGGCGTTTTCGGCCCCCATGTGGGGGATCAACCTTCGCCAGATGCCGCACGGGGTGGCCGTGGGCATGGCCTATCTGGCCGGGCGGCTGGGGCGTGGCGGACGTCCCGCGCCGGGCAGCGGAGCCCTGGAAACATACGTCGTGGAAGAAAGCTTCAACGCCAACCTGCTGACCACCGATGCCGACGAATGGTGCCGGATGGTCCGCCAGGCGGCGGCCTGGCCCGACATGACCTTGGGCGGGGCCAGCTTCGACTGGGTGGGCAAAGCGTTGAACGAATGCAGCCGCCTGGCCCGGATGCCGTCGCCCGATCTTCCCGCCCTTGCCACCTTGGGCGGGCAGGAAAAGGTCGTCTCGCCCATGGCGATCCGCGACCGGATTGCCCGATGGCCGGATGCGCGCCTGTTGGAGTTCCCGGAGGCGCGGCATGAAATCATGATGTGCATCCCCGAACGGCGTAGGGCATTCCTGTCGGCAGCCCTGGCCCTGTTCCAAGACGCGGCCTGATCAGCCTTTCTCGCCGGGCACGGCTTGCGGGATATGAACAGGCCGGACACTGTCGGCCATGACCGCCGCAGGCAGGCGCAGTCGCACCGTCTTGATGCGGCGCGGATCGGCATCGACTACCTCGAATTCGGCGCCCGAGGCATGCGGAATCACCTCGCCCTGTGCGGGCAAGTGACCCGCCAGCACGAAGATCAGCCCGCCCAGGGTGTCGATGTCCTCATCTTCGTCCTCGCCGGTCAGGATCAACCCTGTTTCCGTCTCGACATCGTTGACTGGGGCACGGGCCTGGATCAGCCACTGCCCGGGCTTTTCCACCACCCACAGGCTGCCCTCGGCCTCGTCATGCTCGTCCTCGATCTCGCCGATGACCTGTTCGATCAGATCC
Organism: Paracoccus sp. SY; assembly: GCF_002901215.1. NCBI lineage: Bacteria > Pseudomonadati > Pseudomonadota > Alphaproteobacteria > Rhodobacterales > Paracoccaceae > Paracoccus > Paracoccus sp. SY. The sequence goes on along the minus strand of NZ_NWMQ01000001.1, from coordinate 121,954 downwards.
TCGATGGTGACAAGGCCGTCCACCCCGCCGTATTCGTCGATCACCAGGGCCATGTGGATGCGCTTCTGCTGCATCTGCTGCAACAGAACGCCGATGGGCATCGACGGCGGGACATACAGCAGGGGCCGCAGCATGGGGCGCAGATTGAAGTCGCCCCCCTGGCCGAACCCGTGCTTCAACGCCAGGTCCTTCAGATGGATCATGCCCAAGGGGCTGTCCAGCGTCTCGTCATAGATGGGCAGGCGGGAAAAGCCGTGTTCGCGGAACAGCACGACCAGGTCGTCAAGGCTGCTTGTCTCGGGCGCGGCGACCATTTCGGCCTTGGGGACCGCGACATCGTCCACGCGCATGCGCCGCAGGTTGACCATGCCGGGCACGACGGGGGCAGGCCTGTCGCCGTCGTCCGCGTCATCGTCCGCGCCTTTCAGGGCATCGAAGAACCGCCCCAGGAAACCGCGCGAACTGGGAAGATCCCGTCCCTCCCCTCCGATGCCGTCCGCCTCGGAGGCGGCATCGGCACCAAGGGGGTGGCCGGGTAATCGAGACTCGGAGTTCATCAGACCTTCTCGTGATAAGGATCGGGAATATTGAGGCCCGCCAGGATTGAACGCTCGGCGGCTTCCATTGTTTCCGCGTCGGCATCGTTCATGTGGTCATAGCCCAGCAGATGCAGGGTCGCATGGACCAGCAGATGCATGACGTGATCGGCGACGGGCTTGTTCTGCGCCTCGGCTTCGGCCAGGCAGGTGTCATAGGCGATGGCAATGTCGCCCAGTTCGTCCTCGTCCGGCAGTTCGGGCGTGGCGCCGGGTTCATGCGGCAGGTGTTCGACCGAGGGCCAGGACAGAACGTTGGTCGCGCGGGGCTTGCCGCGGAAATCGGCGTTCAGCGCCGCGATGCGGGCATCGTCGCACCCCATGACCACGACCTCGCCGCCGATGCCATGCCAGATCAGCGCGGCAGCAACGGCGCGTTCGGCCAAGGCTTCAAGCCCCAGGGTCTCCCATCGGTCATCCTCGATGACGCAATCGGTGGATATGTCGTCAGGCATCGCCTCGCATTGCCCGGCGGGGTGCGTATTGTCCGCGCGGTCCTTCTGATTCGCCACGCGCCAGGGCCGCAGCATCCTCGGTGTCATACGCCTCGATGATCCGCGCGACAAGCGGGTGGCGCACGACGTCCTTGGCGGTGAAATAGCTGAAACTGATCCCCTTGACCCCGTCCAGGATGCGTTCGGCATCGACCAGGCCCGAATGGATCCCGCGCGGCAGGTCGATCTGGGTACGGTCGCCCGTGATGACCATGCGCGATCCCTCGCCCAGGCGGGTCAGGAACATCTTCATCTGCATGGTGGTCGCGTTCTGCGCCTCGTCCAGAACCACGAAGGCGTTGGACAGGGTGCGCCCGCGCATGAAGGCCAGGGGCGCGATCTCGATGCGCTTTTCCTCCATCAGCTTCTGCATCTGCTTGGCGGGAAGAAAGTCGTTCAGCGCGTCGTAAAGCGGCTGCATATAGGGATCGACTTTTTCCTTCATGTCGCCGGGCAGAAAGCCCAGACGCTCGCCCGCCTCGACGGCGGGACGCGACAGGATGATGCGGTCCACATGCCCGCCGATCAGCATGGTCACGCCCACGGCCACGGCCAGGTAGGTCTTGCCGGTGCCCGCCGGGCCGATGCCGAAGGCCAGTTCGTTCTGGAACAGCGACCGGACATAGGCCTTTTGCGCGTCCGTGCGCGGCTCGATGGACTTCTTGCGCGTGCGCAGTTCATAATCGCCGGCCGCGAACATCTCCATCTGTTCGGCGGGCGTCGGGGGGGTCGCGTCGTCCATGCCCATCCGCAAGGCGGCGTCGATCTCGGCCAGCGACACCGGGCGGCCCTGTTCCAGACGGGCATACAACCCACGCAGCAACAGGGCGGCCTCGGACTGCGCCTCGGGGGTGCCCACCACGGCAAGCTGGTTTCCGCGGCGCAGGATATGGACACCAAGCGCCTCCTCGATCCGGGCCAGGTGCCGGTCGTTCACACCGCACAGGTCGATCAGCAGCCGGTTATCGGGAAATTCCAGCAGGGTTTCGCTTGAAGGGGTCGCGACGGGGGGCGTAGGCGTAAGGCCCAAATCTTTCTCCTGGTCAGGCATCTTGATCTAAAGGTGGAGTTCGAAGGGGATTCGCACAAGGTCATAGTGGCGGGGTGTTGCCAAGAAACCCCGCAAGAGGAGCCGCGTGATCCATCGCGGGAACCTGGCCCTCCCAGGCGATGCGGCCTTCCTGCAACAACGCCACCCGGTCGCCGATGGCCCGCACCGAATCCATGTCATGCGTGATGGTGATCGCCGTGGCACCGGTTTCCGTCACGATGCCCCGGATCAGGTCATTGATGCGCCGCGCGCGGATCGGATCGAGCCCCGTCGTCGGTTCGTCGAAAAAGATCACCGCCGGGTCGTCCGCGATGGCACGCGCCAGCCCCGCCCGCTTGGCCATTCCCCCAGACAGTTCGGCAGGCATCAGGTCAGCCGTTTCCGGCCCCAGGCCGACACGGGCCAGCTTTTCGATGGCGACGGCGCGAGCCTGGGCATCCGGCATGCGCTGGCGCAAGCGAAAGGCGACGTTCTGCCAGACGGTCAGGCTGTCGAACAGCGCGGCGCCTTGGAACAGCATCCCGAAGCGGCCCATGAAGGCGGGACGCGTCCTGCGGTCCAGCGGGCGCCCTTGCCACAGGATCTGCCCTGCATCCGGCGTGGTCAAACCCAGGATGCATTTCAGCAGCACCGACTTTCCGGTGCCCGACTGGCCGATGACGCAGAGGCTTTCGCCCTGCCCCACGGCCAGATCGACGCCCGAAAGCACCGGCTTGCCGCCAAAGGATTTGCGCAGACCGCTGACCTGGATCATTCGAAGAACAGCCCCGTCAGCACGAAATTCGCGGCCAGGATCCCCACGGCGGCCGCGACCACGGCGGATTTGGTGGCCCGCCCGACCCCCGCCGCGCCGCGCCCGGAATGGATGCCGAACCAGCAGCCGCAGACCGCCACGATCAGGCCGAAGACCGCGCCCTTCAGCAGGCCCGACACCACGTCCCAGCGTTCCAGATAGGCTGAGGTGTTTGCCAGATAGGCGGTGGAATTGAACCCCAGCGACTGCGTGCCGACCAGCCAGCCGCCCATGATGCCGATGATGTCGCCCACGCCGACCAGAACCGGCACCGTCAGCATCGCCGCCCACAGGCGGGGCGTCACAAGCCAGCGCATCGGGTCGGTGGACAGGGTGACAAGGGCGTCGATCTGCTCGGTCACCTTCATCGTGCCGATCTCGGCCGCGATGGAACTGGCGACGCGGGCCGCGACCATCAGCCCGCCCAGGACCGGGCCAAGTTCCCGCACCATGCCGATGGCGACAATGGCGGGGACCACGTCGCTGGCCTGGAAACGCGCGCCGCCCGAATGGATCTGCAAGGCAAGCGCCGCGCCGGTGAACAGCGCCGTCAATCCCACCACGGGCAGCGATAGCCAGCCGATCTGCACCAGTTGCGCCCCGAATGCGCGCCCATGGAACGGCCGCAGACGGAACAGCCCGCGCAGGGTGAACAGGGTCACCGCACCCATGCCGCGTGTCAGCGACAGCGCGGCGCGGCCGATCAAGCGGACTGGGTTCACCGCCAGGTCCGGTCGTAGCGGTGGCCCAGCGAGGTCAGGATCTCGTATCCGATGGTGCCTGCATGATCCGCCAGCCGGTCCACAGGCTGTTCCGGGCAGATCAGGTCCAGCTCCCCCGGCACGTCCGCCAGTCCGGTCACATCCACGGTGATCAGGTCCATGGACACCCGGCCCACGATCGGGCAGGCGGTGTCCGCCGCATAAAGGCTGGCGCCGCTGGAGGAGATCGAGCGCAGGATGCCGTCGGCATAGCCCGCCGCAACCGTGGCGATGCGGCGCGGGGCATCCGCCGTCCAGGTCGCGCTGTAGCCCACGAACTCGCCCGGCTGAACGATGCGCGTCTGGATCACCGGTAGGGACAGGCGCACCACCGGCTGCGCATCCGCAAAGGGCAACGCGCCGTAAAGGCCGATGCCGGGGCGGACCAGATCGAAGTGATAGTCCGGGCCCAGCAGGATGCCCCCGGTCGCCGACAGCGAGCGCGGGACATCGCAGCCCTCCGTCATGGCCCGAAACGCCGCAAGCTGCATGGCGTTGGCCGGCTGGTCCGGTTCATCCGCGCAGGCAAGGTGCGACATGATGAAATCAGGTTTGGCGGACAGGGCTTCGGCCCGGATCGCCGCCCATTCGCCGGCCTCCATCCCCAGGCGGTTCATGCCGGTGTCCAACTGGATCGCAAAGGGCCTGCCGGGACGCATGGCGCGGTCGCGGAAGAACTGTTCCGGGCTGTTCAGGACGGGAACCAGGCCAGTCAGGTCCGCACCCTCCATATGCCCGGACAGGACATTGATGCGGGCATCGTCGGGCAGATGCGGGCGCAGCGCCCTGCCCTCGGACGCCAGGGCCACGAAGAAATCCCGCACCCCGGCCGCGTACAGCGCGGGCGCAACACGGGCGGCGCCCAGGCCATAGGCGTCGGCCTTGACCACGGCAGCGGTGCGGGCACCGGGGGCCTTGGCGGCAAGCGCCTTCCAATTGGCGACAATGGCTTGCAGGTCGATATGCAGGGTCATGGCGGGCCGTCCTTGATGTCGGCCATCTTCAATCAGAAATCGCTCCGCGCTTCCAGCCCGGATCAGACGAACTGTTCGCGCAGCAGCCGTTCCTCCAGCCCATGCCCGCTGTCGAACAGCAGCCGGTGGCGCACGTCCTGCGCGCTGCTTATCTGGACGCGGACGACATGGCGGACAAAGCGGGAATCCGCATCGGCCATGACGGGGCGGCGTTCCGGCGTCAGCACCTCGACTTCGACCTGGGCCGTCTTGGGCAGCAGCGCGCCGCGCCACCGACGGGGCCGGAAGGGCGCAATGGCCGTCAAGGCCAGAACCTCGGAATTGATTGGAAGAATAGGCCCATGCGCGGAATAGTTATAAGCCGTCGAACCTGCCGGGGTGGCAATCAATGCACCATCGCAGACCAGTTCCTCCATCCGCATCCGTCCGTCCACATGGATGCGCAACTTGGCCGCCTGCGGGCCTTCGCGCAACATGCTAACCTCGTTGATGGCAAGCGCCTCGTGGACGGAACCATCTGCGCCGAAAGCGCGCATTCGCAAGGGGTTGATGACCGTTTCCTCGGCGGCGTCCAATCGTTCCAGCAGCCCTCCCTCGGCAAAGCCGTTCATCAGGAAGCCCACTGTTCCCCGGTTCATGCCATAGACCGGCAGCCCCCGCCCTGTCAGGCTGTGCAGCGTCTGCAGCATGAAGCCATCGCCGCCAAGGGCCACGACCACATCGGCCCGGTCCAGATCAACCGTGCCGTAGAGTGCCGACAGGACCGGCAGCGCCTGCTGGGCCATCTCGGCCTCGCTTGCCGTGAAATGGATCTTTGGCGTCATGGTGCCCCTGTTCCCGTCCGCGGGCAGCATCCGATGCAGCCCCCGGCAATGCAAGCCCCGCCGCATCCACGGCAAGTCGCACCTGTCCCGGACTTCTGCCGCATTTGTGCCTTTCCGCACCGTCAACCCTGGGGTATGACATCGCCGAACCGCCGCCCCTTGGCCCAACGATAAGGACGCGAACCATGAACGCCCCGACCCGTGAAACCGGATTCTTCACCGAAACGTTGCAAAACAGCGATCCCGAGATCGCCAAGGCCATCACCCAGGAACTGGGCCGCCAGCGTGACGAGATCGAACTGATCGCATCCGAGAACATCGTCTCGAAAGCGGTTCTGGAAGCGCAGGGTTCGGTCCTGACGAACAAATATGCCGAAGGCTATCCGGGCAAGCGCTATTACGGCGGCTGCCAGTATGTTGATATCGTCGAGACCCTGGCGATCGAGCGGGCGAAGAAGCTGTTCGACTGCGAATTCGCCAACGTCCAGCCGAACAGCGGCAGCCAGATGAACCAGGCCGTGTTCCTGGCGCTGCTGCAGCCCGGCGACACCTTCATGGGCCTGGACCTGAATTCGGGCGGCCACCTGACCCATGGCTCGCCGGTGAACATGTCGGGCAAGTGGTTCAACGTCGTCAGCTATGGCGTGCGCCAGCAGGACCAGCTTCTGGACATGGAGGAAGTCCGCCAGAAGGCCCTGGAAAGCAAGCCCAAGCTGATCGTCGCAGGCGGCACGGCATACAGCCGCGTCTGGGACTGGGCCGCCTTCCGCAAGATCGCGGACGAAGTGGGCGCATACCTGATGGTGGACATGGCCCATATCGCGGGCTTGGTCGCGGGCGGCGTCCACCCCTCGCCCATCCCGCACGCGCATGTGGTGACCACCACCACGCACAAGTCGCTGCGCGGTCCGCGCGGCGGCATGGTGCTGACCAACGACGCCGACATCGCGAAAAAGATCAACAGCGCGGTTTTCCCCGGCCTTCAGGGCGGCCCGCTGATGCATGTGATCGCCGCCAAGGCCGTGGCCTTCGGCGAGGCGCTGCAGCCTTCGTTCAAGGCCTATGCCGCGCAGGTCGTGAAGAACGCCCAGGCCATGGCGGACGAGCTGATGAAGGGCGGCATCGACATCGTGTCGGGCGGCACGGACAACCACCTCTGCCTCGCTGACCTGCGCCCGAAAGGCGTGACCGGCAAGGCGACCGAGGCTGCCCTTGGCCGCGCCCATATCACCTGCAACAAGAACGGCGTGCCCTTCGACCCCGAAAAGCCCTTCGTCACCTCGGGCATCCGCCTGGGCGCCCCGGCCGGCACCACCCGCGGCTTCGGCGAGGAGGAGTTCCGCCAGATCGCCCGCTGGATCGTCGAGGTCGTGGACGGCCTGGCTGCCAATGGCGAGGGTGGCAATGCCGCCGTCGAGGCCAAGGTCAAGGCCGAGGTCGCCCAGCTTTGCGCACGCTTCCCGCTGTATTCCGGGATGTGATCGCCTGAACCGATCGAAACCCGCCGCGCGCCGCGCGGCGGGTTTTTTTCATGCCTATTCGGCGGCGGTCGCGACGACAGTGGCGCTTGCACGCGCACGCTGCCGCGCTTCGCGCCAGGTGATATAGCAGATCGCCCCGATCATCAGCCCGCCGCCCAGGATCACCCAGCCGTCCAGCGGCTCGTGGAAGATGAAGACGCCGACAAGGCTGGCCCAGATCAGTTGCAGGAAGGTGACCGGCTGCGTCACGGTCATCGGCGCGACCGCAAAGGCGCGAGTCATGCTGTAATGGCCCGCCGTCCCAAAGACCGCGACCAGACCCAGCCAGGCCACCTGCCCCCAGGTCGGCGGCACCCAGACCGCCCAGGCAAGCGGCGCAAGCCCGATCGACACCGTCAGCGACAGCATGGCGACAACGACGGCGGGCGACACATGTTCGGTGATACGCTTGGCGACAAGATAGGACGCCCCGAAGGCCATCGAGGCAAGGATCTGCGACAGATGCCCCGGATCCAGCTCTCGCAAGCCCGGCCGCAGCACGATCAGCGCGCCCATCAGCGCCACGCCGACCGCCATGATCCGCCGCGCGGCCAGACGTTCGCCCATGAACAGCGCGGCACCCACGGTCACGACGATGGGGTTCAGAAAGCCGATGGCCGTCACCTCGGCCACGGTGATGCGCGACATGGCATAGAACCAGGCCACCGTCGCCAGGACATGCAGCGCCCCCCGCACCGACAGAAGCTTCCAGATCCGAGCCGGAAACCCGGCCCGCAGCGCCGGGACGACCAAGGGACCCACGAAAAGCAGACCGAAGACAAAGCGGATAAAGGCCGCCTGCGCGGCAGGCACCGCGCCTTCCAGGCTGCGCACGATGCCGTTCACCGCGACGAAGCAAAGGCCCGTCACCAGCATCCATCCGATTCCCGCAAGATCGCGGCGTGTCTGCGCATCCATTTGCATGATGTGCAGTTGGACTGCTTTGTCAGCGGGACGCAAGCTCAATCCACGATCAGGGTCAGGGCGATGGACCACATCACGATGCCGATCCCCAGTTCCAGCACCTGCCAGGCACGGGGTCGGGCAAAGACCGGCGCCAGCAACCGGGCGCCATAACCCAAGGCAAAGAAGAACAGGAACGATCCGGTCATGGCACCAAGGCCGAAGACCAGCGGATCCGGCCAACCCGCGGACACCGCCCCCAGCAGCACGACCGTATCCAGCCAGACATGCGGGTTGAGCCAGGTCAGCGCCGCGATCACGGCAAGCGTCCGGCCCAGGGTTTTCCCGTCTCCCTCGGGCCGCAAAGCTTCACCCCCCCGCCAGGCAGAGCGAAACGACCGCGCACCATACCAAACCAGGAACGCTGCCCCGGCCCAGCGCATCACCTCGGCCAGCATGGGCGCCGCTGTCAGGATGCGGGCCATGCCCGTGACCCCCAGCAGGATCAGAAACGCGTCGGAGGCCGCGCAGAACAGGCAGACCCAGAACACATGATGCCGCATCAGCCCCTGCTTCAGGACAAAGGCATTCTGCGCCCCGATGGCGACGATCAATGACAGTCCGGTTCCAAATCCGGCGGCATAGGACAACATTGTGGCACCTCCGGCCTTGCCTCGGCCGCCTCCTGACGTATCCCAGCCTGAAGGACCGAAATGGATACGCCCTCATCGACCGGCGTCCCGGGGGCTGTCCCGACTGCCCATCACTCTGGTTCAAATATCCCGGGGGGAGTCCCGCAGGGACGGGGGGCTGGCCCCCCTTCCACCGCCCCCGGCAAGCGTCCGCCCCTTACAGCTGCGCGGCGACCGCCTCGGACAGATCGAAGTTCCCGGTGACGTTCTGCACGTCGTCGTCGTCTTCCAAGTTGTCGATCAGCTTCATCAGCTTCTGCGCCGTTTCCAGATCGGTGATCTCGGTCGGGGCTTGCGGCTTCCAGATCAGCTTCGCGGTCTCGGACTCGCCCAAGGCGGCCTCAAGCGCCGTGGACACCTCGTTCAGGGCGGTGTCGGCGCAATAGATCCAGTGGCCTTCCTCGTCGGTTTCGACGTCGTCGGCCCCGGCCTCGATTGCCGCCAGCATCACCGTATCGGCATCGCCCACGGACAAGGGATACATGATCTCGCCCACACGGTCGAACATGAAGCTGACCGATCCGCTTTGCCCCAGGTCGCCGCCCGCCTTGGTGAAATAGCTGCGGACGTTCGACGCGGTGCGATTGCGGTTATCCGTCATCGCCTCGACCACCAGGGCGATGCCGTTCGGGCCATAACCCTCATAGCGGATTTCTTCATAGTTCTCGGCGTCGCCGCCCTGCGACTTCTTGATGGCGCGGTCGATCACGTCCTTGGGGACCGAATTCGACTTGGCTTCCTTGACCGCCAGGCGCAGGCGCGGGTTCTTGTCGGGATCGGGATCGCCCATCTTGGCGGCGACGGTGATCTCCTTTGACATCTTGGAAAACAGCTTCGCCCGGATCTTGTCCTGCCGCCCCTTGCGATGCTGAATATTGGCCCATTTGGAATGGCCTGCCATGGTCGGTCGTCCTTCGCATTTTCTGACAGTTCAGGTCTGGCCCGCTTTTAGTCCAGGCCGCCCGCCTCTCGCAAGACGCGGCGCGTCAAAAGCAAAGCGCCCAACCCCTTGCGGGGCGGGCGCTGAATGGCAAAGGAATGGAAGGACCTTACAGGGCGGCGGCCACACCCATGATACGGCGCACTTCGCCTTCGCGGGTCAAACCGCGCGCCGCCAGTTCCGCATCGCTCAGCTGGTTCAGCCGCTCGATCTCACGAGCATGGGGAACGGCTTCGGCGATCAGGACCAGGAACCTGCCGATGGCCAGAAAAGGCGCGGCCAATAATCTCCAGGAAAAACCCCGGGGCGTGTCGATGGTGGTGTTGGCCATGTGGAAACCCTTTCGCAGGACTACAAAATGTTTCCTCCCTTGCGATGCATATCGCGGCTGGGGCCGGGTTTCTCAACCTCCGATGCTGCATGACAGCATTGCAGGATCGGCAAGGCGGGTTAACCGGCGTTCAGATGGGCCAGAACAGGGGGATGACCAGGCAGGCGACGATGCCGCAAACGATGTCCAGGGGCACGCCGACACGGACGAAATCGCTGAACCTGTATCCCCCCGGACCATAGACCATCATGTGCGTCTGGTATCCGATGGGCGTGGCAAAGGCGACTGTGGCCGAAAACATCACCGCAACCACATATGCGCGCGGATCGTGGCCCAGGGATTGCGCAAGCGCGATGGCAATCGGTGTCAGCAACACCGCCACGGCGTTGTTGGACAGGATCTCCGTCATCACCAATCCCAGGAAATAGATGGCGATCAGCGTGGCGAACGGGGGAATGTCGCGCAGCCAGGGGGTCACGAAATCCACGATCAGCGCCACGGTGCCCGTATGCTCCAGCGCCTCGCCCACGGCCAGCATGGCAAAGATCATCGCCATCAGCCGTCCGTCGATGAAGGAGAACGCCTCCTCGGCGTCGATGCAGCGGGTCAGCAGGATCACGGCGGATGCAAGGAAGGCCAGCACCATGATCGGGGCCAGATCCAGGGCAGCCAGCGTCACGACGGCCAGCAGGCAGACGATGGCGATCGGCGCACGTTCGCGCCGATAGGCCCGGACCGAAGGGCGCGACACGTCCACCAGCCCCATATCCGCAGCCAGCCGGGCGATATCTTCGGGTGCGCCTTCCACCAGCAGCGTATCGCCCACCCGGACCACAAGATCGTCCAGTTGCCGCCCCAGGTTCTGGTCACGCCGATGCGCCGCCAGAACATAGACGCCATAACGGCGGCGCAGGCGCATGTCGCCCAGGCGGCGCCCGACCAGCAGCGCGCCGGGCGAGATCAGCACTTCGACCGTGTCGGTGGCGACCGAACTCAGCTTGTCGGCGGCCTTCAGGTTCTTGTTGCCCAGCAGTTCAAGCAGATCGACCATCTCGGACCGCAGCACGACCCGGTCGCCGGGTTCCAGCACCACGCTGGCAAGATCGCGGCGCAGCGACGCGTCGCCGCGCAAGACGTCGATCAGCCGCACGGCTTCGCGCTTGAACAGCGCGACATCGACCGCCTTCTGGCCCACCAGCGTCGAATCCTCGGGGATAGCCAGTTCGGTGAAATACTTCATCTCTCGCCGCGCGCCCAGGAAACCCGCCAGCGAGGTCCGATCCGGCAACAGCCTGCGGCCCAGCAGCGCGAAATAGGCAACCCCTGCCAAGGTGATCGCAATGCCCACCGGCGCGATCTCGAAGATCGTAAAGGGTTCCATCCCCTGTTCGCGTGCCACCCCGTCCACCAGAAGGTTCGTCGAAGTGCCGATCAGCGTGATCATTCCGCCCAGGATTGTAAAATAACTCAGCGGCATCAAAAGCTTGGAGGGGGATATCTTCATCCTGCCCGCAAGCTGGATGCAGATGGGGATCATCACCGCAACGACCGGCGTGTTGTTCATCACCGCAGAGGCAACGATCACGAACGCAAACAGCGCGCAAACCGTGAAGGCGGGGTTCGAGGTCGCACGGGCCGTGACGATGCGCGACATCATCTCCAGCGCGCCGGTGCGCAGCAGGCCGCCCATGATCAGGAACATGAAGGCGATGGTCCAGGGGGCGGCATTGGACAGGACGCCTGCCGCGGCATCGGCGGGCAGCAGGCCCAGGACCAGCATGGTGGCGGCGGAACCGATGGCCACCACCTCGGGCGGCTGCTTCTCTCGGATGAACTGGATGAAGGTGATCGCCACGATGACCAGCATGGCAATTGCCGCATTCGTTCCGGTCAGGTCAAATCCAAGCATGAAGCCCCTGTCAGTCGGCGCCGTTCAGCGGCGGTCGTCGCGGGTGTAGAATTGTTTTCCCTATTACCGCAAGCGAAAGCGGGCAGGCTATGCCGGATGGGTCTGGGCCAGCCGCCCGCCGTCGCGCACCGGCTCGACCAGGGTGGCAAGGCCGGTGCGGTCGTCGGTGACGACCAGGGTGCCCGACAGCGTCGCCTCACCCTCGGCCGGGACGAAACGGTCGCGGGTCATGCCGGTGATGAAGCGGCGCAGGGGTTCGGCCTTTTCCATGCCGATGACACTGTCGTAATCGCCGCACATCCCCGCATCCGACTGATAGGCCGTGCCGCGCGGCAGGATCTGGGCGTCGGCGGTCGGCACATGGGTATGCGTGCCCACAACCGCACTGGCCCGTCCGTCGCAGAAATGGCCCGTCGCCATCTTCTCGCTGGTGGCTTCCGCGTGGATGTCGACCAGGGACGCCTGGACCATGCCGCCTGGGGGATGCGCGCGCAGCACCGCATCCAGCGCCGAGAACGGGTCGTCATAGGGCCGCGACATGAACACCTGCCCCAGGGCCTGCGTCACAAGCAGCTTGCGGCCCCGCGCATCAGTGATGACGGCGCTGCCCCGGCCCGGCGCCTCCTTGGCGAAGTTCAGGGGGCGGACGATCCGGGGTTCGCGGTCGATGAAGGCCAGCATGTCCTTTTGATCGAAGGCATGGTCCCCCAGCGTCAGGCAATCCGCCCCCGATTCCAGCAGAAGCTGGGCATGTCCGGCCGTGCAGCCGCGCCCGCCGCTGGCGTTTTCGGCATTCACCACCACCAGATCGGCCTTCAACCGCGCCCGCAGGGGGGCCAGTCGTTCCACGATGGCGCGCCGTCCGGCCCGCCCCATTACGTCGCCAAGAAAAAGTATCCGCATGGAACGGTCGTTACGCCCATGCCGTGCCCGCTTCAAGCACCGTCTCTGGACAGGGGCGCGAGGCGCGATCATCTTGCGCCGCGAAGCGGAAAGGGGTCGGGGATGGATCAGGCGGATTGGGCGGCGGCCGAACTGGCCGGAGGAGAGCTGCGCTTGTGGCTGATGGAGGGTGGCGAATGTATCACCGCCTCCTGCGGCGACGATCCGGGCCAGACCCTGCGTGCGCTGCTGTTGCCCATGTTGACGCAGGGTCAGATCATGGATGTCCTCGCCTGCGGCTGGCCCGGGGTCGAACCGGTCAGCGTTCCCTGCCCGCCCCCACCACCCGCTGCCCCCATGGCGTTGGATCCCCGGATACGGCTGCACGCGGTGCCCGGCCTGGTTCAGGACCGCCCCCTGGACCTGCTTGCCCGTGCCGTGCCGCTGATCGGCGGCCATCTGGCCGCCATGCCGGATTTCGATGGGGTTCTGTGTCTGGCAGGCTGTCCTTCGGCCTGGGTGCAGATCAGCGCGGGCGAGGTCGTCAGCTTCCGCAGCTTCCTGACGGCCGAGATCCTGTCGGCCCTTGACGCCGCGCCCCGTGACCCTTTCGACAAGGCGGCTTTCACCGAGACGGTCGCACAGGCCATGTCCAGGCCTGCGTCCCTGGCTGCGGACCTTTCATCCGTTCGCGCCGGTCTGGCATTGGGCCGGATCGAAGATGCCGCTGCGTGGTCCCGCATGGCAGGGCTGATGATCGGGGCCGAACTTGCGGCGGCGCGACCCTGGTGGCTGGGACAGAATGTCGTTGTCATCGGGGACAGCCCGATGGCCGACCGCTATGACGACGCGCTGGCGGCGCAGGGCGTGATCGCCGCACGGGCCGATCCCGTGAAGACCTGGCTTGAGGGAATGCAGGCGGCACGGCGCAGGCCATAGGCGACAAGGAACCCCCGACCTGCCCGGTGGTTCTGTTGCCGAACATCTTGCCGGAGCAGCAATGAATTCCAGGGACGATCTATCTTGCGACGTGGCGATCATCGGGGCAGGCACGGCGGGCCTTGCGGCGGAACGCGCCGCCCGGCGCGCGGGCGCCCGCACCCTTCTGATCGACGACGGCTTTGCGGGAACGCTGTGCGCCACCACCGGCTGCATGCCGTCAAAGCTGCTGATCGCCGCTGCCCGCGCCCATGCCTGTCTGGATCAGGCCCGTCTGATGGGGATCGAGATTCCATCGGCGCGCGTCGATGGCCGTCGGGTGATGGAGAGGCTGTGGGCCGAACGCGACCGTTTTGCGGCGGGGGTGCGCAAGGGCATCGCCGATCTTCCCGACGGGACTTGCATCGACAGCCGAGCCCGGTTCGCAGCACCCGGCAGATTGGAGTTGCGCGACGGCAGGCAGGTCGCCGCACGTGCCGTGGTGATCGCCACCGGATCGCTGCCCGTGGTCCCCGAACCCTATCGCGATCTTGGCCCGCGGGTTCTGACCAATGACAGCGTGTTCGAACTGAAGGAACTTCCGCGCAGCATGGCAGTGATCGGGGCGGGTCCCCTGGGGGTGGAACTGGCACAGGCTTTTGCCCGGCTGGGCGTGCGGGTCGCGCTGTTCGACCAGGGCGATCGGCTGGCCAAGATCCGCTGCGACAAGGTGCACCAGGCGTTTCGCGACCTGTATGCCCGCGATGTCGCGCTGCACCTGGGCTGCGCGCCGCAGCCGTCGGCGCGGGAAGACGGGGTCCGGCTGGCTTGGCAGGGACAGTCCGAGGATTTCGATTGTGTGCTGGTGGCCACGGGACGTGCGCCCGCATTGGAGGGCCTGAACCTGGCGGCCTCGGGGCTGTCGCTGGACGACAAGGGCGTGCCCCGGTTCGACCGTGATACCTTGCAATGCGGCGACAACGCGGTCTTCATCGCGGGCGACGCGGATGCCGATGCCCCTGTCCTGCACGAGGCGTCGCTGGAAGGCGCGATTGCCGGGCGGAATGCTGCCCGCTATCCCGATGTGACGCCCGCAGAACGTCCGCCCTTGTTCACCCTGACCTTCACCGATCCCCCGGTTGCGGCCATCGGCGCTGCGCCCGATGACTGTGCCCTGAACGGATTTGCCGACTATGCCGACCAGGGCCGCGCACGGGTCGAGGCGCGGGCGGGGGGCATCCTGCGGTTGGGCGCGGACGACCAGGGGCGGCTGACCGGCGCCGATCTGGCCGTGCCGGGGGGCGACCACCTGGCGCATCTGCTGGTCGCGGCGGCCATGAACGGAAACACCGCGCGTGACATGCTGGACATCCCCTTCTATCACCCCACGCTTGAGGAAGGGCTGAAGCCCGCCCTGCGCCAGATCTGCAAGGCGGCAAGCCTTGAGCTGTCCACCAACCGCGACAGCGGCAACCCGCCGGGGGCATGATGGCCGAACGCGTGATCGACCTTGGCAACGGCTTTTGGAACATTCGCGGCGACCTGAGGATCGGCGGTGTCGTCAATGTCGGCACCCATTCGTCGCTGGTGCGGATGTCGTCGGGCGATTTCCTGTTCCTGGATTCCTATGGCTTTGGCGACGAGGTCGCCCGTCAGATCAGGGCGCTGACCGATCAGGGGCGCGCTGTCCGCGCAATCCTGAACCTGCACCCTTTCCACACGATCCATTGCGAGACGATGCACCGCATGTTCCCGCAGGCGGACCTGTTCGGATCGGACCGGCACAAGCGCAAGTGGCCCGACCTGCCGTGGCAGCCCCAGGCGGTCGAATCGCCCGAAGTCGCCGCGCGCTTTTCCGACCTGCGCTTTTCGCTGCCCGACGGGCTTGACTACATCTGCCAGAACGAACGCGTCCATGCCGGATCGCTGCTGGCCTTCCATCCCGCCAGCGGCAGCCTGCATGTCGATGACACGCTGAACGTGCTGCCGATCCCCGGCTGGCTGCGGCGGTTGCTGCGCCAGCCGCGACTGGCCTTCCACCCGACGCTGGGTCAGGCCTTGCAGGACCGTCCCGGCGCGGCGGGCGATTTCCGCAACTGGGCCCTGCGGATCGCGGAAGACTGGCGCGACACCCGCACCGTCTGCGCCGCCCATTCCGCCACGCTGGCGCTAGAACCGGGCAGCTTTCCCGACCATGTCAGGAAGGCCTTGGCCCGCGTCGAATCCGTGCTGAAGCGGGCCGAGGCGAAGGGCCGCTAGCCCAGTCGCGCGATCAGGGACGAGGTGTCCCAACGGCCCCCGCCCATCCGTTGCACGTCCTTGTAGAACTGATCGACCAGGGCGGTCACCGGCAGGGACGCACCCACCTCGTCCGCCGCGGCCAGGCAGATCCCCAGGTCCTTGCGCATCCAATCCACCGCGAAGCCGTGGTCGAAATGACCCTGGTCCATGGTCTTGTGGCGGTTCGCCATCTGCCAGCTTCCGGCGGCGCCCTGGCTGATGACCTCGACCAGCTTATCGACCTCAAGCCCCGACTTCTTGGCAAAGGCCAGGGATTCCGACAGCGCCTGCACCAGGCCCGCAATGGCGATCTGGTTGCACATCTTGGCGATCTGGCCCGCGCCCACATCGCCCATCCGGCGGCAGATCCGGGCATAGGCGGCAATCACGGGTTCCGCTGCGCTGAAGTCCTGTTCCGACCCGCCGCACATGACCGACAACTGCCCATTTTCGGCCCCCGCCTGGCCGCCCGACACGGGCGCATCGACATAGCCAAGGCCCATGCCCTGCGCCGCCCCGGCCAGTTCGCGCGTCACGGCGGCCGATACCGTGGTGTGGTCCACAAAGATCGCGTCCGGCCGCATGCCGGCAAAGGCGCCTTCGGGACCAAGGCAAACCTGGCGCAGGTCGTCGTCGTTGCCTACGCAGGCCATGACGAAATCGGCCCCCTCGGCCGCCTGCCTGGGGGTGGGTGCCCAAGCCCCGCCGTGCCTGGCCACCCAGGCCTCGGCCTTGGCGGCGGTGCGGTTGAAGACGGTAACGTCATGGCCCGCCGCCTTCAGATGCCCCGCCATCGGCGCGCCCATCACGCCCAGCCCCAGAAATGCCAGTTTTGCCATATGTCCCCCATTGCCTGGGCGCGGGTCCGTTGAACTGGGGCCGCGCCTGAATTATGCAGCACACCAACATCCCCGCGCGCCTTGGTCAAGCGCGCAGGCACCCCAAGGAACAGGCAGCGGACCGGCCATGGATCATCTTCCGACATGCTGACCCTTTTCCGCTGGCTTCTGCGGCTGACCATCGGGCTGATCGTGCTGCTGGTGCTGGCGGCGGTCCTGGCCTGGTATTTCGCCGTCCGGTCCCTGCCCGACTACAACGCCACGCTGCATGTCCGGGGCATATCCGCGCCGGTCGAGATCGTGCGGTCCACCGAAAACGTGCCCCATATCTTCGGCCAGACGGACGAGGACGTGTTCTTCGCCCTGGGTCTGGCCCATGCCCAGGACCGGCTGTTCCAGATGACCCTGTTGCGCCGCGCAGCCCAGGGCCGCCTGTCCGAGGTCTATGGCGCCGGCGCCTTCCCGGCCGACGACCTGGCACGACGGCTGGAACTTTACCGCAATGCCGCCGCATCGGTCGATTCGCAGGACCAGGCGACCCAGGCCGCGCTGCGCGCCTATGCCGAAGGCGTGAACCAGTGGATCGCAGAGGTCAATGAAGGCGCGCTTGGCCGGGGTGCGCCGGAATTCTTCGTCCTGCCGCAAAAAATCGCCTATTGGCAGCCCGCCGATTCGCTGGCGATCCTGAAGCTGCTGGCAGCCGCGACCAGCGATGCCGCAGCCGAGGAGATTCTGCGTGCGCGCCTGTCGCTGACCTGGCCGGAACGCGGCCCGGAACTGCTGTTCGGGGAAGCCGACGGTCCCCTGCTTCCCCGCTACGCCGACATGTTCCCGGGCGCCCGCCTTGCCCCGCCCGAGGCGCGGCTTGGCGCCGCCCCGGCGCGCGACGCTGCCGGTTTCCTGTTCCCGAACCAGGGGCTTGGCGCCAATACCTTCGCGGTCGGGGCGGACCGCACTGCGGCGGGCGGCGCCCTGCTGGGGAACGATCCGCAAAGCCCGCTGATCGCGCCGTCCCTGTATTACCTGGCGCGGCTGCAACTGACGCCAGGGGGCGTCATCGGGGCAACGGTGCCGGGTCTGCCGGTGGTCTTTTCGGGTCGCAATCCGCAGCTTGCCTGGGGCATCGCGCCCGCCAGCCTGGACGATGCAGATATCGCGATCGAGGAGATCCAGCCCGGACAGCCAGACCGCTATCGCGGCACCGAAGGCTGGACCGAATTCACCACCCGCAGGGAGGTGATCCGGGTGCTGGACGAACCCGCCCGCGCCATCACCCTGCGCAGCAGCCGCAATGGCCCCCTTGTGCCGCTGCTGGATCCGGGGCTGGCGGATGTCACGCCGCTGGGCCATGTCCCTGCGCTGCGATGGACCGGCCTTTCGGCCACGGACACCACGATGTCTGCCTTGATCGGCCTCATGCGCGCCACCGACGCAAACAGCGCGGCCACTGCGCTGGGGCGGGTGGTGGCGCCTGCCATGGCGGTGACGCTGGCCGATGCGGACGGCATCCGCCAGGTGACCGTGGGCGCCCTGCCCCAGCGATCGGCCGGCCATCCGACGGGCGGCCTGATGCCCGTGCCCGGCTGGCTGCCGGATGGCGAATGGACGGGGATGATGTCCCAGACAGAGGACAGCCCCATCACCGATGACCTGGCCTTCGCGACCGAGGAACGTGGCCCTCTGGCCCTGCGCCGCGCCCGGCTGTCGCATCTGCTGAACGACCGCGAGGTTCATTCGCGCGACAGCTTCATCGCGGCCCAACTGGATATCGTCAGCCCCGCCGCCCGCGCGTTGCTGCCGCTGGTCGGGGCCGATCTGTGGTTCACGGGGGAACCCGCCGCCCCCGGCACGCCGGAACGCCAGCGCCAGGATGCGCTGAACCTGCTGGCCGAATGGGACGGCGCCATGAGCGAGCATCTGCCCGAACCGCTGATCTATTCCGCCTGGATGGCCGCCTTGCAGGACCGCCTGATCCGGGACGAGCTTGGCCCGGTGGCCGACGACATCCGCGTCCTGCATCCCGGCTTCATCGATTCCGTGTTCCGCAACCGGACCGGCGCGGCGGTCTGGTGCGACATCGTGCAAAGCGCCCCAGAGGAGGATTGCACGACCATTGCCCGGCAGGCCCTGGATCGCGCGATCCTGGATCTGACCCAGCGCTTCGGTCCCGACGTGACAAGCTGGCGGTGGGGCGACGCGCATCAGGCGCGCCATCTTCATCCCGGCCTGGGACAGATTCCGGCGCTTGGCTGGATCGTCAACCTGTCGCAGTCGATTTCCGGCGGCGCCTTTACCGTGTCCTATACCGAGATGCTGGGCACCGGCCCCGCCCGGTTCGAGGCGCGGACCGGCCCCGGCTATCGGGGGGTCTACGACCTTGCCGACCCCGACAGTTCGGTCTTCATCATCTCGACCGGGCAGTCGGGCCATCCTCTTTCGCGCCATTACGACGACTTGGCCGGGCTGTGGCGCCGGGGGGAATATGTCGGCATGTCCCTGGACCCGCAGCTTGCCCGCGCGGCGGCCACCGGCATCACCCGCCTGGAACCCGACGGCTAGTCGAACAGCACGACCTGCCTGATCGCGTGGCCCTGGTCCAACAGGTCGAAGCCTTCGTTGATCTGCTCCAACGTCAGCGTATGCGTCAGCAGCCTGTTCACCGGCAACTGCCCCGCGCGATACATGCGGATAAATCGCGGAATGTCGCGCTGCGGAACGCAGGAGCCCATATAGCTGCCCTTCACCGTGCGTTCGTCGGCCACCACATTCACGGCCGGGATCCGGAATTCCGCCGTGGGCGCGGCAAGTCCCGCCGTCACCGTCTGCCCACCGCGCCGGGTGATGGCATAGGCAAGCTGAAAGGCCGGAACAGCGCCGGCCAATTCGATCGCGTGATCGACGCCGCCGCCCGTATCGGACCGGATGCGGCCCGCCAGATCGGCTTCGGCGGCGTCATAAGTGCGCGTCGCCCCCAGGTCGCGGGCCAGGGCCAGCTTGTCGTCCGACAGGTCGATGGCCACGATCTCGGTCGCGCCAGCCGCCACCGCACCCAGCAGGGCAGCCAGGCCGACACCGCCCAGGCCGACGATGGCAACGCTTTGCCCCGGCTGCACGCGGCAGGTGTTCAGCACCGCCCCCACACCGGTCTGGACCGCGCAACCGAACAGCGCCAGTTCCGCAAAGGGTATGTCATCTGCATCCACCCGGACGACCGAATGGCGCGACACGACCGCATGATCGGCATAGGCCGACACGCCGCAATGGTGATGGACATTGCGCCCCCCGTCATGCAGCCGCATCGCGTCCCCCATCAGGGCGCCCTTGCCGTTCGCTTCGGCCCCCGGGATGCACAGCGCGGGCCGCCCCTCGGCACAGGGCAGGCAGGCGCCGCAGGTGGGCTGAAACGTCATCACCACCCGGTTGCCCGGCGTCAGGTCGCGGACCGCGCTGCCCACCTGAACCACGGTTCCCGCCGCTTCGTGCCCCAAAACCATGGGGACGGGCCGGGGACGGTTTCCGTTGATCACCGACAGATCCGAATGGCACAATCCCGCCGCGCCGATCCTGACCAGCACCTCCTTGGGGCCCGGAGGATCCAGATCCAGTTCCCGGATTTCCAGCGGTCGGCTTGTGGCGAAAGGCGCGGCGACAGGCGAGGATGTCAGCACGGCGGCGCGGATCTTCATTCATCTCTCCTTGTCAGATGGGCCGACTTTTCCTTTCCTGGGACCGACGATCAAGACGGTTGTTGGAATGGGCCGCCGTGGCAACGTGGCCTTGCAATCGCTGAAACCGCATTTTCAGGGATGCATGATGGCCCGGACTCCACAAGGTAACGACGCAGGAACGGCAGCGAACCAGTTTTTGCGGGGTCATATCGGGTCCAGGCGACAGAAGTCATGACAGCCGCGGCCACTGCGTCATCCTGTGATCCGTCGCCAGCGATGGAACAGGTCGCCGCCCAAGGCGCGCGTTTCCACCAACCGGAACCGAGGCGCGTCGGCCAGGTGCACAAGCCCCATCGGCCCTATCGCCGCCCTACCTTCGCCCCCCAGGATGACACCGGCGGTATAGCCGATGACCTGATCGACCAATCCGGCCTGCAACAACGACGCTGCCAGCATCCCGCCCCCTTCGCAGAACACCCGGGTGACGCCCTGGCGGGCCAGATCGACAAGCGCATCCTGGGGCAAGGCGTCGATCCGCCACAAGGGACCATGCATCGGTCCTTCGGGCGGAAGGTCGGACACCGGTTGCGACGACAGCACCACCCGAACCGGCTGGCGGGGCGTTGTCAGCCCCCTCACGTTCAACGAGGGGCGGTCAACGCGGGCCGTGTTGCCCCCCACCATCACCGCGTCGTGGGCCATGCGCATGGCGTGGACATGCAGCCGCGCCTGCGGCCCGGTGATCCACCTGCTTTCGCCGCTGGCTGTGGCGATGCGGCCGTCAAAGCTGGTCGCCAGCTTCAGGGTCACGAAGGGCCGCGCCGTCAGGATGCGCGACAGGAACCCCGCCTGCAGTTCCTGCGCCTCGGCCCGCCTGACGCCCTGGGTGATGCCGACCCCTGCATCTTGCAGCATCCCATGCCCGCGACCGGCCACGCGCGGATCGGGATCCATCATGGCAGACACCACCCGGCTGATCCCCGCCTCGATCAATCCCTCGGCGCAGGGCGGGGTTCGGCCATGATGCGCACAGGGCTCCAGCGTGACATAGGCCGTGGCGCCCCGTGCCAGCGGACCGGCCTGATCCAGCGCCATCCGTTCCGCATGAGGACGCCCGCCCGGCTGGGTCCAGCCACGCCCAACGATGCGACCGTCCCGCACGATCACGCAGCCGACCGCCGGATTGGGCCAGACATTTCCCAGACCCCGGCGCGCCAGGCGCAGGGCGTGGTCCATGTGGCGCAGGTCGTCGCGGGCGGTCACGCCTTATTCGCTGCCCGCGCCGGGGCGCAGTTCAGACACGAACTTGTCGAAATCATCCGCGTCCTGGAAATTCTTGTAAACGCTGGCGAAACGGACATAGGCCACGTTGTCGATGCGGGACAGCGATTCCATCACGATCTCGCCAATCATCTTGGAAGGGATGTCGGTCTCGCCCGTGCTTTCCAGGCGGCGGACGATGCCGCTGATCATCTGCTCGATCCGCTCGGGTTCGACGGGGCGCTTCTGCATGGCGATGCGGATGGACCGGGCCAGCTTGTCGCGGTCGAAATCCTCTCGCCTTCCGCTGGACTTGACGACGACCAGATCGCGCAGCTGCACCCGTTCATAGGTCGTGAAACGTCCCCCGCAGGCAGGGCAGAAACGACGGCGGCGAATGGCGACATTGTCTTCGGCGGGACGTGAATCCTTGACCTGAGTATCCACGTTTCCGCAAAACGGGCAGCGCATCCAGTTGTCCCCTGTGCCGCACAAATCCCCATAACTATAAGACACCGGCAGGAATTGGGTAGCCTTATCCACAAGCCACAACATGTTCTTCAGGCTGGCTGTGTCCGGAATGCCGCGCTGTCAGTCCGCTTGAAACAGGGCGGCGACCTCCCGTCTGTGGGGCGCGCGACGGTGTTCCACAAGATAGATCCCCTGCCATGTGCCCAGCATCATCCGCCCGCCCGCGACCGGAACCTGCAGGCTGACTGGCAAGACGGCGGCCTTCAGATGGGCGGGCATGTCGTCCGGGCCTTCGTCACGATGGCGCAGCCAGGACATCGAAGGATGATCGGCAGGCGGCGCGATGCGGTCCAGCCAGCCAAGCAGATCGGACTGCACGTCGGGATCGGCATTTTCCTGGATCAGCAGCGAACAGGACGTATGGCGCACCATCAGCGTCAGAAGCCCGTCCGCCGCATCGTTGTCCGCCAGCCAGGCCGCCACCTCGCGGGTGAAATCGTGACAAGCGGGACCGCGCGTCTGGATGGTGAAGATGCGGTTCATTCCGCCGCCTCGGGGCTGCCCAGCAGGGGCAGGTCGTCGTCTCCGTCATGCCCGATGGCCAACCGTTTCTGGTTGCGCGCGCCAAGCTGGCGCAGCATCTCGGCCTGGCGGATCACGTTGCCCGACCCGCGGGACAGGCGATCCATCGCCGTGGCGTGGCTTTTCTGCGCCTTGTCCAGGGCCGTGCCGACTTCATCCATCGCCGAGACGAAGCCGTGCAGCTTGTCGTAAAGCGCCCCGGCCCGGTTCGCGATCGCCGCCGCATTGGATTCCCGCCGCTCGACCGTCCAGATGTGATCGACCGTCCGCAGCGTCAGCATCAGCGTGGTGGGCGTCGCCAGCCCCACGCGGTTCTCCATCGCGTGCCGCGTCAGGTCGGGATCGACGCGCAGCGCCTCGGAAAAGGCGCCTTCGATGGGGATGAACATCAGGACGTAATCGACCGAGCCTTCATCCAGCGCGTGATAGCCCTTCCCTGCAAGCGAGGCGATATGGGCGCGCATCGCCGCCACATGCCGGCGCAGCGCACCGTCGCAGATGGACGGATCCTCGGCGCTGACCGCTTCCTCATAGGCCAGAAGCGAGACCTTGCTGTCCACCACCAGAACCTTCTTCTGCGGCATCCTGATGATCACGTCGGGGCGCCAGGTCCGGCCCTGCTCATCCTTGTGGCTGGTCTGGGTGACATAATGCGTTCCCGCCAGCAGGCCCGAATCCTCGAGGATGCGTTCCAGGATCATCTCGCCCCAGGCACCGCGCTTCTGGCTGTCCCCCTTCAAGGCGCGGGTCAGGTTGACCGCCTCGCGGGAAATGGCCTCGGATCGGCGGTGAAGCCCCTCGATCTGCTCGCGCAGGCGGGCGCGTTCCTCGTCCGTGGCCTTGTTGCGGGCCTGAAGTTCGGTCTGGAAGCGGTGGACCTGGTCGCGGAAGGGGGTCAGCAGCGCGCTTAGCTGGTCGCCATGGGCGCGCTGCATCTCGGCGCCCTGCGTCTTCAGCGTCTCGTTGGCCAGCAGCTTGAACTGGCCGGTCATTTCCTCTCGCAATTCCTTGAGGGTGGCGATCTCGCGCTGCGCCGCCTCCAGATCCTTCTGCGCCATCAGACGGGCCTGAGACAGGTCTTTCTCAAGATTGGCAACGGTCTGGCGTTCGGCGCGCAAGGCACCGTCAAGGTCGTCGCGTTCGGCGGTGAGCTGCGCAACCACCTCATTCACCTGGTCGCGCGCTTCATGCAGGCGTGCGACCTCTCGCCGTTCGGCGGCAAGATCCTTTTCGGCAGCCAGCCGGGCGGATGACAGTTCCCCTTCCAGGCGCGCAAGATTGCGGCGCTCGGCATGCAGCGCATCCGCCAGATCGTCGCGTTCCTGGTTCAGTTCCGACAGACGGCGTTCCAGATGCTCGGCCTGCGCCTCGAGTCGACCGGCACGCAGGCGCTGTTCGTCAAGAACTTGACCTTGCTCGGCCAGCCGGCGTTCCAGATCCTGGACCTTGCCGTCATCCGAGGAACGCGCACCGCCCCGCCGCTGGGTCAGCAGCAGGACCAGCACCACCGCTGCCAGGAAAAGACAAACGGCGATCAGAATCGTATCGGAAGGCATCGACGAACCTCGGGCAATTCAGGAACAGCGTTCATGATTTACCCCCGAATTGCAAGCGCCGAGGCGATTGCCTGCGGGATGCGCTTGCCGACAATTCTCATCATCCAGAAAAGGAAAAACCGCCCGAGGGCGGTTTTCCGTCACTGGTCCAGGAAGGACCGCAGCTTGCGACTGCGCGAAGGATGCTTCAGCTTGCGCAGCGCCTTGGCCTCGATCTGGCGGATGCGTTCGCGGGTCACGCTGAACTGCTGGCCCACCTCCTCCAGCGTGTGGTCGGTGTTCATGCCGATGCCGAAACGCATCCGCAGAACCCGTTCCTCTCGCGGAGTCAGGGAGGCCAGAACCCGCGTGGTCGTTTCCTTCAGGTTCTCCTGAATGGCGCTGTCCAGCGGCAGGACGGCGTTCTTGTCCTCGATGAAATCGCCGAGCTGGCTGTCTTCCTCGTCCCCGATGGGGGTTTCGAGGGAAATCGGCTCCTTGGCGATCTTCATCACCTTGCGGACCTTTTCCAGCGGCATCTGCAGCTTTTCGGCCAGTTCCTCGGGCGTGGGTTCCCGACCGATCTCGTGCAGCATCTGGCGGCCAGTACGGACCAGCTTGTTGATCGTCTCGATCATGTGGACCGGGATGCGGATCGTGCGCGCCTGGTCCGCAATGGACCGGGTGATCGCCTGCCGGATCCACCAGGTCGCATAGGTCGAGAACTTGTAGCCGCGCCGGTATTCGAACTTGTCCACGGCCTTCATAAGGCCGATGTTGCCTTCCTGGATCAGGTCCAGGAACTGCAGACCGCGGTTCGTGTACTTCTTGGCGATGCTGATGACCAGGCGCAGGTTGGCCTCGACCATTTCCTTCTTGGCCTGGCGGGCCTCTTTCTCGCCGCGCTGGACCTGGGCCACGATGCGGCGGAATTCCTCGATATCGACGCCGACATATTGGCCGACCTGCGCCATCTCGTTGCGCAGATCATCCACCTTGTCGCGGGACCGTTCGAACAGCGCCTGCCAGCCGCGGCCGGCCTGCTGGGACATGCGGTCCACCCAGGTCGGGTCCAGTTCGGTGCCACGATAGGCGTCGATGAATTCGCGGCGGTTGATCCGCGCGGCATCGGCCAGCTTGACCATGCCGCTGTCGATGGTGACGATCCGGCGGTTGATGCCGTAAAGCTGATCGACCAGCGCCTCGATCCGGCTGCTGTTCAGGTGCA
This sequence comes from Paracoccus sp. SY, assembly GCF_002901215.1. Lineage (NCBI taxonomy): Bacteria > Pseudomonadati > Pseudomonadota > Alphaproteobacteria > Rhodobacterales > Paracoccaceae > Paracoccus > Paracoccus sp. SY. The sequence continues at coordinate 96,503 of NZ_NWMQ01000001.1, read as the reverse complement.
GTTCGTTGACCAGCCCGACGATACGCGACCGCAGCACCTGATAGTCGCTCTCGTTGCTGGCCGAGAAGCTGTTGTCCTCGTTCAGCGTGGCCGACATCCGCTGGTCCTGCATCGCGGCCAGGGCCTCGTAGTCGCGCGCGATCAGTTCCAGGGTTTCCAGAACCTTGGGCTTGAGGCTGGCTTCCATCGCGGCCAATGACAGGTTGGCGCCTTCGTCCTCGTCCTCGTCGTCCTCGCCCAGGATGGGATTGCCGTCGGCGTCCAGTTCCTCGCGTTTCTGCGTGGCTTCTGTCTGGACGCTTTCCTCGGTCAGTTCCTCTTCCTCGCCCTCATCGTCGTCCAGCGACTGGCCGAAGGTGGTTTCCAGGTCGATCACGTCACGCAGAAGGATTTCTTCGTCCAGAAGCTCCTCGCGCCACATGGTGATGGCCTTGAAGGTCAGCGGGCTTTCGCAAAGGCCCGCGATCATGGTGTTCCGGCCGGCCTCGATGCGCTTGGCGATGGCGATCTCGCCCTCGCGGGACAGCAGCTCGACCGAGCCCATCTCGCGCAGATACATCCGCACCGGGTCATCGGTACGGTCCAGCTTCTCGGTTTCCGAGGTCGCAACGGCCACCTCGCGCGAGGTGGATCCGACCACGGCCACGGCCCCTCCCTCGGGTTCCTCGGCCCCATCTTCGTCCTCGATCACGTTGATGCCCATTTCGGACAACATCGACATCACGTCCTCGATCTGCTCGGACGAGGCGTGCTCGGGCGGAAGCGCCGCATTCAACTGGTCATAGGTGATATAGCCGCGCTCGCGCGCCTCGGCGATCATGCGCTTGACGGCCGCCTGGCTCATGTCCAGGGAATGCGCGTTGTCGTCCTTGTCGGTCTTGTCGTGATCGTCGTCCTTGGCGGCCATCAACGGCTCCCTTCTTCAGGCGGTGATTCGCAGACAGGCGAATCACTGAACATGAGTTCTACATTTAGCGTGGCGCACCCCCGAATCAAAGGGCACGCGATGCGGCTGATTCGCCGACATGGTGCGAATCGATCGGGGATGGTCAGCGGCGTGGCGGCTTGCGCCAGATCTGGCCCTGGACAAACTCCGACAACTGGGCCGAAAGGGCGTCCCGGTCCTCGTTCAAATCCATGCCGCCCTCCAGTTCAGGCCGCTCGGCGCGGTGACGCGCGCGGGCGATCTGCTGCATCCGCCAGGTCAGCCCCTCGTCGGCCTCGCCCTGGATTTCGGCTTCGGCGCGGGCCAGTTCGGTGCCGATTGCCCGCTGCGCTTCCAGCCGGTCCAGAAGATTGCCCAGGATCGCGGCCACGGTTTCAGTGTCCTGCGTGTCGATGACCGCAGGAGTGAGGCCCAGATGGGCGTCACGCCGCAGCGTTTCAAGACCGCGTTGACCTGCCGCGCTTTGCGTCTGGCCCAGAAGGTCGAACAGCAGGGCCGCCCGGTCGGGATCCTGGGGTGACAAGCGCTCCAGGCGGGTTTCCATCTGCGCGACCAGTTCGGGGCGCAAGGCGCAGATCAACAGGCTTGCCCCTTCCAGAAGACTGCCTGCCGCCTGGGGGTCCGAGACGGTCGCAGGAATGGGCAGGACCGGACGCGAGGGTCTCGCAGACCCCTTGCGCTTGCCGGGCGTCCAGTCTCCGCGCCGCGACGATCCGCCGAACAGATCCCACTGCTTGCTGCGCAGTTCCTTGGCGTAATGGTTGCGGGTCAGGTCGTCCGGGATCTTGGCAACGGCGTCCTGAAGACGCTTTTCCAGGGCGGCCTTGCGTTCGGGGCTGTCGAAGACCTGTCCTTCGGTCTCGCGCGCCCACAACAAATCGACCAGCGGGCGCGCCTGATCCAGCAGCGCCCCCATGGCGCCCGGTCCTACTGCCTTGATCAGGTCGTCGGGATCCTGTCCTGCGGGCAGGATGACGAAACGAAGCGCCCGGCCCGGTCCCGTCATCGGCAGGGCCAGATCGATCAGCCGCTGCGCCGCCCGCTGTCCTGCCGCGTCGCCGTCCAGGGCAATTACGGGTTCGGGGCTGACGCGCCACATCAGGTGCAACTGCTCCTCGGTGATTGCGGTGCCCAGGGGGGCCACGGCGCCCTCGAAACCCGCGCGGGCCAGGGCGATCACGTCCATGTAGCCTTCGGCCACCACCAGCCGCTGGCCCTTGGCAACGGCGGCACGGGCCGGGCCAAGGTGATAAAGGTTTCGCCCCTTGTCGAACAGCGGCGTTTCCGGGCTGTTGAGGTATTTCGCCCGCGCATTCGGATCCATCGCCCGACCGCCGAAGCCGATGCAGCGCCCCTGCCCGTCGCGAATCGGAAAGATGATGCGGCCCCGGAAGCGGTCATAGGCCGCCCCGCCATTGTCAGGCCGCGCCGACATGCCTGCTTCGACGATCAGGGATTCGTCGAAGCCCTTGTCGCGCAATGCCTGCGTCAGCGCGGTGCGGCTGTCGGGGGCGAAACCGATCTCGAACCGGTCGAGCGCCGCCTGATCCAGGCCGCGCCGTGCCAGGTAATCGCGCGCATCAGCGGCGGCGCCGGTTTGCAGTTGCAGGCGGAACCAGCGGCAGGCGGCCTCGGTCACGTCCAGCAGGCGGGTGCGGCGGTCGGTTCTTTCGCGGGCGCGGGGATCGGATTCGGGCATCTGCAACCCGGCCTCGGCGGCCAGCAGCTTGACGGCCTCGATGAACTCCATCCCGTCGGCCTCGCGCAGGAACTTGATGGCGTCGCCCTTGGCGTGGCAGCCGAAGCAGTAGTAATAGCCCTTTTGGTCATCGCAATGAAAACTGGCCGATTTTTCCTGGTGGAACGGGCATGGTGCCCACCAGTCGCCCCGCGCCTGGTTCGACTTGCGCAGATCCCACACGACCTTCTTGCCGATCACGCGGCTGATCGGGACGCGGTTCCGAATCTCGTCAAGGAAGCCGGGGGGAAGACTCATGGGGGGATTATCGCGCTGCGGCCAAAATCAAGAAAGGGGGTATTTGGACAACGAAGAAGCGGTGGTCAATCCGCGCCGACCGCGCCGCGCGCAAGGCCCCAATAGATGTCGCCGATGCGCCGGCGGTCCAGACGCCCGCCTTCGCGGTACCAGTTCGTCACGCCCGTCAGCATCGCAATCAGGGCCATTGTCGCCAGGCGCGGGTCGTCGATGCGCATGACGCCCGCCGCCACACCGTCGCGCAGGATGGCCTCCAACGCGTTCTCGTATTCGCCGCGCAGGGCCGCGATGCGGGCGCGGTTTTCGGGGGTCAGGTTGCGAAGTTCCATATAGGACAGGAACACGGCATCGGCGTGATCCAGGCTGGTGTCGATATGGAAGCGCACGAAATGTTCCAGCCGCGCCAGGGGATCGCCCGGAATGTCGGACCAGGCGCCCAGCAGTTCCTGCATGTGGCTTTCCAGAAGATCGAACAGCAAGGCCTGCTTGTCGGGGGTATAGGCATAAAGCGCGCCAGCCTGCACCCCCACCGCCGACGCGATCTGGCGCATCGACACGGCGGCATAGCCCTGCCGTGCGAACAGGCGGCGGGCATGGGTGCGGATCAGGGGGCCGGTGACATCGGCGCGGGAACCTTGGGTGCGGGCCATGCGGTCTTCTAGCGCGCGGCGGCAGGGCGGGAAAGTCCGTTGCCCCGGTGCAAGCCGCGCCATAATCTCGGGGCCATGAAACATCTCTTGCCCCTGACCTGCGCCGCATTCCTGGCGGCATGCTCGACCGATACGGAATCCTATCCGCGCTTGCTGCCCACCGACCAGATCCTGGCCGAACCTGTCCTGCCCGATCATGCGCCCCAGGCAGCGTCGTCCGATGTCGAGGCAGAGGCGCAGGCACGGGCGGACGCGCTGCGGCGGCGCGCCGATGCCCTGCGCGGGCCGGTCATCGAACCAGACACGCTGCGGCGGATCCAGCCCCAAGGATGATTGCTGGCCGCATGCCGATCTGGTAAAGATTCTTGACCAATCCTGTCGGAGAGCCTCATGCCCGTCATCACGTCAATCGAAGATCTCAAGCGGATGCATCGCTCGCGCACTCCGAAGATGTTCTATGACTATGCCGAGTCGGGCAGCTATACCGAACAGACCTTCCGCGAGAACACGACCGACTTTGCCCGGTTGAAGCTTCGCCAGAAGGTGGCCGTGGACATGTCGAACCGCAGCACGGCATCGGACCTCGTGGGCCTTCCCGCCGCGATGCCGGTGGCGCTGGCCCCGGTCGGCATGACCGGGATGCAGCATGCCGATGGGGAAATCCATGCCGCCCGTGCAGCCGAGAAGTTCGGCGTGCCGTTCTGCCTGTCCACCATGTCGATCTGTTCCATCGAGGATGTGGCGGAACACACCACCAAGCCTTTCATGTTCCAGCTTTATGCGATGAAGGACCAGGATTTCCTGGCCGCCATCATCGAGCGCGCGAAAAAGGCGAATTGCAGCGCCCTGGTCCTGACCCTGGACCTGCAGATCCTGGGCCAGCGGCACAAGGACCTGAAGAACGGCCTGTCCGCGCCCCCCAAGCTGACCTTGCCGACCATGCTGGATCTTGCGACGCGCTGGCGCTGGGGCATGGGGATGCTGCAAACGAAGCGCCGCTTCTTCGGCAACATCGTGGGCCATGCCAAGGGCGTGGCCGATCCTTCCAGCCTGATGAGCTGGACGGCCGAGCAGTTCGATGAAAAGCTGGATTGGGACAAGATTGCCCGAATCCGCGACATGTGGGGCGGCAAGCTGATCCTGAAAGGCGTACTGGACCCCGACGACGCGCGCATTGCGGCGGATTTCGGCGCCGACGCGATCATCGTCAGCAACCACGGTGGGCGGCAACTGGACGGGGCGCTGTCCTCGATCAGGATGCTGCCGCATATCGTCAAGGCCGTGGGCGATCGGGTGGAAATCCACATGGACGGCGGCATCCGGTCGGGCCAGGACGTGCTGAAGGCGCTTGCCCTGGGCGCGCATTCGACCTGGATCGGGCGGGCCTGGCTGCACGGGCTAGGCGCCATGGGCGAGGCCGGGGTGACCCGCGCGCTGGAAATCATCCGCAAGGAACTGGACATCAGCATGGCGCTGTGCGGCGAACGGGATGTCAGGAACATCGGGCCCCAGAACGTGATGATCCCCCGCGGCTTCCTGGACGAATACGAGGTTCAGGCGCCCAAGGGGGCTTCACAAATCACCCCCATTGCCGTATAGGCCGCCACCTGTCGCCATGCACCCTTGGAGGATGGCGGCACCAACAACCAAGTTAGGAACATATCATGGCCAAAGAGATCCCTGATCTGGTGGCCGAGCCGCGCGCGGGGTCAGGCAAGGGGGCCGCCCGCCAAGCTCGCCGCGATGGCAAGGTGCCCGGAGTCGTCTATGGTGACCACAAGGACCCGGTCAACATCCAGTTCGACTTCAACAAGCTGCTGACGCAACTGCGCGCCGGCCGGTTCATGTCCACGCTGTTCAACCTGAAGGTCGAAGGCCAGGAAGACGTCCGCGTCATCTGCCGCGGCGTCCAGAAGGACGTGGTGAAGGACCTGCCGATCCACATCGACTTCATGCGCCTGCGCCGCACCTCGAAGGTGAACCTGTTCATCCCGGTCGAATTCATCAACCACGAAAAATCCCCCGGCCTGAAGCGCGGCGGGACGTTGGTTACGGTTCGTCCCGAAGTCGAGCTTGTCGTGACTGCAGGCGACATCCCGGACCACATCACCGTCGATCTGGAAGGCCTGAACGTCGGTGAAACGATCCACATCAACGATGTGAAGCTGCCGGAAGGCGCGAAGCCGACCATCGACCGCAACTTCGTGATCGCCAACGTCGCCGCGCCGTCCGCGCTGCGTTCGGGCGGCGACGACGAGCCGGCCGAGGCTGCCGCGGAGGAGTGATCCCCGCGCGCTTTGCGCAATCATCGGGGCGGTGCCGCTTGGCGCCGCCCTTTCCATTTGCGGGCAGCTTTGCTAGCCCCCATCCGCAGGAGGTCACATGGAACCTGTCCACATCATTGGCGCGGGCCTTGCCGGGTCCGAGGCCGCCTGGCAGATCGCCCGCACGGGCGTGCCTGTCGTCCTGCACGAAATGCGCCCCGCCAAAGGCACCTTCGCCCACAAGACCGGCGATTGTGCGGAAATGGTCTGTTCCAACAGCTTCCGGTCCGACGACGACGCGATGAACGCGGTCGGGCAACTGCATTGGGAAATGCGCGCGGCAGGTGGGCTGATCATGGCAATGGCGGATCGCCATCGGCTTCCCGCGGGTGGTGCCCTTGCCGTGGACCGCGAGGCGTTTTCAGCAGCCGTGACCGAGGCCTTGCGGGCCGAGGCGCTGATCCAGATCGTTCCGGGCGAAATCACCGACCTGCCAGACGATGGCAACTGGATCGTGGCGACCGGGCCGCTGACCTCGGACGCGCTGGCGCAGGCGATCCGCGCGGTGACCGGCACCGATGCCCTGGCCTTCTTCGACGCCATCGCCCCCATCGTCCATGCGGATACCATCGACATGTCCGTCGCATGGGAACAAAGCCGCTATGACAAGGGCGAGACCGAGGCCGAGCAGAAGGCCTATATCAACTGCCCGATGACCCGCGACCAGTACGAGGCCTTCATCGACGCCCTTCTGGCCGCCGAGAAGACCGAGTTCCACGAGGGCGAGACCGCAGGCTATTTCGACGGCTGCCTGCCCATCGAGGTCATGGCCGAACGCGGCCGGGAAACCTTGCGCCATGGTCCCATGAAGCCCGTAGGGCTGACGAATGCCCATAATCCGACTGAGAAACCTTATGCAGTGGTTCAACTTCGTCGTGATAATGCACTGGGAACGCTTTATAATATCGTCGGCTTCCAGACCAAGATGAAATACGGCGCCCAGACCCAGGTGTTCCGCATGATCCCTGGGCTGGAGAATGCCAGCTTCGCCCGGCTTGGCGGCATCCACCGCAACTCCTTCCTGAACTCGCCGACGCTGCTGGACGACCGGATGCGCCTGCGTCAGCGGCCGAACCTGCGCTTTGCCGGGCAGGTCACTGGGGTGGAGGGCTATGTCGAAAGCGCCGCCATAGGCTTGCTGGCGGGCCGGATGGCGGCAGCACAGGCCCAGGGCCGCGACCTGACGCCGCCCGCCCCGACGACTGCCATGGGTGCCCTTGTCAACCACATCACCGGCGGGGCCGAGGCCAAGACCTTCCAGCCGATGAACGTGAACTTTGGCCTTTTTCCTCCGCTTGACGAGATGCGTGGCGGCCGAAAGGGGCGCAAGGACCGATATCCTGCCTATACCCAGCGGGCCAAGGACGATTTCAGCGCATGGCTGGCGGCGCAGTAACCCGCTTCGCACCCTCACCCACCGGACTGCTGCATCTGGGCCATGCCTATGCGGCCTTGGTGGCGGAAAGCCTGGCGGACCCGGGCCGGTTCCTGTTGCGCATCGAGGATATCGACCGCGACCGTTGCCGCCCCGAATACGAAGCCGCGATCAAGGAGGATCTGGCTTGGCTGGGCCTTGGCTGGCCGGAACCGGTGATGCGGCAGTCGGACCGGATGGAGGCTTATCGAAAGGCGCTTCGGCGGCTGGCGCCCCTCACCTATCCCTGCCGCTGCCGTCGGGGCGACATCCGCGCGGCAATGTCGGCCCCGCAGGAAGGCGCCTTGCCCGCAGGTCCCGACGGACTGATCTATCCCGGAACCTGCCGGGGCCGCAGCCTGACCGATGCGGGACCGGACGACGTGATCCGGCTGGATGCCGCGCGTGCTTTCGATGCCTTGGGCTTGGGCAGCATCGCTTTCCAGGATCAGGCGATCATGCCCGGACATGACCACGCGCTGACCCGGGATCAGTTTCTGGAGGGCATCGGCGATGTGATCCTGTCGCGGCGCGGGATGGGCACATCCTATCACCTGGCGGTGGTCGTGGACGATGCCGCCCAAGGGATCACCCTGGTCACGCGCGGAAAAGATCTTTTCGATTCAACGTATATCCATGTGCTTCTTCAGAAGCTGCTTCAACTATCGACCCCGTTCTATCACCATCATCGCCTGATCCGCGACGACGCCGGCAAGCGGTTGGCCAAGCGCGATGACGCACGGGCCATTCGTCATTACCGCGACGATGGCGCGACCCCGCAGGATATCCGCAGCATGATCGGGTTCTAGGCCATCGGCGCCATGATCTCGACCTCCACGCCATCGCGGACGGCGGTATAGAAGCAGCTTCGCCGGTTGGTATGGCATGCCGGGCCGGTTTGGCGAACCAGCACCAGCAGGCAGTCGCGGTCGCAATCCAGGCGCAGTTCCACCAGTTCCTGCACATGACCCGAACTTTCGCCCTTGACCCAGAGCGACTGCCGCGACCGCGACCAATAGGTGACGCGCCCGGTTTCCAACGTCCGCGCGACGCTTTCGGCATTCATCCAGGCCATCATCAGAACCTCGCCCCCATCCGCGTCCTGGGCAATGGCGGGGATCAACCCGTTCGGATCATATTTCAGGCTGGCTGGGTCGAACATCGGGTTTCCTTTCGGCTGACGCGTCCCTATCTAGACCCCAGGCAGCGTATGGGAAAGACCGATGGCCGACAGCGACCTGATGCAGCTTTATTCCCGCCGAATCCTGGCATTGACGACGGCGATCCCGCATCTGGGCGCATTGCCGGAATTCGACGGCAAGGCCATGCGCAGGTCGCCGCAATGCGGGTCGTCGGTCACGGCCTATGTCGCGATGGAGGGGGACCGGATCGCGGATTTTCGGCAGGAAGTGCGGGCCTGCGCGCTTGGTCAGGCATCGGCCTCGGTCCTGGGGCAAGGCGTAATCGGGCGCAGCCGGGACGAAATCGCGGCGACCCGAGACGCTTTGGAAGCCATGCTGACGACCGAAGCCGATCCCCCCGCCGCCCCTTTCGCCGAGCTTGAGGCCCTGCTGCCCGCGCGCGAATATCCGAACCGCCATGCCTCGATCCTGCTGGCCTGGAATGCGACGCTGGACGCCATCGACCAGGCCACTCGGTCATGAAAAAAGCCGGTCCCTTTGCGGGACCGGCAGGTGCGCGTGCTGGGGAACTGACGGTCGCACAGGCAAGCGCCGTCAGGGCAACGCGGGGCAGAGATCAGGCTTGCAGGATCGCAGGCAACCACAAGACGATGACGGTGGTAACGGCTAGGGCGGTGACACCCAACAGGTCGGATACGAATTCGCGGGACATGAGCAACTCCTATCTGTTGCTCTTTTGTTCTCATGTTCCTGGCGATTTGTAAAGAACATTTTGAGAACTTAGCCGACCGAGATCAGGCGGATCGCCTCATCCTGGCTCATCAGCCACATCAGCATCCGCACAGCCTGCCCGCGCGGGCTGTCCAGGGTGGGATCGCGGTCCAGAAGATTGCGGGCGTCCTGACGCGCCACCGCCATCAGCCCCGCCTGATGTTCCAGATCCCCGATGCGGAACCGGGGAAGGCCCGACTGGGCGGTGCCGATCACATCGCCCGCCCCGCGCATCTCCAGATCGACCTCGGCGATGCGGAAGCCATCCTCGGTATCCCGCAGGGTCGTCAGCCGCCGTGCGCCGGTTTCGCCCAAGGGCGGATGATACATCAGCAGACAGGTTGATGCCCCCGTGCCTCGCCCGACCCTGCCGCGCAGCTGATGCAACTGCGCAAGGCCGAAGCTTTCGGCCCGTTCGATCACCATGATTGTCGCCTCGGGCACGTCCACGCCGACCTCGATCACCGTGGTGGCGACCAGAAGCCGGGCGCGGCCGCTGGCGAAATCGGCCATGGCCGCGTCGCGCTGATCGGCAGGCATCTGGCCATGAACCAGCCGCACGATATCGCCGAACTGCGCCCGCAGTGCCTGGAACCGCGCCTCGGCCGCGGTCAGGTCCGTGACTTCGCTTTCGTCCACAAGGGGGCAGACCCAATAGGCGCGCGCGCCCTGATCCAGCACATGACGCAGCCGGGCCGTCACCTCGTCCAGGCGCTGATCGCTGATCATCACCGTGGTGATCGGCTGCCGCCCCGGCGGTTTCTCGTCCAGAATCGAGATGTCCAGATCCCCATATTGCGTCAGCGCCAGCGAACGGGGGATCGGCGTCGCGGTCATGATCAGCATGTCGGGGGGCACCTGGCCCTTGCCCGACAGTTCCAGCCGTTGCGCCACGCCGAACCGATGCTGTTCGTCGATGATCGCCAGCCGCAGGTCATGGAAATCGACACCGCGTTGGAACACCGCATGAGTGCCGACCAGGATGTCGATGCGCCCTTCGGCAAGGTCCTCCAACAGTTGCGCACGCAACTCGCCCTTGTCGCGGCCGGTCAGGGCGGCCAGCCGGATGCCCGCCGCGCGGGCCAGCGGTTCCAGGGCGCGGGCATGCTGGCGGGCCAGAATCTCGGTCGGGGCCATCAGCACCGCCTGCCCGCCCGCCTCGACCGCGACAAGGGCTGACAACATCGCGACCAGGGTCTTGCCCGACCCCACGTCGCCTTGCAGCAGCCGGTTCATGCGCCGGTCGCTGGCCATGTCGGCGGCGATGTCCCGGACCGCGCGCATCTGGGCACCGGTCGGAGGCCAGGGCAGATGATCCAGCACCGCGCGCCGCAACCGCCCGTCACCCCCGCTGGGCCGTCCTTTCAGCCGCCGCTTTTCACGCCGAACCAGGGCAAGCGTCATCTGATGGGCCAGAAACTCGTCATAGGCCAAGCGCGCTCGCGCAGGCGCATCGGGCGACAGGTCGCGCACCGACCGGGGATCATGCGCAGCCTGCAATGCCGCCGCAAAATCGGGCCAGCCCCGTTGGGCGATCAACTGCGGGTCGATCCATTCCTGCATGGGCGGCAGGCGGGTCAGCGCGGCCTCGATGCCCTTGACCATGACCTTGCGCGTCAGTCCTGAGGTCAGGGGATAGATGGCCTCGAACTCCGGCAGGGGTGGTTCGTCCTCTCGCTGGACATGGTCGGGATGGACCATCTGGGCCAACCCGTCGAACAGCTCGATCTTGCCGCTGACGACGCGGCGCGCGCCGGTGGGAAGCTGGCTTTCGATCCATTCCTTGCGCGGGTGAAAGAAGACAAGCGTCAGGTCGCCAACGCCGTCGCTGCAATGGACGCGCCAGGGGCGGCCCTTGACGGCGGGCGGATGATGGCGGCCCACCGTGACGGCGATGGTCACGACCTCGGGCGGCCGGGCATCGCTGATGCGGGCAATCCGGCGGCGGGTGATGCCGCTGGCAGGCAGCGTCAAGATCAGGTCGCGCGGTCGTTCGATCCCCATCTGCGCCAGGGCCTCGCGGCTTTTCGGACCCACGCCCGGCAGCGTGTCGATGGCCGCGAACAGCGGAAACAGCGCCGGGGGGCGCCCCTTGGGCTGCGTCATGACCCGCCCGCGATGCGCAGCCATTCATCCTCGTCGATGACGGTCACGCCCAGTTCCGCAGCCTTCGCCGCCTTCGACCCGGCGCCCGGCCCGGCGACCAGAAGGTCGGTCTTGGCGCTTACCGAGCCTGCCACCTTGGCGCCCATGGCCTCGGCCCGCGCCTTGGCCTCGGCCCGCGTCATGCGTTCCAGGGTGCCGGTGAAAACCAGGGTCTTGCCACTGATCGCGGTTTGCTGGACCTGGCGGGCCGTGGCGGGAATGACCTGGATCTGCCCGATCAGACGGTCGATGCTGGCGCGTTCGGCCGGCTGGGTCAGGGTGGTGACAAGCGACTGGACCAGCACGGCGCCGATGCCGTTGATCGTGGTCAATTCGGCCCAATGCGGGCTGTCGGCCAAGGCCATCCGACGCGCCTTGTCGTCGGCCGCAAAGGCCGGTTCATGCGCGGCGCCATCCACGGCGGCAAGCAAGGCGTCCCAGGTTCCGAAATGACGGGCAAGGATCCCTGCCGCAACCTCGCCCACATGGCGGATGCCCAAGGCAAAGATCAGCCGTTCCAGGGGAATGCGGCGCTTGTCCTCGATCGCGGCAAACAGCTTTTCGACCGACCGGGCACCGAACCCCTCGCGGTTCTTCAGCCTTGCGATATTGCGGGCGTCCCGGTCGGCCAGGGTAAAGATGTCGGCAGGTTCGCGGATCGGCAGGGCGGGATCGGCAAAGAACATCTCGATCTGCTTGGCGCCCAGGCCCTCGATGTCGAAGGCCGCGCGGCTGACGAAATGCTTCAGCTTCTCGATCGCCTGGGCAGGGCAAACCAGGCCGCCGGTGCAGCGGCGCACGGAATCGCCCGGTTCGCGGATCGCGTCGGATCCGCATTGGGGGCAGGTTTCGGGAAAGCGATAGGGCTGGCTGTCTGCGGGCCTGCGCGACAGATCGACGTCGGCGATCTTGGGGATCACGTCCCCTGCCCGGTAAATCTTGACCCAGTCGCCTTCGCGGATGTCGCGCCCCTCACGGATGGGCGCGCCGCTGCTGTCGCGACCGGCGATGTAATCCTCATTGTGCAGGGTCGCGTTGGAAACGACCACGCCGCCGACCGTGACAGGCTCCAGCCGTGCGATGGGCGACAGCGCCCCCGTGCGGCCGACCTGGATGTCGATCCGATCCAGCCGCGTCCAAGCCGTCTCGGCCGGGAACTTGTGCGCAAGCGCCCATCGCGGCGTGGTCGAGCGGTAACCCAGCCGTGTCTGATAGGACAGGTCGTTGACCTTGTAGACGACCCCATCGATGTCATAGCCCAGGGTCGCACGCTGCTGTTCGATCTCGGCCCAGACGGCCAGCATCTGACCGGCATCATGGCAAAGCCGCGTCAGGGGGTTCGTCCGAAATCCCAGGGCGGCCAGCCGTTCGACCGCTTCCATCTGCGTATCGGCCAGTGCCTGGCTAAGCTGGCCCCACCCATATGCAAAGAACCGCAAGGGACGCGAGGCGGTCACATCAGGGTCGATCTGGCGCAACGACCCGGCGGCGGCGTTGCGGGGATTGGCGAAGACCCGCCCTCCTTCTGCCGCGTTCAGGCGCTGGAAATCGGCATGGCTCATGTAAACCTCGCCCCGCACTTCCAGAATGGCCGGGGCACCCGTCAGTTGGTGGGGAATATCGGCGATGGTGCGGGCGTTGGCTGTGACGTTTTCCCCGACCGCGCCGTCCCCGCGGGTCGCGGCCTGGACCAGAATGCCATCTTCGTAGCGCAGGGACAGCGAAAGGCCATCGATCTTGGGTTCCGCGGTAAAGGCCAGATCGCCATCCCGCAGACCCAGGAAGCTGCGGATGCGGGAAACGAAATCTGTTACATCTGCGTCGGCAAAGCCGTTTTCCAGCGACATCATCCGCTGGGCATGGACGACCTTGCCGAACCCCTCTGCCGGGGCGGCCCCGACCGCCTGGCTGGGGCTGTCGGGCCGGGCAAGCTGTGGGAAGGCACGCTCCAGCGCCAGCAACCGCTGCTTCAGCGCGTCGTATTCCGCATCCGACAGGACCGGTGCGTCCTTGACGTGATAATCCTCGTTCGCCTGGGCGATCCGAGCCGACAGGTCGGCGATTTCATCGCCAGCGCGCTGCTCGTCAAGCGCGGCCACATCCGGCCGCGCCGCGCCGTCATCCTGCTTTCCATCGGTCATCGCTGTCTCCGCCTTCCGTTCGTCCGTTCTATACGACGTTCGGCGAAGGGTTTTACAGGGGCTGCCGCCAGCTTCCTGCAGCAGCCGCCCTTTCAGGCGCCGATCGCCAGACGTTCGGCATTGGGCGCAGGCTCGCGCAGGACATAGCCCCTGCCCCAGACGGTTTCGATATGGCTGTCACCCCCGATGGCCTCGGACAGCTTCTTGCGCAACTTGCAGATGAAGACGTCGATGATCTTCAGTTCCGGTTCGTCCATCCCGCCGTAAAGATGGTTCAGGAACATTTCCTTTGTCAGCGTCGTGCCCTTGCGAAGGCTGAGAAGTTCCAGGATCTGATATTCCTTGCCGGTCAGGTTCACGGCCTTGCCTTTGACCTGCACCGTACGCGCATCCAGGTTCACCACGATTTCCCCGGTCTTGATGATCGCCTGGCTGTGGCCCTTGGACCGGCGGATGATCGCCTGGATGCGGGCCTGCAATTCCTCGCGGTTGAAGGGCTTGGTCATGTAATCGTCGGCGCCGAAGCCAAAGCCCCGCAGCTTGCTTTCGGTATCGTCAGAGCCGGTCAGGATCAGGATCGGCGTATCGACACGCGCAAGGCGCAGATGGCGCAGAACCTCCATCCCGTGCATGTCGGGCAGATCGAGGTCCAGAAGGATCAGGTCATAATCATACAGCTTGGCAAGGTCGATCCCCTCCTCGCCCATATCGGTTCGAAAGACATTGTAGCTGGCGGCAGTCAGCATCAATTCGATGGCCCGAGCCGTGCTGGGATCATCCTCAACCAACAGAATTCTCATGAATGTAAGCCCCGATTCTGGTATTCGCTACGATCAACCATCAACCTATAAGGTTAATATGTTGTTACCATGATCCGGTAATTGATCTGGAGCAACTTATGGTTGTCGAAATCGCTGGATCGCAGTGATTTTCAAGGCGTCCAGCCCATGAACCTGCATGGCACGCGCCCAACTGTCGAATTCCTCATCCGACAGGCCATAGCGTCGAAGGGCCTCCTCCTTCGTGATCAGCCCATGGACCACGGCGTTGACGACGGTTTCCTTGCGGCTGGCCACCCAACGCGTGTTGTCGGGCGGAAGGTCGGCCACGGTCAGGATCCTGCCATCCGGCAATGTCACGGTGCGAGGCGTGTCGGTTTTCTTCAAGAACATCCCACCTGTCCTATGTCGCTTGCGAAGGACATTGTCCCGGATCCCATTAAGGCCCCGTTGAAGGTGGCAGGTTTTTCTGGCTTCGCCTGCTTGAGAATAGACAGCATTTGCCTATATTTCGACGCAATTGTTTTCCATCGGATCCGCCATGACCCTCCATCACCGCGCCCCGGCGCGCGACACCTTGCTGAACAGCCTCGGCTTCCCGAAGGCTCCCGCACAGACCCGGGTGGTCGTCGCCATGTCGGGCGGCGTGGACAGTTCGGTCGTGGCCGCCAAGCTGAAGTCCGAGGGTTATGACGTGATCGGCGTCACCTTGCAGCTTTACGACCATGGTGCGGCCCTGGCGAAAAAGGGCGCCTGCTGCGCGGGCCAGGACATCCATGACGCGCGGCGCGTGGCCGAACGTATGGGCTTTCCGCACTATGTCCTGGATTACGAGAACAAGTTCCGCGAATCGGTGATCGACGAATTCGCCGATGCCTATCTGGCGGGCGCGACGCCCGTGCCCTGCATCCGCTGCAACGAGCGCGTCAAGTTCCGCGACCTGCTGGAAACTGCGCGCGACCTGGATGCCGACTGCATGGCGACCGGCCACTATATCCAGCGCAAGGACGGCGCGGCGCGGGCCGAGCTTCACATGGCTGCGGATCCGAACCGGGATCAAAGCTATTTCCTGTTCTCGACCACGCAGGAACAGCTTGATTTCCTGCGCTTTCCTTTGGGCCATCTGGAAAGCAAGGCTGAAACGCGCGCCTTGGCGGCCGAATACGGCCTGGCGGTGGCTGACAAGCCCGACAGCCAGGACATCTGCTT
The DNA here is from genome assembly GCF_002901215.1 of Paracoccus sp. SY. Lineage (NCBI taxonomy): Bacteria > Pseudomonadati > Pseudomonadota > Alphaproteobacteria > Rhodobacterales > Paracoccaceae > Paracoccus > Paracoccus sp. SY. The sequence continues at coordinate 80,986 of NZ_NWMQ01000001.1, read as the reverse complement.
TGTGCCCAACGGCAACTATGCCGCCGTGATCGAGAAGCTGCGCCCCAATGCGGCCGAACCGGGCGAGATCGTGGACATGGACGGCAATGTCCTGGGCCGGCACAAGGGCGTCATCCATTATACGATCGGCCAGCGGCGCGGGCTTGGGATCGGCGGCCTGGGCGATCCGCTTTACGTCGTGCGGCTGGATCCCGATGCGCGGCGCGTGGTGGTCGGTCCGAAATCGGCGCTTGCGACGACGGTCGTGCCCATCAGCGAAGTGAACTGGCTGGGCGATCAGCCCTTCGCGGGCGAGATCCCGGTGATGGTCCGCATCCGGTCGACCCGCCCCCCGCGCCCTGCGATCCTGCGACCCATCGACGCCACACGGGCGGAGGTCGAACTGCTGGACGCCGAGGAAGGCGTCAGCCCCGGCCAGGCCTGCGTCTTCTATGAACCCGACAGCACCCGCGTGCTGGGCGGAGGCTGGATCACGCTGCGTCGGCGGAAAGCTGCCTGATTCGCTGGATCATCGCCCGCAGCCCGTTCGACCTCTGCGAGGACAGGTGTTCGTCCAGGCCCAGCCGCGCCAGTTCGGCCTGCGCGTCGATCCGGCCCACCTCGGCCACCGGGACGCCGGAATAAAGCGCGTGCAGCACCGCGATCAGCCCGCGCACGATCATCGCATCGCTGTCGCCTTGGAAATCGAAGCGCCCGTTCTCGATCCGGGGCATGATCCAGACCTGGCTGGCGCAACCCTCGACCTTGGTGGCGGGAACCTGCAGCGCCGGATCCATCGGCGGCATGGCGCGGCCCAGTTCGATCACATGGCGGTAACGGTCTTCCCAGTCGTCCAGGAAGTCGAAGGTTTCGGCGATGTCTTCGAAGGCTTGGGTTGCCATGGCACGGTCCTTTTGCCCTGTGGTTAACGCGGCGGGCGGGCAAGGTCAAAGTGCCTTTATCCCGCATCCGATTTCGCCTAACAAACCGAAAATGCCCGAGGGATGGTGACATGAGCAAACTGACCGCGCCCCTGCTGATCGCCGCCTTGGCCGTGACCGGTTGCGGGCGGCTTGGCGACAGCAGGTGGAACCCCCTGTCCTGGGGCGAGGCGCCGGCCCGGACCCTGGAACCCGAGGGCGGCTATGCCGAGGTGTCAGACAACCGCCCCGACATCCCCCAGATCACCGCCGCCCGGTGGGAGCCCTTGAACGAAGGCCGGCTGCTGGTCGTGAACGGCTTTGCGCCGGTGCGCGGCTATTCCTCGGTCGCGCTTGTCACCGCGCGTCCCATGCCGGGCGACCGCATCTCGCCCGATGCCGATGGGGTGCTGCGTTTGCGGCTGGTGGGCGTCCCGCCCGCGCCGGGCAGCGCAGCCGCCCTGCCCGCCCGCCCAGGCGTTGACGACATCACGGCAGCGATGTCGCTGTCGTCGGTGCAGCTGTCGCGGATCGTGGCGGTGGAGATCACGAGCGCAGGGAATGTGGTAAGGCTGGGGCGATAGCGGACATGGAAGCGGTGCGTGCAAGCACGCACCCTATGTAAGATCCGCTTCTTGTAGGGTGCGTGCTTGCACGCACCTTTCTTATTACCTCGATGACGCAAGATGCAGACCGGGCCGATCGTTACCGGCTCAGCCCGCCCGCCACACTCGGCACATCCCCCGCTGCGAACCCATAATGCCGCAGCCAGCGCAGGTCGCTCTCGAAGAAGGCCCGCAGGTCGGGGATGCCGTATTTCAGCATGGCGATCCGGTCGATGCCCATGCCGAAGGCGAAGCCCTGCCACTGGTCGGGGTCGATGCCGCCCGCGCGCAGGACCTTGGGGTGGACCATGCCGGAACCGAGGATTTCCAGCCAGCTGTCACCCTCGCCGATCTTCAACTGGCCGCCTTCCCAGGAACAGCGGATATCCACCTCGGCCGAGGGTTCGGTGAAGGGGAAATGGCTGGCGCGAAAGCGCAGTTCGACCTGGCCCACCTCGAAGAAGGCGCGGCAGAATTCCTCCAGCGTCCACTTCAGTTGCGCCATGGAGATGTCGCGGTCGATGGCAAGCCCCTCGACCTGGTGGAACATCGGCGTGTGGGTCTGGTCCATGTCCATGCGATAGACGCGGCCGGGGCAGATCACGCGGATCGGCGCGCCCTGTTCCTGCATGGCGCGGATCTGGACAGGGCTTGTATGGGTGCGCAGCACATGCGGCGGGCGGTTGTCGCCGGGCGCGCGGTGCATGAAGAAGGTGTCGTGTTCCTGGCGCGCGGGATGTTCGGGCGCGATGTTCAGCGCATCGAAATTATACCAGTCGGATTCGACCTGCGGACCCTCGGCCACGGAAAATCCCATGTCGGCGAAGATCGCGGTCACTTCCTCGGTCACCTGGCTGATCGGGTGGATCGTCCCCTGCGGGCGCGGGCGGCCGGGCAGCGTCACGTCCAGCCATTCGCCGGCCAGACGCGCCTCCAGCGCGGCGTCTTCCAGCGACAGCTTGCGGGCGCGCAGCGCCGCGTCCAGTTCGTCTCGCAATTCGTTCAGGGCACGCCCGGTGGTCTGGCGTTCCTCGGGCGACATGCGGCCCAGTTCGCGCATCTTCAGGCTGATCTCGCCCTTCTTGCCAAGGGCGGCAAGGCGCACCTCCTCGATGGCGGCGGGGTCGGTCGCGCCGTTGATCCGGTCAAGCCATTGCTGGCGGAGGGGGGTCAGGTCGTCCATCGTCATGCCTCGTCCTTGTCGGGACTTGCGTTAGCATTTGTGACGACGGGGGAAAAGCCTTGGCCGCAGGCTGGGCGGCCAAGGCGGCAGGGTCATTTCCAGATGTCGCGATTGACGCCCTGTTCCAAGCCGGGATGGTCGCCGATGTGGAAGGTCGGCTGCCGGCCCGCCTTGAGTTGCGCCACATAGTCGCGGGTGACCCGGATGACCGTGCGGGACAGCAGCACGATGGCGATCAGGTTGATCGTCGCCATCAGGCCCATGCTGGCATCGGCGAAGTTGAAGACCGTCGTCACGGCCTGGATCGACCCCCAAACCACCATCGCAAGCGCGACACAGCGCAGCACGAGGATGCCGGTCCTGCCGCCGCCCAGATAGACGACCGAGTTCTCGGCATAGCTGTAGTTGCCGATGATCGAGGTGAAGGCGAAGAAGAAGATCGCGATGGCCACGAAGACGCCTCCGAAAGACCCGAAATGCTCGGTCAGCGCGCTTTGGGTAAGGGCCGTCCCGGTCAGTTCGGCCGAAGGGATCGCGCCCGACAGAAGGATCATGACGGCGGTCGCAGTGCAGACCAGGATCGTGTCGATGAACACCCCCAAGGCCTGCACGAAGCCCTGGCTGGACGGGTGGTGAGGGTCGGGCACCGCCACCGCCGCGATGTTGGGGGCCGAGCCCATTCCCGCCTCGTTCGAGAAAAGGCCGCGCTTGATGCCGTTCAGCGCCGCCGCCATGACGCCGCCGGTCACGCCCCAGGCGGCCTCTTGCAGGCCGAAGGCATTGGCAATGATCGCCCAAAGGACGCCCGGCACTTCGGACAGGTTCAGGATGATGACGATGATCGCCGCAAGAAGATAGGCGCCCGCCATGAAGGGCACCACGAATTCCGCAAACCGGGCGATCTGCGGGATGCCGCCGAAGATGATGACCGCCGTCAGCGCCGCGACCCCAAGGCCGACGATCCATTTCTCGACCCCGAAGGCGCCTTCGATGGCCTCGGCAATCGAATTGGCCTGGACGGCGTTGAAGATCATCCCGAAGGCCAGGATCAGCGCGACGGCAAAGACCGCCGCAAGCCAGGGCTGGCGCAGGCCGTTGGCGATATAGAAGGCGGGGCCGCCGCGATACATGCCGTCGGGCCCATGGACCTTGTAAAGCTGTGCCAGCGTCGATTCCGCATAGGCCGTCGCCATGCCTACCGTCGCCACCACCCACATCCAGAAGATCGCCCCCGGCCCGCCCAGGGTCAGGGCCACCGCCACGCCCGCGATGTTGCCCGTGCCGACCCGGCTTGCCAGCGACACGGTCAGCGCCTGGAAGGGCGAGATGCCGTCTCGGTCCCCCGAACGGGATCCGGTGACACAGCGGAACATCTCGGGGAAGTGGCGGAACTGGATGAAGCCCAGCGACACGGTGAAATAGATGCCCACCGCGATCAGCCCATAGATCAGGATATAGCCCCAGAAGATGTTGTTCAGAAAATCGATGATGGTGTTCATGGCCGCGCTCCTGCTTCCTCAATCACTAGGGGTGTAACACCCGCGTGATCTGTCCGCCTCAGGGCCTAACGGTTTGGTTGGGGAAGTGTTGCACGCGCGCCTATCGCGGCGCGACCTTCAGCCAGACGCCCCCGTGCGGGCGCAGTGTCAGGATCATGCGCGGCTGGGGGTTGCGGCCGGGGATCGCGCTGAAGCGGAAGCGGGCCAGCAAGGTGGCCAGGATGATGACGGCCTCGTGCATGGCGAAGCTGGCGCCGATGCAGATGCGCGGCCCTGCACCGAAGGGCAGATAGGCATAGCGGTCGGGCGTCGTTAGGAAGCGGTCCGGGTCAAAGGTGTCGGGACGATCCCACAGCAGGTGATGGCGGTGCAGTGCATAGATCGGCAGCATCACGGTATCGCCGGGCAGCACCTCGCGCCCGCAAAGGCGATCGGCGACCTGCGCCGTGCGCGACAGGAAGGCGGCGGGGGGATAAAGCCGCAGCGCCTCGGACACGATGCGCTGGATCAGCGGCAGTCGCGGCATGTCGGCGGCCGTCGCGGCCCGGTCGCCCAGGGCCGCCTGCGCCTCGGCCGCAGCGCGGTCCTGGATGTCGGGGTCGAAGGCGCAGAGATACAGCGCCCAGGCCAGGGTCAGGGCCGTCGTCTCGTGCCCGGCGACGATGAAGGTCAGCAGGTTGTCGCGCAACTCGTCGCGCGTCATGGCGCGGCCGGTTTCCGGGTCGGCCGCATCCAGCAGCAGATCCAGCAGATCGGGCGCGCCCTCGACCCTTGGCGATGCGGCGCGGGCGTTGATGGCGCGATCCGCGACCGACTTCATCCGCCCCAGGTCGGACCGGGAAAAGATGCGCCCCGGACGCGGGATCCAGCCCGGCAGCCCCATCACGTCCAGCAGGGACACCTTGGCCGTCTGCGCGATATAGCTGTCGATGGCGCCATGGACCGCCTCGCGGTCAAAGGCACGGTCCCCGGACAGCGTGACATCCGAAATCACCTCGAAGGTCGCGGCGACTGTTTCGGCGAACAGATCCACCGGGCCGCGCGCGTCTGCAAGGCGACGGGACGAGACTTCGGCCGCGGCCGTCATGACCGGGCCAAGCGCCTCGACATGGCGCAGGGCGAAGGCGGGGGCCACGGCGCGGCGTTGCCACCGCCACTGGGCACCTTCGGCGATGAACAGGCTGTCGCCGATGGCAGGTTCCAGGATCAGCTTGGTGACATTGGACTTCGGGTAATCCTCGACCCGGTCCTTGAGGATGTGGCGCAGCGTCAGCGGGTCCATGACCATGTGGAACCGAACCCCCGTCTTGCCCGACACGATCGGCTGGCGGGTGGCGATCTGCGGGATCAGTTCCAGCAGGTTCCGTCGCGCGGTCAGCGCAGTGCCGAGAATACCCAGCGGCTGCCGGGCAAGCGCGACCTTGACGGGTTCCCGGCTGCGGACGGGCGGCGTTCGGATGTTCATCCTGAAAGGATAGGAAGCGCCCGGCCCCGAAACAATGGCGCCCATGAAAAAGGCCGGTGCGCCTTGCACCGGCCTTGTCGATGTCACTGTCGCTGTTGCAGCGGATCAGGCGGCGGCTTTCGCCTGTGCCACGATCGCGCCGAAAGCCTCGGGCTCGTTCACGGCCAGGTCGGCCAGAACCTTGCGGTCAACCTCGATCCCGGCTTTCGCCAGCAGGTTGATGAAGCGCGAATAGGTCATTTCCGCATCCACCAGACGGACGGCGGCGTTGATGCGCTGGATCCACAGGGCGCGGAAGTTGCGCTTGCGGGTCTTGCGGTCGCGGGTTGCGTACTGGTTCGCCTTGTCCACGGCCTGGGTGGCGGTGCGGAAGTTGCGCGAACGGTTGCCGTAATAGCCTTTCGCCGCGTCAAGAACCTTCTTGTGGCGGGCGTGGGTGACCTTGCCGGATTTAACTCGTGCCATTGTTCAGTCCTCGCGATCAGCGGTTGTAGGGCATGTATTTCTTGACGATCTTGGCATCCGCGTCCGACAGGACGGTGGTGCCGCGCGCATCGCGAATGAACTTCGTCGTGCGCTTGATCATGCCGTGGCGCTTGCCGGCCTGGGCGGATTTCACCTTGCCCCCGGCCGTGAACGAGAACCGCTTCTTGGCGGCCGACTTGGTCTTCATCTTCGGCATTTTTGTCTCCTTGGATCAGAGTGAACGCGCGACTCGGCAATGCCATCGTGGCCGGCCGCACGGGTAGGAAGCGCGCCGTATAAGCGCGCCTGGCTTGTTTGGCAAGGGGTTACGGCGCGGTGGTGCCGCCGGTGACGCGCGCCCAAGCCTGCGGGATCTGTTCCAGCGTGAAGGGCTGCGGCGACAGATAGGCGGCGGCGAAGATCGCGGCGATCCCCAACACCAGCAGGATCGCCGCCGCGCGCGGGGGCTGCGTCCGCAAAAGCTGCACGACGGCGACAAGGACCGAAATCAGGCACAGCGCGATGCCGCCCAGCAGCAGAAGATCAGACATGGATGTCCCCGGACTTGTTGACGTCCACCGGGCTTATTCTGGATCGGATGCGAAGATCAAGCGTTCGTCGCAGGGCGCAATCCGCACGATGTTGGTGCTGCCCGGCACGTTGAAGGGCACGCCCGCGATCACCACGACCTGCCGGGTTTCATCGGCAAAGTGAAATTCGCGCGCGGCGCGGGTGGCGTTGACCACCGCCTCCTTGAAGCGGCCCAGTTGCGGCGTGATCACGCAATGCGTCCCCCATGTCAGGCACATGCGGCGCAGGACCGATTCGACATGGGTCAGCGCGATGATCGGCACACGCGGCCGTTCGCGGGCGACCAGGCTGGCCGTCTTGCCGGACTGGCTGAAGGCGCAGATCGCCGCGATGTCGGTCGTCTCGGCGATTTCGCGCGCCGCGGTCACTATGGCGTCGGCCACGGTGTGCAGCTTGTTCTGGCGCGAGGCCTCGATGATGGCGCGATAGTTGCTGTCAGCCTCGACCGAGCGCGCGACGCTGTCCATGGTGCGCACGGCCTCGATGGGATAGGCACCGGCGGCGCTTTCGGCCGACAGCATCACGGCGTCGGCGCCTTCGTAGATGGCGTTGGCGACGTCGCTGACCTCGGCCCGCGTGGGCATCGGGCTTTCGATCATGGATTCCAGCATCTGGGTGGCAACGATCACCGGCTTGGCGGCCGACCGGCACCGACGCACCAGCCGTTTCTGGATCGGCGGGACGGAATGGATCGGCAGTTCCACGCCCAGATCGCCGCGCGCCACCATGATGCCGTCGGACACGGCAAGGATTTCCTCGAATGCATCGACGGCGGCAGGCTTTTCGATCTTGGACAGGATCGCGGCGCGGCCCTTGGCCAGCTCGCGCGCCTCCTCGACATCGGCGGCCCGCTGGACAAAGGACAGCGCCAGCCAATCGACGCCCAGTTCGCAGGCGAATTCCAGATCCGCACGGTCCTTGTCCGACAGCGCCGCCAGGGGCAGCACCACATCCGGCACGTTCACGCCCTTGCGGTCGCTGATGGTGCCGCCCACCGTCACGGTGCATTCGGCGAAATCGGGGCCGCATTCATCGACGCGCAGACGGATCTTGCCGTCGTTGACCAGCAGGTTGCTGCCGGGCACCAGGGCCGCGAAAATCTCGGGGTGGGGCAACTGCACGCGGCGGGAATCGCCACGCGCGGGGTCCAGATCGAAGCGGAAGCGGTTTCCTTCCTCAAGATCGCAGGCCCCTGCGGTGAATTGGCCCACCCGCAGCTTCGGCCCCTGCAAATCCGCCAGAATGGCGATGGGACGTCCGGTTTCCGCCTCGACCGCGCGGATCGCGTCATAGCGGGCGCGGTGGTCCTCATGGCTGCCGTGGCTCATGTTCAGGCGGAAGACGTCGGCGCCTGTTTCGAACAACGAACGGATCATGTCGCGGGTCGAGGAAGCGGGTCCCAACGTTGCCACGATCTTCACGTTGCGGTGTCGTCTCATTCCGGCGCCCTTCTTCCGTTTGCGCTAACTATGATCCAGATCGCCCGAGGCTGCAACTGGCGTCCGGTGAAAGCATGGCATAGACAATCACCAAGATGAAGGATGACCGACCCATGACAGAACGCGCCTTCTGGATTGAAGGCGAGGATCGCCCGTCCCGCTGGCTGATCACCTGCGACCACGCGACGAACCGGGTGCCTGCCTGGGTGGGGGGCGGCGACCTGGGCATCGCCCCCGAAGACATGGCCCGCCACATCGCCTATGACGTGGGCGCGGCCGGGTTGGCGTCGAAGCTGGCGGTCCTGATGGACGCGCCCGCGATCTTTTCCGATTTCTCGCGCCTGGTGATCGACCCCAACCGGGGAGAGGACGACCCGACCCTGCTGATGCGGCTTTATGACGGCACGGTCATTCCGGCGAACAAGAACGCCGACGCGGCCGAGCGCGAACGTCGCCTGAACCGCCTGCACCGCCCCTATCACACCGCCCTTGCCAGGCTTGCGGATGGTCATCCCGACCGCTGCATCTGCGCGATCCACAGCTTTACCCCGCAATTGCGGGGCCGTCCCCGGCGTCCCTGGCAGGTGGGGATTCTTTATTCCTATCGGGATGTGCGGCTGGGTGCGCCCCTGGTGCAGGCCTGTCGCCAGATGGGCTGGATCACCGGGGAAAACCAGCCCTATGACGGCCACCTCGAGGGTGACTCGATCGACCGCCACGCCCTGCGCCATGCCCGCCCCAACATCCTGGTCGAAGTCCGCAACGACCTCATCACGGACAAGGCCGGTCAGGCCGAATGGGCCGCGCGTCTGGCCCCCGTGATCGCGGGGACGCTGGCGGCATCCGGGTTGTGATCCGGCGACACCCCTAGCCGCATTTGGAATGTCCGCAATGGGGACAGGTCATGCAGCCTTCGTTCATCCGCATTCCGTATTGACCGCAATTCGGACAGGCCGGGCCAAGCGGACGTTCGCCGACCGCCACGGCCTCGATATGAGGGTCTGATTTCAGGCCCATCCCCTCGCCTGCCAGAAAGCCGATGGCGACCATGTGGCGCTCGATGACCCCGCCGATGGCCGCAAGGATCGAGGGGACATAGCGTCCGCCCATCCATGCGCCACCCCGGGGATCGAAGACCGCCTTCAGTTCCTCGACCACGAAGGACACGTCGCCGCCGCGGCGGAAGACGGCGCTGATCATGCGGGTCAGGGCGACCGTCCAGGCGAAATGCTCCATGTTCTTGGAGTTGATGAAGATCTCGAACGGGCGGCGATAACCTGCCTGCACGATGTCGTTGATGGTGATATAGATCGCGTGTTCGCTGGCCGGCCACTTCAGCTTGTAGGTCGCACCTTCCAACGCAGCGGGGCGATCCAGCGGCTGGGTCAGATAGACGACATCGGCCCCGGTATCGGCCTGCGGAACGGTTTCGGCCTTTTCGCTGACCGACAGGACGCTGCCGGTCACGTCATTCGGGCGATAGGTCGTGCAGCCCTTGCAGCCCAGTTCCCAGGCGGTCAGATAGACGCCCTTGAAGTCGTCGAAGGATATGTCGGCGGGGCAGTTGATCGTCTTGGAAATCGAGCTGTCCACCCATTCCTGCGCCGCCGCCTGCATGGCGACATGATCGCGGGGCGCAAGGGTCTGCGCGTTCACGAAGTGATCCGGCAAGGGGGCGTCGCCGTGCATGTCGCGCCACATCTGGACGGCGTAATCCACGACCTCCTCCTCGGTCCGCGACCCGTCCTTCTGCAGCACCTTGCGGGTATAGGCATATGCAAAGACCGGCTCGATCCCCGAACTGACATTGCCCGCATAAAGGCTGATCGTCCCGGTCGGCGCGATGCTGGTCAGCAGCGCGTTGCGGATACCGTGCTGCGCCACCGCCTGCCGGACATCGTCGTCCATCCGCTGCATGAACCCTGATGCCAGGAAGGCATCCCGGTCGAACAGCGGGAAAGGCCCCTTTTCGCGGGCCAGATCGGCACTGGCCAGATAGGCCGACCGCGCAATGGCCTTCATCCAGTCGCGCGTCTGGTCCACCGCATCCGCCGCGCCGTAACGCAGCCCCAGCATCAGCAGCGCGTCGGCAAGCCCCGTCACGCCAAGGCCGATACGGCGCTTGGCCTGCGCCTCGGCCGCCTGCTGGGGCAGCGGGAAGCGCGAGGCATCGACCACATTGTCCATCATCCGCACCGCCACGCGGACCAGATCGTCAAGCGCCGCCATGTCCAGCCGCGCCCCCGATGTAAACGGATCGCTGACCAGCCGCGCCAGGTTGATCGACCCCAGCAGGCAGGCGCCATAGGGCGGCAACGGTTGTTCGCCGCAGGGGTTCGTGGCGCTGATCGTTTCCGCATAATGCAGGTTGTTCTGCTGGTTGATGCGGTCGATGAAGATGACGCCCGGTTCGGCATAGTCATAGGTCGCGCGCATGATCCGGTTCCACAGGTCGCGCGCCCGGGTTGTCCGATAAACCTTGCCGCCGAAGACCAGATCCCAGGAAGCGTCGGCCTTGACGGCCTCCATGAAGGCATCGGTCACCAGAACGGAGAGGTTGAACATGCGCAGCCGGGCGCTGTCCTGCTTGGCTTCGATGAAATCCTCGATGTCGGGGTGGTCGCAGCGCATGGTGGCCATCATCGCACCGCGCCGCGACCCCGCCGACATGATCGTGCGGCACATCGAATCCCACACGTCCATGAAGGACAACGGACCCGAGGCGTCGGCCCCGACCCCCAGCACCTCGGCCCCTTTCGGACGCAGGGTGCTGAAATCGTAGCCAATGCCGCCGCCCTGCTGCATCGTCAGCGCAGCCTCTTTCAGGGCGTCGAAGATGCCCCCCATGCTGTCCTGGATGGTTCCCATGACGAAGCAGTTGAACAGCGTGACCGACCGGCCCGTGCCCGCCCCCGCCAGGATGCGGCCTGCAGGCAGGAACCTGAAATCCTCGAGCGCGGCATAGAAGCGATCTTCCCATTCGGCCGGATTGGCCTCGACGCTGGCAAGGTTTCGGGCGACGCGGCGCCAGCTGTCTTCGACCGTCAGGTCGACCGGACGGTCCTGGGCATCCTTCAGGCGGTATTTCATGTCCCAGATCTGTTCGGCAATGGGTGCGGCGAAACGGGTCATGGCGGACCTCTTGGGGCAGGACAGTGGCGGATCTACAAGATATGGTCGTTCTGCCTGACCGATCAAGCGATCAGATCGCCAGGCCTTGCCGCACCGCATCCTCGCAGGCACTTGCAAGGGTCTTGCGCGTCAGTCCCGCGACCGGGATCGGATCATGCAGAACCACCGTCACCCGCCCATGACGCCTGGCCGCAAGCACGGCCAGCAGATGCGGTCCAAGGTCCATGTCGCCCCACCAGCCATAGAAACGCGGATCCGCGCCCCTCGGTGCCTCATACCGCGCGCTGACCGGCTGGATCGCCAGTCCTTCGGGCAATGCCGGGTCCAGGAAGCCCTGGAACAGGGTCGGCTTGAAGGGCAACAGACGCTGCCCGTCGGTCGAGGTGCCCTCGGGGAAGAACAGCAGCCGGTGGCCCGCATGGACACGCTCTGCGAATTCGCGTGCCTGTGCGGATGCCAGCCGGGGATCGCGGACCACGAAATGCGTGTCGGTCACGCGAGTCAGGATGTTGATGCCAGGCCAACCCGCGACCTCGGACTTGCTGACGAAAAAGACCGGCATGGCCGCGTTCAGCACCAGGATGTCCAGCCAGCTTGAATGATTGGCCACCACCGCGCCGGGGCCGCGCATCGGCTTCCCCCGGCACGACCGGCGAATGCCCATGCAGGCCAGCGTCAGGCGGCAGACCATCTGAACAAGCCGCCCGGTCCAAGGACGACGACGGCCGTGAAACAGCCGTTCGATCCCCCGCATCGGCAGGATCAGAAACACCCCTGCCAGCAGCACCAGAACAGCACCGCCCCCGCGTCGGGCGACGCGCAGCCAGTCGCGAAGACCCGCCGGCGGCGCGGAAGGAGGAGGCACCGCGTCGCGCCAGGTCGCCTCGGCCCGTCCCGGATCGACACGCAGGGGAAGGGTCATTGCGGCTGCCAGCGGCTTTCATAGAATTGCCGGTGCTTGTCCGACATCACGGCGGTGTCCATCAACAGGAACACATCGGTCGTGTTGAAGGCGCGGTCGATGAAGGCACCCTCGCCCACCATCCCGCCCAAGCGAAGATAGGCCTTGATCAGCGCAGGCATCCCGGCCATCGCCTCTCGCCGGTCGAGGCGGTCGGCAGGGATCAGGTCCATCCTGTGATAACCCGCAGGCAGCGCCCTGGGCCGCAACTCTGCGGGCGCAAGGTGATGGTGGTGCAACCAGCTGAGCGAAGGCGCCAGCATCGGAATGTCGGTGCCGTGAAAGCTGGCCACGCCGAACAGGATTTCGATCCCGTGATCCAGGACGTAATCGGCAAGCGCATTCCACATCAGGAACATCCCCGACCCGCCCCGGCTGGCCGGATCGACGCAGGACCGGCCAAGTTCCAGCACGGGGCGGCCGCAGTCGCGCAAGGGCGTCAGGTCGTATTCCGCATCGCAGTAAAATCGCCCGAACTTCGCGGCCCGATCCCCCGGCAACAGACGATAGACCCCGACGACATGGTCCAGGTCCTTTGCCGAACGGCGATTGTCGATCAGGCAAAGATGGTCCACGATGGGGTCGAATTCGTCGCGTTCCAGCCGCTTGTCGTGATCGACGAATGGTCCGGTGCCGCCAAGTTCCTCGATGAACACCCGATAGCGCAGGCGCTGCGCCGCCAGCAGATCCTGTTCTGACACAGCCAGGCGGATGTCGAAGAATGACGGATCGGTCTTCATGCGGGCGGCAGGGCTGGTCATGGGCATCCCGTTCTCTCTAGGCAGGGTGCCAAGGCTTTGCAACACCGCCAAGGTTGATGGGGTCTTCGCTTTATCATGCGTCAGGCCTTGCGTGGAACAATCAAAGGTTGCAATCGTGGCGCTGAACCATTCTAGCTGCCCTGTGTCCAGACGATGTCCAGCGAAACCCGTCTTCCGTCGATGACCCGCTTGCCGGCCTCGGCGAAGTTGACCGTGATGCGGTCGCCGATGCGCGATTGCACCTGTCCCTCGCCCCATTCGGGTGCGCCGGGATGGCGGACGATCATTCCGGGTTCCAGGATCTCGTTCACGGCGGCTCTCCTTCAGTTCCACCGGAAAGGTAATGCCGCATGACCCTTGATACAACGCGCCTTGCCGCGGGCGAGCTGTCGCAGCTTCTGGGGTCGCGGCTGTGCCACGATCTCGTCTCGCCGCTGGGGGCCATCGGCAACGGGGTCGAACTGCTGGAAATGTCGCCCGACTTCCCCGGCATCGCGGCCTGCCCCGAACTGCAGTTGATCACGGAAAGCGTGTCCTCCGCCCGTGCGCGGATCCAGATTTTCCGGGTGGCCTTCGGCCAGGCCCAAGGTGATCAGCGCATTTCGCGCGCGGGCCTGGCGCAGCTTCTGGATGGGTTCTCGGCCCAGGGCCGGATGCAGGTTCAACTGGATGCCCAGGGGGATTTCCCGCGCGCCGAGATGCGGATGATCATGCTGGCGATGATGTGCCTTGAAACCGCGATGCCCTGGGGCGGCAAGGTGACGGTGCTGCACGGTCCCGCGGGCTGGCGCCTGGTTGCGGAAGCCGACCGGACCAAGCAGGACCCAGCCCTGTGGGCCTGGCTTGGCGGAGAGGGGCAGCGCAATCCCCTGCCCTCGGAAGTCCATTTCCCCCTGCTGGCCGAAGCCTTGGCCGAGGCCCGTCGTCGTCCGACCTGGGAGGTGGACGAGACAGGCGCCGAGATCGCCTTCTGATCCGCCTTATGGACGGATCGTGCCGTCGCCGGTCACCAGATACTTGAAGCTGGTCAGTTGTTCCGCCCCCACGGGGCCGCGCGCGTGCATCTTGCCGGTGGCGATGCCGATTTCCGCGCCCATGCCGAACTCGCCGCCATCGGCGAACTGGGTGGACGCGTTGCGCATCAGGATCGCGCTGTCCAGACCCGCGAAGAACCGCTGCGCCGCGCTGTCGTCTTCGGTCAGGATCGATTCGGTGTGCTGGCTGCCATGGCGGCGGATATGGGCAATGGCATCGTCCACCCCGTCCACCAGCCGCGTCGCGATGATCATGTCCAGGAACTCGCGCCCGAAATCGTCCGGCTCGGCGGGGACGGTGCCGGGGATTTTGGCCAATTCGCCCTCGGCCCGGACCTCGACGCCCGCGTCCAGCAGCGCCCGGATCAAGGCAGGACCCTGGGAATAGGCGCGGTCGATCAGCAGGCATTCGGCCGCCCCGCAGATACCCGTGCGCCGTGTCTTGGCGTTCAGGACCACGTTCAGCGCCTTGCCGGGATCGGCGGCGGCATCGACATAAACGTGGCAGATCCCTTCCAGATGCGCGAAGACCGGCACCCGCGCCTCGCGCTGCACCAGTCCGACCAGACCCTTGCCGCCGCGCGGGATGATCACGTCGATCAGCCCCTGGGCCTGCAGCATCGCGGTCACGGCGGCCCGGTCGCGGGTCGGGACAAGCTGGATCGCGGTTTCAGGCAGGTCCGCCTGGCGCAGACCTTCTGCCATGCTGGCATGGATAGCTTGGCTGGAATGGAGGCTTTCCGAACCGCCGCGCAGGATCACGGCATTGCCGGATTTCAGCGCCAGCGCGCCTGCATCCGCAGTCACGTTGGGACGGCTTTCATAGATCACGCCGATCACCCCGATGGGGGTGCGGACCCGCTGGATGTGCAGCCCGTTCGGACGGTCCCATTCAGCCACGACCTCGCCCACCGGATCGGGCTGCCCGGCCACCGCGCGCAGCCCGTCCTCGATCCCGCGCAGGCGGTCTGGATCCAGGCGCAGACGGTCCAGCATCGAATCGGCCAAACCCTTGTCGCGGCCGAACTGCATGTCCTTGTCATTGGCCGACAGGATCCGGGCCTGGTCCCGGCTCAGCGCGTCCGCGGCGGCGATCAGGGCGGCTTGCTTCTGTTCGGCCGTGGCTTGGGCCAGTTCTATCGCGGCCGCGCGCGCGGCCTTGCCCATCCGGGTGATCAGCGCGGTCGCATCCTCATGATCCGTCATGCCAGTGTCCATTCGCAATCCTCCGCCAGCGGGGTTACGTCTTAGCGGACCAGCATCGGATATGTTAGAGCGAAAAAGAAGGGAAATGGCGCGGTTGACGGGGCTCGAACCCGCGACCCCCGGCGTGACAGGCCGGTACTCTAACCAACTGAGCTACAACCGCGCATTTCATGGGCGATGGTGTGTGTGGCGCGGTTGACGGGGCTCGAACCCGCGACCCCCGGCGTGACAGGCCGGTACTCTAACCAACTGAGCTACAACCGCACACTCACCACCCCGACAGATCGCCCTTCGGGGTGAGGGGCGGTTTACGCAGACCGATCGTCCCCGTCAAGGGCGCGTCGGAAAAAATCGTGCCGCAACCGAGGATAACTGATCCGACCCCCGCAGCAGGGCGCGGGAACGCCGGTCGTGGTTGGCCCCGACGTGGGCAATCCGCGCATCACGCGGGCGGCCAGCCAGCCGAAGGCCTGCGCCTCGAGCATGTCGCCATCAAGGCCCGCGGCCTCGACCGGTTGCACCGCGCAGGGCAGAACCCGGGCCAGTTGCGCCATGATCGCGGGGTTGCGCCGCCCGCCGCCGCAGACCAGCACCGTGGCGGGGATCTGCGGCAGCCAGCGAAAGCCCGCCGCGACAGATCCCGCCAGCGCGGCCACCAGCGTGGCGGCGGCATCGGCATCGGGCAGCGCTTCGACCGATCCCGCGAGGCCCGCGAACTGGTCGCGGTCCAGCGATTTCGGCGGCTGCCGGTCGAAGAACGGGTGGCGCAGGAAATCGGCGACGATACCCATGTCCGCCGTCCCTGATGCCGCAAGCCTGCCGTCCCGGTCATGGCTTTGGCGCAACCTGCGGCGCATCAGGTCGTTCAGCGGCGCATTGGCGGGACCCGTGTCGAAGGCCAGGCAGGCGCCCGGCCATTCCGGCGCGGCGGCCTGCGGATCGACCCAGGTGATGTTGCCGACCCCGCCCAGGTTCAGGAAAGCCACCGGCTGCGCGGGCAGCAGCCCCTGCCCCACGGCCCAGGCGGCGCAGGCCCAGTGGAAGAAGGGAGCCAGCGGCGCGCCCTCGCCCCCGCGCCGCACATCCTCGCTGCGAAAGTCCCAGACGACGGGGCGATCCACCTGCCGTGCAAGCCAGGCACCGTCGCCCGCCTGATGCGTTCCCCGGCCCTGCGGATCATGGGCCAGCGTCTGCCCGTGATAGCCGATCAGGTCGGCCTCAGGGAAGTCGGCAGCCATCGCGGCATGGCTTTCGACCGAGATCGCCGCCGCATCCTGGACCCCTTCATCCCCGGGCCAGCGGCCAAGCGCGGCGTGCAGCACCGCCGATTCGTTGTCGGAATAGGCGCGAAAGGCGCTGCGGCCGAAACCGCCGATCCGCACGCCGTCGGTCTCGATCAGCGCCGCGTCCACCCCGTCCATCGAGGTGCCCGACATCATTCCCAGAACCCGGATCATCGCGCTTTTCCTTCCCTGCCCCAGCCGGTATATCCCCGGCGATCAGAAGGAAAAAGCCGATGACCCACAGCCCCAAGTCCGATTTCCTGCGCGTGATGTTCGAACGCGGCTATGTCGCCGATTGCACGGACTATGCGGCGCTGGACCAGGCGCTGCTGGACGGGCCGGTCACGGCCTATATCGGCTATGACGCGACGGCGGCGTCGCTGCATGTGGGCCACCTGCTGAACATCATGATGCTGCGCTGGTTCCAGAAGACCGGCAACCGCCCGATCACGCTGATGGGCGGGGGCACGACCAAGGTGGGCGATCCATCCTTCCGGTCCGAGGAAAGGCCCCTGCTGACCGAGGACGCGATCCAGTCCAACATCGACGGGATGCAGCAGGTCTTTGCGCGCTATCTGGATTACGGCGACGGCCGGGCCACCATGCTGAACAACGCCGAATGGCTGGACGGGCTGAACTATCTGGAATTCCTGCGCGACATCGGGCGGCATTTCAGCGTCAACCGGATGCTGTCCTTCGAATCCGTCAAGTCCCGGCTGGACCGCGAACAGTCGCTGTCCTTCCTGGAATTCAACTACATGATCCTGCAGGCCTATGACTTCCTGGAACTGCACCGCCGCTATGGCTGCCGGCTGCAGATGGGCGGGTCGGACCAGTGGGGCAACATCGTCAACGGCATCGACCTGACGCGCCGGGTGGATGACGCGGTGATCTGGGGCCTGACCTCGCCCCTGCTGACCACCAGCGACGGACGCAAGATGGGCAAGTCGGCCGGAGGTGCTGTCTGGCTGAACGGGGCGATGCTGTCGCCCTATGAATTCTGGCAGTTCTGGCGCAATACCACCGACGCCGATGTGGGCCGCTTCCTGAAGCTTTACACCGAACTGCCGGTCAGCGAATGCGACCGCCTGGGCGCGTTGCAAGGGTCCGAGATCAACGAGGCTAAGGTTCTGCTGGCCAACCAGGTCACCACCCTGCTGCACGGGGCCGAGGCCGCCGCAAGTGCCGAGGCCACTGCCCGCCAGGTCTTCGAACAGGGCGGCGCCGGCGGCGATCTCGAGGTCGCGACCATCGGGGCCGACGCGCTGACCGGCGGCATGACGGTGGCGCAACTGCTGGTCCAGACGGGCATCACCGCCTCGGGGAAAGAGGCCAAGCGCCTGATAGCCGAGGGCGGCCTGCGGCTGAACAACGAAGCCGTGTCCGATCCGCAGATGACGGTGGATGCCGCGCTGATCGGCGAGGGGCTGAAGGTGTCGGTGGGCAAGAAGAAGCACCGGATGGTCCAAGTCGGCTGATGCATCTGCTGCATGGCAGCATTGCAAGCAGGATTGACGCTGCGTCGCAGCAATGGACACTGTGCCATACCGACCCTATCTGTCTGCGTGGGAGGATCAATCCGACCATGGAAGACAGGATAATGGCACAGAACACCGCACAACCCCTTAGCATCAGCGCCCGCAAGTTGCAGGCCCAGGCCGATGCCGTGCTGGATCAGATGTTCGCGTATTTCACCCGCGAGGAAGCGCCGCGCGTGATTGAAACCCGTCGCGCCGCCTGATCACGGCCAGACTGTTTGGATTTCCGGGGGCGTTCGCGCCCCCTTTGCATGTCCGGATGTCAGCGCGCCACTGCCCGGGGATAGCCGTTCGCCCGCAGCCGCGCCAAGGCCGAGACCAGCGCTTGCCGGTCGGCGAAAGGTCCGGCAAGTATTTCCCTTCGCACCTTGTCATTCGTCCTCTCGCTGCGTTGCGCCGTGCGATAACCCAGGCTGGACAACCGCCGCAGGGCTGCAAGGGCATTGGCTTCGTCCGCATAGGTGCCGATCCAGACATAGCGCGCACTGGCGGGGATCATCTCGGCCAAGGGCGCACCGGGCCGGGGCGGTTCGGAACGGCGCGCGACAACTGACGCAGGCTTGGCGCCCCCCTGGGTGGGGTCTGCCTGGGGACGCCTTGCTGGCGCAGGATCTTCTGCCTTTCGCGGCATCTTCGCCGGACGGGTGCCGGATGGCGATGCCGCGGCAGCCTTTGGTTCGACAACCGTTGCTGCCACGACTGCCGGCGCTGGGTCGGCCTTCATGCCGGGGCAAAGACCATGCGTCACGTCACCGCCGATGATCGGCGTCTTGTCGCCGGCAGGGCGATAGCCCAGTCGCGCGCACAGCCCGTTGGGCGCTTGGCCCGCCATGGCGCTGCGCAGGCGCGCCTCAAGTTCGACCTGCTGGGCCAGGGTCTTGTCCAGTTCCGCCTGTGCAGGATCCGGTGCGGTTTCCTTCAAGGCTGTGGGCGGCGCGCCTGCGGCCAGATCCCCGGACCGCAAGCCCTCGGCCAGCACCGCCGTCAACGCCTCCTCAGGGGTCGGCACGGTTCCGGACGCATCGGCTGCCTCGGCCGGCTGGCTGGGGGGAAAGCCGCAGACCGCCCTTCCCTCCTTGTCGAGCCGTGGCAGCCATGCGGTGCCCTCCTTGACGAAGACGCATCCGCTGCGGTCGATGTATTGCACCCCCGGATAATCGCCGGGAGGAGGCGGTTCGGGCGCGGCCAAGACCTGCCCCGGCAGCAGAACCGCCATCACCATCCAAGCAAAGACCCGCATCGGCCACCCGCAATTCGTTTCCACGAATCACAGATAGCCCCTAAGCCTGAAAGGCGGGTTAACGCGATTACTTCGTTCCGAACATCCGGTCGCCCGCGTCCCCTAGGCCCGGCACGATATAGCCGTGATCGTCCAGCCTTTCGTCCAGGGACGCCGTGAAGATCGGCACGTCGGGATGGGCCTGGCGCATCCGTTCGACGCCCTCGGGGGCAGCCAGAAGACACAGGAAGCGCAGGTTGGTGGCCCCGCGCGCCTTCAGCATGTCGATGGCAGCAACCGAAGAATTGCCCGTGGCCAGCATCGGATCGACGACGATGGTCAGTCGCGCGTCCAGTTCCTTGGGAACCTTGCAGTAATATTCGACCGGCAGCAGCGTTTCGGGGTCGCGGTAAAGACCCACGAAGCCGACGCGGGCCGAGGGGATCATTTCCAGGATCCCGTCCAGCAGGCCGTTGCCCGCCCGCAGGATCGAGATCAGGGCGAGCTTTTTCCCTTCAAGCGTGGGCGCGTCCATCTCGCAGACGGGGGTCTCGATCCGGGTGGTGGTCAGTTCAAGTTCGCGCGTGACCTCATAGGCCAGCAGCAGGCTGACCTCTCGCAGCAGGCGGCGGAAGCCCGCGGTGGACACGTCCTTCTTGCGCATGATCGTCAGCTTGTGCTGGACAAGGGGATGGTCGATGACGGTCAGGTGCTGTTGGGTCACGGAAACTCCTTCAAAAGCCGGTCGCGGGTCGCCTGGTCGCAGAAAGCAGCCTCGGCGGCCCAGCGGTTGATCTGGGCGAATTCCGTATCGCCCCAACCGAAGGCGTCGGCAAGCCGGTCGTATTCATGCCGCAACGTCGTGTGAAAGAAGGGCGGATCATCGGTGGATACGGTGACGCGCACCCCCGCGTCGGCCAGCCGCGCGATCGGGTGGCCGGACCAGGCGGGATAGATGCCAAGCGCGACGTTCGAACCGGGGCAGACTTCAAGGGTCACCCCCTTGTCGGCAAGGTCGCGAACCAAGGCCGAATCCTCGGTCGCGCGGACCCCGTGGCCGATGCGGGTGCAGCCGAGGGACAAGGCATCGCGGATGCTGTCGGGGCCGCGCCATTCGCCCGCATGGCAAGTCTGGCCAAGGCCCGCCTCCTTCGCGCAGTCGAAGGACCAGGCATAATCGGTCGCGCGGCCCACGGTTTCCGCCCCGCCCATGCCGAAGCCGGTCACCCAGTCGCCCGCCGTTTCCGCCGCGCAGATCGCGGTCTTCCTGGCACGATCCGGGCCGAAATGGCGGATCGCCGTCAGGATCGCCCGGCTGTCGATGCCTTGGGCCCGGGACTTGTCCGCGACCTCGGTCATGGCCGCCAGATAGTCGCGCCAAGCTGACAGGTCAGCCCCGCCGCAGAACTCGGGCGAGACAAACAGCTCGGTATAGATCACACCCTGTTCGGCAGATCGTTCCAGAACCTCGGCCAGAAGGCGGGCGAAATCCTGAGGCGTCCGCAGCACGCTGGTTGCCGCTTCGTAACAACGCAGGAAGCCGTCGAACCCGTCATAGGAATAGTTCCCCTGCTCGTCGAAGACGCCGCTCAGATCCGCATGCTTCTCGGCGGCAAGGCCACGGATGAAGGCGGGCGGGGCGGCCCCTTCCAGATGCAGGTGCAGTTCTATCTTCTTCACAGGAACGACCTTCCATGATCGGGCGCGGGCAAACCCAGATGCGCCATGACCGAGGCGCCGATGTCGCTGAAGCCGACCAAGCCAATGTCGCGGGGGCCGACGCCGTGCCCCAGCACCGCCACGCGTTCGCGGGTGTGGTCGGTGCCATGCCAGGATGGGTCGTTGCCGTGATCGGCGGTGAAGATCGCCAGATCGCCCGGTCCCAACATGTCCAGGAACCGCCCGGCAATCCCGTCGAACCATTCCAGTTGCGCGGCATAGCCGGGAATGTCGCGACGATGGCCGAAATTCGTGTCGAATTCGACGAAGTTGGCGAATGTCAGGCTGCCCGGTTCGGCTTCGCGTCCCAAGCGCACCAGATGTTCGGCAAGATCGGCGTCGGACTTGCCCTTGTGCAGGTGGCTGATGCCGCGATGGCTGAAGATGTCGCCGATCTTGCCGATGGCATGGGTCACGCGCCCTGCCCCTTGGGCGATATCCAGGATCGTGCGGCCCGGCGGCGCGATGGCGAAGTCGCGGCGGTTGCCTGTGCGGCGGAAATCGCCGGGCGCATTGCCCACGAAAGGCCGCGCGATCACCCGGCCCACGCGCATGGCGTGCAGCGTTGGCGCCAGCGCCTCGCACAGCCCGATCAGGCGGTCCAGGCCGAAATGATCCTCATGCGCGGCGATCTGCAACACGCTGTCGACCGAGGTATAGCAGATCGGCCAGCCGGTTCGGATATGCTCGGTCCCGAAATCCTCGATCACCTGCGTGCCGGATGCGTGGCAGTTCGCAAGGATCCCCTCGGTTCCCGCCAGATCGCAGATGCGGGCTGTCACCTCGGGTGGAAAAGCGGGGGTTGTGTCGGGAAAATAGTGCCAATCCCATGGGACCGGCACGCCCGCGATCTCCCAATGACCCGAGGGCGTGTCCTTGCCGCGCGAGATTTCGGTGGCCGCACCCCACAGCCCCTGCGGAGTCACCATCAGCCCCGGCGCATCCTGCCCCGACGCAAGACGCACCGCCGCGCCAAGGCCAAGCCGCGCCAGGTTCGGCATGTGCAGCGGCTGCGCCTGCGCGATATGTGCCACGGTGTTCGCGCCCGTATCGGGCAGGCTGTCGTTGAAGAACTGGTCGGCGTCGGGCGCCCCGCCGATACCGACGCTGTCCATCACGATCAGGAATGCGCGCCTGTCCGTCACGGCGCGATCCTGTCGCGAACCAGGGGGCCAGGGACGCCGTCTTCTCCCAACCGATAGGCGGCCGCGATGGCGGCAATGGCGACCTCGGCCGCAGTGTCGTCGGCGGCATGGACCAGGGCCAGGGGGCGGCCGGGGCCGACCTCATCGCCAAGTTTCGCCAGCATGGACAGGCCCACGCGCGGGTCGATCGCCTCTCCTGCGCGGACGCGGCCACCGCCAAGGGCCACGACGGCATGACCAAGCGCGGTGACGTCGATCTGGGCGATCCGGCCTTCGGGCGTTGGGACGGGGCGGACGACCGGCGCCGGGGCCAGATGCGTGTCAGGCCGGTCCAGAAGATCGGCAGGGCCGCCCTGGGCGGCGACCATGCGGCCGAAGACCTCGGCCGCCGCGCCAGAATCCAGCAGGTCTTCCAGCCCCTCGTCCCCCTGCCCCGCAAGGCGCAACACCTCGGACGCAAGCGCCAGGGTCAGGTCGCGCAGCGCGCCGGGTTCGCCTTTCAGGACCCGGATGGATTCGGCAATTTCCAGGGCGTTTCCCGCGCTGCGGGCCAGGGGCTGGTCCATGTCGGTGATCAGCGCCGCTGTCGGACAGCCTGCGCCATTGGCCGTTTCCACCAGGGCCTGCGCCAGCCGCTGCGAGGATTCGGCCTTGCGCAGGAACGCCCCCGACCCGGCTTTCACATCCAGCACAAGCGCCTGCAATCCCGCCGCCAGCTTCTTCGACAGGATGGATGCGGTGATCAGGTCGATCGATTCCACCGTCGCGGATTCGTCGCGGATCGCATACAGCCTGCGGTCGGCAGGGGCGAAATCGCCGCTGGCCGCGACGATGGCGCAGCCGACCGTGCGGACGATGCGGCGAAAATCGTCCTCGGACTGGTCGCAGCGGTATCCGGGGATCGCTTCCAGCTTGTCCAGGGTGCCGCCGGTATGGCCCAGTCCGCGCCCCGAGATCATCGGCACGAACACCCCTCGCGCGGCCAATAACGGCGCCAACACCAGGCTGACCGCATCGCCTATGCCGCCCGTGGAATGCTTGTCCACGACCGGCCCCGGCAGATCCCAATGCAGCACATGCCCCGAATCGCGCATGGCCCGCGTCAGCGCCACCCGCCCCGGCACGCCTATGCCCTTGACCAGGACGGCCATGGCAAAGGCGCCCGCCTGCGCGTCGCTGACCGATCCGTTCGCCAGTCCCTGCGCGATCAGTGCCGCACCCGGCCCGTCAAGGCCGCGACCGTCGCGGATCGCCGCGATCACCGGGCGCGGATCGGTCATTATGCCTTGACCATGTGCCCGGCGTCGAAACGCCCCGGCAACAGCTCGCCCACCGTTGTGGCCAGTGTCGCGCCGTCCGTCGTTGCCAGCAGCACGGGCGTGTCATGGCGGCCGAATTCAGCCAGCTTCTGCCGGCAGCCGCCGCAGGGGGGCACGGGCGAAGGACTGTCGGCGATCACCGCAACCTCGATCAACTCTGTCTCACCCGCTGCGACCATGGCGGAAATCGCCCCGGCCTCGGCGCAGGTGCCTTCGGGATAGGCCACGTTTTCCACGTTGCAGCCGCGATAGATGACGCCCGACGCGCCACGGATGGCAGCACCCACCTTGAACCGGGAATAAGGCACATAGGCCATTTCGCGCACCTCGCGGGCGGCATCCAGCAGCGACATCCTCGGCTCCTTCATCCTGTGGCGGCAGTTTTGCGCAGGGTTGCCGCTAACGCAAGCCGAAGGCTTCTGTTCCCCGCCGGGGAAATGGTTTAACGGTCAACTAATTCGCTTTTGAGGGGGACAAAGATGGAAGAACGCAGGCAGGACAATGCCCGGCAAGAGGCGCTTGATTATCACGAATTCCCGCGTCCGGGTAAGCTGGAGATCCGAGCGACCAAACCGCTGGCCAACGGCCGCGACCTGAGCCGCGCCTATTCCCCCGGCGTGGCCGAGGCCTGCCTGGAGATCCAAGCCGATCCGGCCACGGCCAGCCGCTATACCTCGCGCGGCAATCTGGTTGCGGTGGTGTCGAACGGAACCGCCGTTCTGGGCCTTGGCAATATCGGTGCCGCCGCCTCCAAGCCCGTGATGGAGGGCAAGGCGGTCCTGTTCAAGAAATTCGCCAATATCGACTGCTTCGACATCGAGGTGAACGAATCCGACCCCGAGAAGCTGGCCGATATCGTCTGCGCGCTGGAACCCACCTTCGGGGCGGTGAACCTGGAAGACATCAAGGCCCCCGACTGCTTCATCGTCGAAAAGCTGTGCCGCGAACGCATGAACATCCCGGTCTTCCACGACGACCAGCATGGCACCGCCATTGTCGTCGGCGCGGCGGCCACCAACGCGCTGCATGTCGCGGGCAAGCGGTTCGAGGATATCAAGGTCGTCTCGACCGGCGGCGGGGCGGCGGGGATCGCCTGCCTCAACATGCTGCTGAAGCTGGGAGTGAAGCGCGAGAACGTCTGGCTGTGCGACATCCACGGGCTGGTCTACAAGGGCCGGGTCGAGGACATGACCGTCCAGAAGGCCGCCTTCGCCCAGGACACCGAAGCCCGGACCCTGGGCGAGGTGATCGACGGCGCGGACCTGTTCCTGGGCTTGTCCGGCCCCGGCGTCCTGAAGCCCGAGATGGTGGCCCGCATGGCCTCCCGCCCGATCATCTTCGCGCTTGCGAACCCCAATCCCGAGATCGTGCCCGACGATGCCCGCGCCGTCGCCCCCGACGCGATCATCGCCACGGGCCGCAGCGATTTCCCGAACCAGGTGAACAACGTCCTGTGCTTCCCTTTCATCTTCCGGGGCGCGCTGGATGTGGGCGCGACCACCATCAACTCGGAAATGGAACTGGCCTGCATCGAGGGCATCGCGGCCCTTGCACGCGCCACCACCACTGCCGAGGCGGCCGCCGCCTATCGCGGCGAGACGCTGACCTTCGGGCCGGAATACCTGATCCCGAAACCGTTTGATCCGCGCCTGGTGGGTGTCGTCAGTTCCGCCGTGGCCCGCGCCGCGATGGAAACCGGCGTGGCGACGCGGCCCATCGCCGACCTGGACGCCTACAAGCGCAAGCTGGACAGTTCCGTCTTCCGGTCCGCCCTGATCATGCGCCCCGTCTTCGAGGCCGCCGCGACCGCCACCCGCCGCATCGCCTTCGCCGAGGGCGAGGATGAACGGGTCCTGCGCGCGGCCAATGCCATGCTGGAGGAAACAACCGACGTGCCGATCCTGATCGGCCGACCCGAGGTGATCGCCATGCGCGCCGAACGCGCGGGCCTGCCGATCCGCCCCGAACGCGATTTCCAGATCGTGAACCCTGAAAACGACCCTCGCTATCGCGACTACTGGGAAACCTATCACACCCTGATGGCCCGGCGCGGGGTCAGCCCCGACATCGCGCGGGCGATCATGCGCACCAACACCACGGCCATCGCCGCCGTCATGGTCCACCGGGGCGAAGCCGACAGTCTGATCTGCGGCACCTTCGGGCAGTATTCCTGGCACCTGCGCTATATCCGGGAAATCCTGGCTCGCGACGGGCTGTCCCCGGTGGGCGCGCTGTCGATGATCATCCTGGAAGACGGGCCGCTGTTCATCGCGGACACCCAGTGCCACGACGACCCGACGCCGCAGCAGGTGATGGACACGGTCATGGGCGCTGCCCGCCATGTCCGCCGCTTCGGCCTGACGCCCAAGATCGCGCTGTGCTGCCATTCGCAATTCGGGAACCTGGACACCTATACGGGCCGCAAGATGCGCGAGGCGCTGGCCCTGCTGGACGCCAGGAAGCCCGACTTCATGTATGACGGCGAAATGCATGTCGACTCGGCTCTCAGCCCGGAGCTGCGCGAACGGATCTTCCCCGGATCGCGGCTGGAAGGCGTGGCGAACGTGCTGGTCTTTGCCGGCACCGACGCGGCATCCGGCGTTCGCAACGCGCTGAAGATGCGCGCCAACGGGCTTGAGGTCGGGCCGATCCTGATGGGCATGGGCAACCGCGCGCATATCGTCACCCCCTCGATCACCACGCGCGGCCTGCTGAACATGAGCGTTCTGGCAGGAACCCCGGTCGCGCATTACAGTTGATCCCTGCGCCGGGCGATTCGGCTGATGATCGCCCGGCGCGCTGCATCCGCAAGGCTGCATTTGCAAACTTGTTGCCCCTGTATGGGCTGGTTTGCAGGTTTTTCCGTTTTGCAAATACCTCTCGCATGGATTTGCTACATTTCGTCACGCGGCGCCGACCTGACCCGCTAACATTGTTGCGCGAACCCGCCACCCCTGCGTAACACATGCGCAGGAGTGAGGAGACAAGACCATGTCGTATCGCGAAACCTATGCCGCCTGGCAGGCCGACCCCGAAGCCTTCTGGATGGACGCATCCCGCACGATCGATTGGGACCGACCGCCAAGCCGGGCCTTCTTCGATCAGGGACCGGCGGGGGAATGGTATGCCGACGGGATGCTGAACGCCTGCTGGAACGCCGTTGACCGCCATGTCGAGGCCGGGCGCGGCGACCAGCTTGCCATCATCCACGACAGCCCGATCACCCGGTCATGCCGGGGCATCACCTATCGCGAATTGCGCGACCGCGTGGCCAGCCTTGCGGGCGCCTTGCGCGCCAAGGGCATCGAGAAGGGCGACCGGGTCATCATCTACATGCCCATGGTCCCCGAGGCGCTGGAGGCGATGCTGGCCTGCGCGCGGCTGGGCGCGATCCATTCGGTTGTCTTCGGCGGCTTTGCCGCGCACGAACTGGCGGTTCGCATCAACGACGCCACGCCCAAGGCGATCATCGCGGCGTCCTGCGGGTTGGAACCCGGCCGCATCGTTCCCTACAAGCCGCTTCTGGACCGCGCGATCGAGGAAGCCACCCACAAGCCCGACTTCTGCGTGATCTTCCAGCGGGAACAAGAGGTCGCGCACCTGACCGAAGGCCGCGACGTCGCCTGGCACAGCTTCCAGTTCGGCGTCGAACCTGCGGAATGCGTGCCCGTCGAAGGCAATCACCCGGCCTATGTGCTCTACACCTCAGGGACGACAGGGCAGCCCAAGGGGGTGGTGCGGCATACCGGGGGGCATATGGTCGCGCTCGCCTGGTCGATGAAGAACGTCTATGACATCGACGCGGGCGACGTCTTCTGGGCGGCGTCCGACGTGGGCTGGGTCGTGGGCCACAGCTATATCTGCTATGGCCCGCTGGCCGTCGGCGCCACCACCATCGTCTTCGAGGGCAAGCCCGTCGGCACCCCCGACGCCGCCGCCTATTGGCGCGTGATCCAGAACCACCGCGTCAAAAGCGTGTTCAGCGCGCCCACCGCGATCCGCGCTATCCGTCGCGAAGACCCGGACGGCAAGCTGATCGGCGAATACAACCTGCGCCATTTCAAGACCCTGTATCTGGCGGGCGAACGCGCCGACCCCGACACCATCCAATGGGCCGAGGAAAAGCTGCGGGTGCCCGTCATCGACCACTGGTGGCAGACGGAAACCGGCTGGCCCATCGTCGCGAACCCCGTCGGGATCGAGCTTCTGCCCGTCAAGCGCGGCAGCCCCTCGGTCACGCTGCCCGGCTATGACGTGCAGGTCCTAGACGAGGCGGGACATCCTGTCCCGGCGGGCACGCTGGGCGCGGTGGCCATCAAGCTGCCCTTGCCGCCGGGCACGCTGCCGACCCTGTGGAACGCCGAGGATCGGTTCCGCAAATCCTATCTGTCGCATTTCCCCGGCTATTACGAAACCGGCGACGCGGGCTATATCGACGAGGATGGATATCTCTACATCATGGCGCGTACGGACGACGTGATCAACGTCGCAGGCCATCGCCTGTCCACCGGCGCGATGGAGGAGGTTCTGTCGGCCCATCCCGCCGTCGCTGAATGCGCGGTGATCGGCGTCGCCGACAGCCTCAAGGGGCAGATGCCGCTGGGCTTTCTGTGCCTGAAGAAGGGGACAAACACCCCCGACCAGCAGGTCGTAAAAGAGGTCGTCGGCATGGTCCGCGACCAGATCGGCCCGGTCGCGGCCTTCAAGACCGCCTGCGTGGTGGACCGCCTGCCCAAGACCCGGTCGGGCAAGATCCTGCGTGCCACCATGGTCAAGATCGCCGACGGGGAAAGCTTCAAGACCCCGGCGACGATCGACGATCCGGCCATCCTGGACGAAATCGCCGCGGCCCTGCGCGCGGTCGGCTACCCGCAGCACGTCTAACAAAGATTTGCAGAACCCTTGTCGGTCATTGGCGTTTCACTGATGGAGGCGCCGATGACCACACAAGCACATTCCATCGTGGACCATATTCACCTGCGCTCGGTGCATCTCGACCAGGCCATTCTTTTCTATCAAGCCATCTTCCAGGCGCTGGGCCGAAACAGCGACATGAAGGGCGGCCGGGACTGGCTGGAACTGGGCTGCTTCTATCTGGATGAGGCCGATGCCGATGCCCCGCCCAGCAGGATCCACCTGGCCTTCGCCGCCCGTTCGCGGGCCGAGGTGCAGGCCTTCCATGCAGCAGGCCTGAAGGCAGGCGGGACGGACAATGGCCCTCCCGGCCTGCGCGATTATCATCCGGGATATTATGCGGCCTATCTGCTGGACCCGGACGGCAACAACATCGAAGCCAAGTTCGACGAACGGACGGGCTAGCCCAGATCGCCGCCCAGACCCTTCATCAAGGGCAGGAAATCGGGGAAAGACGTCGCGATCGGTGCGCCGTCGTCGATGGAAACCGGTGCCTCGGATGCCAGTCCCAGCACCAGGAAGGACATGGCGATGCGATGGTCCAGATGCGTGACGGCCCTGCCGCCGCCCGGCACGCGACCCATGCCATGCACGGTCATGCTGTCCTTCGTCTCCTCGATCTTCACGCCATTGGCCTCCAGCCCGCGGGCCATGGCGTCGATCCGGTCGCTTTCCTTGACCCGCAGTTCCGCCACCCCGTTCATGACCGTCGTGCCTTCGGCAAAGGCGGCGATGACCGACAGGATGGGAAATTCGTCGATCATGCTGGCGGCGCGTTCGGCAGGCACGGTGACGCCCTTCAGCGGACCGTGACGGACCAGCAGGTCTGCCACCGGCTCGCCCCCTTCCTCTCGGGGATTTTCAAAGACGATATCGGCACCCATTTCCAGGAGCGTGACATAAAGCCCGTCGCGCGTCGGGTTGCGGCTGACGCCCGGTACACGGATCTCCGAACCGGGGACGATCAGGGCGGCGGCCACCGAAAAGGCCGCGCTTGACGGATCGCGCGGAACGGCAACCGGTTGCGCGCGCAGTTCGGGGCGCCCCTGCAGGGTGATCACATGGCCTTCCTTGGTCGTCTCGGCGCGAATGTCGGCGCCGAAGCCCGCCAGCATCCGTTCGGAGTGATCGCGGGTGGGTTCCGGCTCGATCACCACCGTCTCGCCCGGCACGTTCAGGCCCGCTAGCAGAATTGCCGACTTGATTTGCGCACTGGCCACGGGCGTGCGATAGCGCACGGGCAGCGGGTCGGCCGCGCCCTGGATGGTGATGGGCAGCCGCCCGCCTTCCCGCGCGGTGATCTGCGCGCCGAACAGTTCCAGCGGGTCGGTCACGCGGGCCATGGGGCGGCGCGACAGGCTGGCATCGCCCGTGAAGGTCGCGGTGATCGGCGTGGTGGCCATGGCCCCCATGATCAGCCGCACCCCGGTGCCCGAATTGCCGCAGTCGATCACGCCTTCGGGTTCGGAAAACCCGCCCACGCCGACGCCGTGGACGGACCATTCGCCATCGCCCAGACGTGTGACCTGCGCTCCAAAAGCCTCCATCGCCTTGGCGGTGTCCAGCACGTCCTCGCCTTCCAGCAGGCCGGTGATCCGCGTCTCGCCCACCGATAGCGCGCCCAGGATCAGCGCGCGGTGGCTGATCGACTTGTCGCCCGGAATATGGGCCGTGCCGCGCAGCGGGCCGCTGCGGCGGGCAGTCATCGGGCGGGGTTCGGACGAATGGGACATGGGCACACCTGTTGATTGCGCGGTTCTTTTAGCGCCACCACCCCCGCGCGGCCAGCCCGTTCTTGCGCCCGCAGGCGGGTCTTCCTAGAACCGCGGGAACGGAGGTTCCCATGACAGAACTGGACAGCCTGAAGGCCCTGGCCGATCCCGAAAAGGCGGATCAGATGCAGGCCTATCACAAGACGCCGCGCGTCTATCTTGGGGTGGCGAACCCGCACCTGGACGACCTGGTCGCCGAATGGCGGGCCTCGCGGGACATCGAAGGGCGCATCGACCTGGCGCGCGACCTGTGGGCAAGCGACATCCATGAAGCGCGCATCGCGGCGGCCAAGCTTCTGACCCAGGCGCGCATCCGCCCCGACGATGCCGTATGGTCGCTGATCGCCGGATGGGCGGCAGAATTCGACGGCTGGGCCATCGCGGACAGCGTCATGATCGCCGGGCAGAAGCGGCTGGTGGCCGATCCATCACGGCTGGACCAGGTCGAGACCTGGCTGGATCATCCGAACAAATGGACCCGCCGCGCGGCCCTGGTGGGCACCCTGCCTTGGGCCAAGATGAACAACCCGAAGCCCGACGAACTTGGCGCGCGGGAACGCATCCTGGACTGGGCGGCGCGGCTGGCGGATGACCGCGACTGGTTCATCCAGAAGGCCATCGCCTGGTGGCTGCGCGACCTGTCCAAACGCGACGCGCCCCGCGTCCGGGCCTTCCTGGAGGCTCACGGGGCACGCATGAAGCCCTTTGCCCGCAAGGAAGCCCTGCGGCTGGCTCAGGACCGATAAACCTCAAGCGTCGGCAGGTCGGTCAGCGACACCCCCAGCAATTGCAGCGCAGGCAGCGACACCTGCGACCCGCCGCTGGCAGGACCGTCCAGGGGGATCAGATCGACCTTGGCCGACTTTCCGGTGGCCGGGTCCACGATCCGGCCGATCCCGCGTTCGCTGACCAGGGGCGTCTTGATCCAGAACCCTCCCTCGGAAGGGTTGCCCAATGATGCGACGGTGGTGCCCAGCCTCGTCTCGGCCGCCTCAGCCGGTTTGGCGGCGGCGGCGCGCTGTTCAGGGGTCGTGGTGTCCAGTTGGGCAGCGGACGCCCGCGCCGCCGGACGCGGCGCAGGGGCGCGGGTGACGGCAGCGGCCGCCGTGACCTGTTCAGCCGTCATCTGCGTCTGCGGTGCGGCATCGGCGCTGCGCCCTGCCGTCATCGCGCCTTGAGTGCAGCCCGCCAGAGCGCCCGCAGTCAGGATCAACGCTGGGGCAACGGTGGTGAAACGCATGAATTGTCCCTTCTGTCCCATATTCAGCTTCAACCTAGTCTGCATAACCCGACCCCGTCCACAACCAGTCGCCGCTTGTCTGCGATCAACACCGCGCATAGATTAAGGCCATGCAGCAAGCAGCCCCCCTTATCGACCCCTTCGCCCGGCCGATCACCTATCTGCGGGTGTCGGTCACGGACCGCTGCGACTTCCGCTGCGTCTATTGCATGGCCGAACACATGCAGTTCCTGCCCAAGGCAGAGCTTCTGACGCTGGAGGAGCTGGAGCGTTTGTGCAGCGCCTTTGTGGACCTTGGCGTGCAAAAGCTGCGCATCACCGGGGGCGAGCCCCTGGTCCGCCGCAACATCATGTCCTTCTTCCGCGCCATGTCGCGCCATCTGGGCAACGGTCTGGACGAATTGACGCTGACCACCAATGGCAGCCAGCTTGGCCGCTATGCCGGCGAACTGGTCGATTGCGGCGTCCGGCGGGTCAATGTGTCGCTGGACACGCTGGATGCGGACAAGTTCGCGGCGATCACCCGCTGGGGACGCCTGCCGCAGGTGCTGGACGGCATCCGTGCCGCGCAAGCCGCCGGGCTGCGGGTCAAGATCAACGCGGTCGCGCTGAAAGGCGTGAACGATGTCGAACTGTTCGACCTTGTCCGCTGGTGCGGCGACGAGGGCCACGACCTGACCTTCATCGAGGTCATGCCGATGGGCGATCTGGGCAACGAGGATCGGCTGGACCAGTACTGGCCCCTGTCCGACCTGCGCGCCCGCCTGGCCGAACGCTTCACCCTGATCGACCTTGCCGAACGGACCGGCGGCCCCGCCCGCTATGTCCGCCTGCAGGAAACCGGCCAGAAGATCGGCTTCATCACGCCCCTGACGCATAATTTCTGCGAAAGCTGCAACCGCGTGCGCCTGACCTGCACCGGCGAACTCTACATGTGCCTGGGCCAGGAGGATCGCGCGGACCTGCGCGCGCCACTGCGCGCCTCGGCCGAGGATGCGGTGGTCAAGGACGCCATCCGCGCCGCGATCAGCCGCAAGCCCAAGGGCCACGATTTCGACTATTCCCGCCAGACCGTCGCGGGCCAGATGTCCCGCCACATGAGCCATACCGGCGGCTAGGGTGCGTGCCTGCACGCACCTTGGTCCGGCTGGCGGTGCGTGCAAGCACGCACCCTACTCTGCCGCCTGAATTCCTGCTTCCGCCTCGATCTTCTCGGCGCGTTCCTCGACCAGTTGCACGATATGGTCGATCATCTGGTCGTTGGTCATCTTGTGGCTTTGCCGCCCGGCCAGATAGACCATGCCGCTGCCCGCGCCACCGCCGGTGAAGCCGATATCGGTCATCAGCGCCTCGCCCGGGCCGTTGACGACGCAGCCGATGATCGACAGCGACATGGGCGTCTTGATATGTTCCAGCCGCTTTTCCAGCCTTTCCACGGTCTTGATCACGTCAAAGCCCTGGCGCGCGCAGGACGGGCAGGAAATGATCTGCACCCCCCGCGTCCGCAGGCCGAGAGATTTCAGGATCTCGAAGCCGACCTTCACCTCCTCGACCGGATCCGCCGACAGGCTGACGCGGATCGTGTCGCCGATCCCCATCCACAGCAGGTTGCCAAGGCCGATGGCCGACTTCACCGTGCCGCCGACAAAGCCGCCCGCCTCGGTGATGCCAAGATGGATCGGCGCATCCGTGGCATCCGCAAGCTGCTGATAGGCGGCGGCGGACAGGAACACGTCACTGGCCTTCACGCTGATCTTGAATTCATGGAAGTCGTTGTCCTGCAGGATCTTGATGTGATCCAGGCCGGATTCGACCATCGCGTCCGGGCAAGGCTCGCCATATTTCTCCAGCAGATGACGTTCCAGCGATCCCGCGTTCACGCCGATGCGAATGGAACAGCCGTGGTCCTTGGCCGCCTTGATGACCTCGCGCACGCGGCTTTCGTCGCCGATATTGCCGGGATTGATGCGCAGGCAGGCGGCGCCCGCCTCGGCCGCCTCGATGGCGCGCTTGTAGTGGAAATGGATGTCGGCCACGATGGGGACCGGGCTTTCGCGGCAAATCTCGCGCAGGGCCCGCGTGGTTTCCTGATCGGGGGCAGAAATCCGCACGATGTCGGCCCCGGCGTCGGCGGCGCGGATCACCTGGTCCAGCGTGGAGCGCACGTCATGGCCGTTGGTGTTGGTCATGGTCTGCACGCTGATCGGCGCGTCGCCGCCCACGGGCACGTTGCCCACCATGATCTGGCGCGACTTCCGACGCTCGATGTTGCGCCAAGGACGGATGGGGTTCAGCGACATGGATGCCTCCGGGGGTTCGCCCCTTGCAGATAAGCCATCGTGACCAAGGCGGCAACCGCCGCACGGGGCTTTGATCGTTCAGGCAGGCAGGCGAAGCGCCGTCATCACGGATGCCAGCGTGCTGCGCGGCAACATCAGCAGCATCTTGCCCTCGATCCGCAGGGTCACGACGCCGTTCGCCATGTTGGATGTGCCAACCCGCCCGCCCGGCGCGAACTCGATCCCCTCGATGGGCCATTCCAGACCCGTGCTGATCCCGCGCGCCGGACCCATCGGGTAAAGCGAAACCCGGGTGCCCGGCATCAGCGGCAAGGTCAGGCGCGGCGGCGCCACGAAGACCACGTCGTCGGACCCCAGAAGGATCACAAGGGGGCGGGGCGTGCTGGCCATTGTCGTCAATGCCGACAGCGTATGATCCAGACGCAGCCCGGCAAATCCCACCGCCATCACGAAAGGCGCCGCGATGCGGGTCAGGCACTTGGCGAAATCCGTGCTGTCCTGTTCGGCCACATGATGGATGCGCCCCGCCGGGATCAGCTTGCGCGCGCCGGCCGTGATGCTGTCCAGATCGCCGATCACC
Organism: Paracoccus sp. SY; assembly: GCF_002901215.1. Taxonomy (NCBI): domain Bacteria; kingdom Pseudomonadati; phylum Pseudomonadota; class Alphaproteobacteria; order Rhodobacterales; family Paracoccaceae; genus Paracoccus; species Paracoccus sp. SY. Next base: position 46,717 of record NZ_NWMQ01000001.1, on the reverse strand, counting down.
CAGTCGGGGGTCTGACCCAAGGCAAGCGCCCGGTCGGCCCCGCCATCTGCGGCCACAAGGGTCGGCGCCACCGCCAGCGCGGTCTGCAGGTCATAAGGGGTCGTCGCGCCGCCCCCGATCACGGTCACCCCCCGATCAGAGATGACCAGCGGCGGTATCATTCCCCGCGCCCGACGCCGGAAAAGACGCGCTTGAACGGCAGGATCCACAAGATGCCCAAGCCTACATAGACCGCGACCTCGACCAGGATCGGCTGGCGGCCAAAGCGCGCATCCATCCAGTTGACCAGCGTCACCGCAGCGACGATGTAAAGCGGCAGGCCGATGACCAGGATCAGCAGCGACAGCCTCTTGCGTGTCTTCAGGTTCATCGCCGCCTCCGTTTCATCTTCTGTGGATAAATATCCCACGGGGGTCCGGGGGTGTGAAACCCCCGGCTTGCGCCCTCAGTCCGCAAAAGGATCCGTCACCAGGATGGTATCGTCCCGTTCAGGACTGGTCGAGAGCAGCGCGACCGGGCATTGGATCAACTCCTCGACCCGGCGGACATATTTGATCGCCGCCGCCGGAAGCTGCGCCCAGCTGCGCGCGCCCTGTGTGGATTCCTGCCAGCCTTCCATTTCCTCATAGATGGGCGTGACCTTGGCCTGCAACGCGGCGGCCGTGGGCAGATAGTCGTATTTCACGCCATCGATCTCGTAGCCCACGCAGATCTTCAACGTGTCGAATCCGTCCAGCACGTCCAGCTTGGTCAGCGCGATGCCGTTCACGCCGCTGATGGCGCAGGTCTGGCGCACCAGCACCGCATCGAACCAGCCGCAGCGGCGCTTGCGCCCGGTGACGGTGCCGAATTCACGCCCGCGTTCACCAAGACGCTGCCCGTCGCCGTCATGCAACTCGGTCGGGAACGGCCCCTCTCCCACGCGGGTGGTATAGGCCTTGACGATCCCCAGCACGAAGCCGATGGCCGACGGTCCCATGCCGGTCCCGGACGCCGCCATCCCCGACATGGTGGTCGAGCTTGTGACATAGGGATAGGTGCCGAAGTCGATATCCAGCAGCGACCCCTGCGCGCCTTCGAACAGGATGCGCTTGCCGGCCTTGCGGGCATCGGCCATGATCTTCCAGACCGGCTGGGCATAGGGCAGCAGCTTCGGCGCCACCTCCATCAGCCTGGCCTTCAGCTCGGCCCGGTCGATGGGCTCGGCGCCCAGTCCCTGCCGCAAGGCATCGTGATGGGCCAGCAGGCGGTCCAGCCGCGCATCCAGCGTTTCCTCGTCGCCCAGATCCGCCACGCGGATGGTGCGGCGTCCCACCTTGTCCTCGTATGCCGGGCCGATACCGCGGCCGGTGGTGCCGATCTTGGCCTTGCCCGCGGCTTCCTCGCGCAGCTTGTCCAGATCCTGGTGCAGCGGCAGGATCAGCGGCGTGTTCTCCGCAATCATCAGGTTGTCCGTCGAGATCGTGACGCCCTGCCCCGACAGCTTGTCGATTTCCGAAAACAGCGCCCAAGGGTCCAGCACCACGCCGTTGCCGATCACGGCCAGCTTGCCTTCCCGCACGATACCCGAGGGCAGCAGCGACAGCTTGAAGACCTTCTCGCCGATGACCAGCGTGTGCCCGGCGTTATGACCGCCCTGGAAACGGGCGATCACATCGGCCCGTTCGCTCAGCCAATCGACGATCTTGCCCTTGCCCTCGTCGCCCCATTGCGCGCCGACAACCACCACATTGGCCATGAACGGTCCTTCCATCTGCCCGAAAAATGTCCGGTGCAGGGTCTAGCGCAAGGCCGGGCCGGGGGAAAGCCGGGATTTGACCGGTACGGCACCGGCCGCCTGCCCTTTTCCTTTCCGGTCGCAAGGTTTAGGTTCGCCGCCGGGCTGCAAGGGTACAGGGCATGTCGTTTTTCTCGAAACTGCGCGATCGGCTGACCCGATCCTCGTCAAAGATCGGCGAAGGATTGGACGGCATCGTGGACGCCGGACCTGCCCCTGCCGCCGAGACCCCGGCTGCCCCCCAGCCCATGGCTCCACCGCCGCCTGCGGCGCCTGCGGCCCCTTCCGCCGGATTGGTCGGGCGCCTGTTCGGCACCGCCCCCGCCAGACCCGAGGAACCGCGCCGCGCCCTCGACGACGAGATGCTGGAAGAACTCGAGGACATGCTGGTCCAGGCCGACCTCGGGGTGGATACGGCCCTGCGCGTGACGGCCAATATCGCCGAAGGGCGGATGGGGCGCCGCCTGTCGGCCACCGAACTCAAGGAACTGCTGGCGACCGAGATCGCGCGGATCATGACCCCGGTCGCCCGTCCCCTGCCCCTTTACCCCAAGAAGCCGCAGGTCGTGCTGGTCGTGGGCGTCAATGGCGCGGGCAAGACCACCACCATCGGCAAGCTGGCAAGCCAGTTCCGCGAGGCGGGCAAGTCGGTGATGATCGCGGCGGGCGACACGTTCCGCGCGGCGGCCGTCGAACAGTTGCAGATCTGGGGCCAGCGGGCGGGCGTGCCGGTGATGGTCGCCGCGCAAGGCAGCGATCCCGCAAGCCTGGCCTTCGACGCCATGACACGGGCCGAGGCTGAAGGCGCGGACCTTCTGATGATCGACACGGCCGGCCGCCTGCAGAACCGCCAGGACCTGATGGAGGAACTGGCCAAGATCGTCCGCGTGATCCGCAAGAAGGATCCGACCGCGCCCCACAACACCCTTCTGGTGCTGGACGCGACCACGGGCCAGAACGCGCTGAACCAGGTGGAAACCTTCCGCCAGTTGGCCGATGTCTCGGGCCTGGTGATGACGAAACTGGACGGCACCGCGCGCGGCGGGGTGCTGGTGGCCCTGGCAGACCGCTTCGGCCTGCCGATCCATGCGATCGGCGTCGGCGAACAGATCGACGACCTGGACGCCTTCGACGCCAATGATTTCGCCCGCGCACTCGTCGGGCTCTGACGCTTCTTCGTTGCCCAAATATCCTCGGGGGAACGCGCGAAGCGCGTGGGGGCAGACAGCCCCCGCCTAATTTGCCACCCCAAGCTGCGCTAGAAAGGGCCGCACATCACCAAGCGCGGCGCGATTGGCGAACAGCGTGGCCTGGGATCGCAGGATCGGCTCCTCTCCCAGGATCTTCAGGTTGTTGGCCCGCAGCGTTTCCCCGGACGATGTGATGTCGGCCACCGCCTCGGCGGTCTGGTTGGCGACCGTGCCCTCGGTCGCGCCCTGGGAATCGACCAGCTGGTAATCCGCCACCTCGTGATGGGCCAGCCAGGCGCGCACCAGGCGGTGATACTTGGTGGCGATCCGCAGCCGGAAGCCATGGACGGCGCGAAAATCACGGGCGATAGACGCAAAATCGTCCAGATCCTCGCAATCGCGCCAGCATTCCGGCACGGCCAGGATCAGGTCGGCATGGCCGAAGCCCATGGGCGCGATCTCGGCCACGTCGGACCGCCAGCCTGCCAGCTTTTCGCGCACCAGGTCGGTGCCGGTCACGCCCAGCTCGATCCGTCCTGCGGCAAGCTCTCGCGGGATCTCGCCCGCCGACAGCAGGACCAGCGACACCCCCTCTGCGCCCTCGACCCGGCCCGCATATTCGCGATCCGAGATGCTGCGCGACAGCGCCACGCCGCGTGAGGCAAACCAGTCAAAGGTCTGCTCCATCAGCCGCCCCTTGGACGGCACCCCTAACCGGATCATCGCGCGGCCTCCAGTTCGGCGACAAGGCCGGGGCGGATGATGCCGCCCACGGCGGGGATCGCACGGCCGCCGCGCCCCAGGACGGCCGTCAGCGCGTCATAGCGCCCGCCCGAGGCGACAGGCGGCCAGGCAGGGCGATCAGGTGCGACGAAGCTGAAGGTAAAGCCGTCGTAGTATTCCATCGTCTGGCGCCCATGGCTTGCGTCGAACAGGATCGCGTCAGGGGCGACGCCCTGGGCCGACAGCATCGCCATCCGCTCCTCGATGCGCAGGACCGCCGGCCCCAGCTCGGTCCATTCCGCAACCAGGTCCCGCAGCTCTGCCAAGGCCCCTGGCAGCGGCGCACGAACCGCAAACAGCCGCTCGAGCCGCGCGATCCAGGCTGGATCAAGCGGCTGCGCGTGCCGGTCTGCCAGCAGCCGGTCGATCCGGGCCTGCATCTCATCCTCGCCCCGAAGCCCGGCCCACGGCGCGCTTGTCGAGGGAAGATCACGCGCCTCGGCGGGCCGAGAGAACCGCGCCAGCAGCCGCGCAAAGCGGCGGGGCCGCCACAGGTGATGCAGCAGGGCATCGCGGCGAGCAGTCGACAGCGGCAGCGCCCGGACCGCATCCATCAGCAGCCCCGTGTCGCCCGTCACGGCCTGCAGGCCATAGGGGACCAGCAGCCGGTGGAACAGTCCGAAGACCTCGGCATCGGCCTGACGGTCATGGGCAAACAGTTCGAAGCCCGCCTGCAGATATTCGTTGTCGCGCGGATTGGCCGGCCGCTCCTCGCCCGGATCCTGCTTGCGAAAGACCTCGCCCAGATAGCAGTAACGCGCCGGTTCCGCCCCGCCCGCCATGTGCATCTGCACCACGGGCACCGTGAAATCGGGCCGCAGCATCACCTCGCCCCGCAAGGGATCGGTCGAGGTATAGGCGCGCGCGCGGATATCCTCGCCATACAGATCCAGCAGCGTGTCGGCAGGCAGCAGGATGTCGGGCGCGACCTCAACCGCCCCCGCCTCGCGGAAGGCCTGCAGGAAACGCTGCCCGATGGCCTGCTTGTCGCGCTTGGAGATCATCCGACGATCCGCCTGACTTCCGCGACCAGATCGGCGCGCGGAACCTCGGTCTGGGCGGGTTGCGCCTTCCATTCGTCAAGGCTCGCCTCGGCCGCAATGCGCGCGCCCAGGACCAGATCCTTCACCTGCACCACGCCCCGCGCGGCCTCGTCGCCGCCCTGGATGATCGCCACCGGCGCGCCGCGCTTGTCGGCGTATTTCAACTGGTTGCCGAAGTTCTTTGGATTGCCCAGATAAACCTCGGCCCGGATGCCAGCGGCGCGCAGTTCAGATGCCATCGCCTGGTAATCCGCCATCCGGTCGCGATCCATGACTGTGACAACCACCGGCCCCTGCGCTTCGCTGCCGGCAAGCCCCTTGGCCCGCAGCGCCGCCAGCAGCCGGTCCACGCCGATGCTGATGCCCGTTGCAGGCACCTTCTGGCCCGTAAACCGCTCGACCAACCCGTCATAGCGTCCGCCGCCCGCAACCGATCCGAACTGCCGCTTGCGGCCCTTCTCGTCCAGGATCTCGAAGGTCAGTTCCGCCTCGAAGACCGGCCCGGTGTAATAGCCAAGCCCGCGCACGACCGAGGGGTCGATGACCGCGCGATCCTCGGCCACGCCCATCGCGGCCAGCATGTCGGCGATCTGGGCCAGTTCCTCCACGCCCTCTGCCCCGGCAGCCGAAGCGCCGACCGCCAAGCGCAAATTCCCCAGCGTCGCCGCGTTGTCCGTGCCTTTCGAGGTCAGGAAGGCCAGCACCGGCTGGGCCTGCGCCTCGCTCAACCCAACCCCTTCGATCATGGCGCCGCTGTCGTCCTTGCGGCCCGCGGTCAGCAGCGCCTGCACGCCCTCGCGGCCGACCTTGTCGAACTTGTCGATCTGGCGCAGCACGTCCTCGGCCTGGTCCGCGCGCACCTCGGCGGCCTCCAGCACGCCATTCAGCACCTTGCGGTTGTTGATGCGCACGATGTAGTCGCCGCGCGCGATCCCCACGGCCTCCAGAGCATCCGCCAGCATCGCGCAGATCTCGGCATCCGCCGCGACTGACGGCGACCCCACCGTATCCGCGTCGCATTGATAGAACTGCCGGAACCGCCCCGGCCCCGGCTTCTCGTTCCGCCAGACCGGACCCATGGCATAGCGGCGATAGGGCGACGGCAGGTCGTTGCGGAACTGCGCCGCCACCCGTGCCAAGGGTGCCGTCAGGTCGTATCGCAGCGCCAGCCAGTCGCCAGAACCGCCGCCGGGCACGGCTTCCTCTTGCCAGGCAAAGACGCCGGCGTTGGGGCGATCTACGTCGGGCAGGAACTTGCCCAGGGCCTCGACCGTCTCGACGGCGCTGGTTTCCAGGGGATCGAAGCCATGGCGGTGATAGATTTCGGCGATCCGGTCCAGCATCGCCTTGCGTTCCGTCACATCCGCGCCGAAATAGTCGCGAAAGCCCTTGGGCGTTTCCGCCTTGGGACGGGGTTGTTTTTTCTGATCTTTCGCCATGGTCCTGCCTTTCCGGCCAAATCCGTGGCTGCCTTAACCGAAGGGGCCGATATGGACAAGGATAGCGAAACGCGAATCCGCCAGCTTGAAGAAGCGCTGGCGCACCTGATACGCGTGACCGACGACCTGCACGAGGTCATCGCCCGCCAGGACGGCGAAATCGCGCTGCTGACCCGCCGGGTCGAAATGCTGATGCGTTTCGCCGCCGAACAGCAGGCCGATGCCGAAGGCACCATCCCCTTGGCCGATCAGCGCCCGCCGCACTGGTAGCATCTTCTGTGCGGAAATATCCCGCGGGGGCCCGGGGGCGCGAAGCCCCCGGCCTTTTCTACCCGCGCATCTGCCGGAAGACCTGTGCCAGATGCTCGGTGGACGCATCATGCCCGGGCGCATCTTCGCCCTTCAGCAGGGGTTCGACCTTCAGGGCCAGTTCCTTGCCCAGTTCCACACCCCACTGGTCGAAGCTGTTGATCCCCAGGATGACGCCTTCCACGAAGACCCTGTGTTCGTAAAGCGCGACGATCTGGCCCAAGGTAAAGGGCGTCAGCTGTTCGATCAGCAGCGTGGTCGAAGGCCGGTTGCCGGGGAACACACGATGCCGGGCCTGCCGGTCCAGTTCCGCGCCTTTCAGACCCTTGGCCGCCATCAGGGCGCGCGCCTCGTCCAGGGTCCGGCCGCGCATCAGGGCCTCGGACTGGGCCAGGCAGTTCGCGGCCAGCAGGACATGGTGATGGGCCAGGTCATCCTCGTGCCCCTTCGCGGCCAGGATGAATTCGCAAGGCACGGGCATCGTGCCCTGGTGGATCAACTGATAGAAGGCGTGCTGGCCGTTGGTGCCGGGTTCGCCCCAGACGACCGGGCCTGACGGCAGGGCCAAGTCGGACCCGTCCATCGCCACGCGCTTGCCGTTCGATTCCATCTCAAGCTGCTGCAGATAGGCCGGCAGCCGGAGCAGGCGGTTGTCATAGGGCAGCACGGCGCGCGTCGGATAACCGCAGATCTGGTGGTGCCAGATGCCGACCAGGGCCAGCAGCACGGGCAGGTTTTCCGCCAGGGGCGCGGCGCGGAAATGCGCGTCCATCGCAGCGCCGCCCGCCAGGAATTCGTCAAAGCGTTCGTCGCCGATGGCCAGCATCAGCGACAGCCCGATCGGCCCCCAGACGGAATAGCGACCGCCGACCCAATCCTCGAAACCGAAGACGCGCGACGGCTCGATGCCGAACTCCGCCGTCTTGGCGGTGGCGGATGACAGCGCCACGAATTGCGCCGCCGGATCGGTGACGACGCGGCCCATCCAGTCGCGGGCGGTCTGGGCATTGGTCATCGTCTCGATAGTGGTGAAGGTCTTGGATGCCACGATCACCAGCGTCGTCGCCGGGTCCAGGCCCTTCAGCGTGTCGGCGATGTCGGCGCCGTCCACGTTGCTGACGAAATGGCAGCGCGGCCCGTCGTGATAGGGCGCCATTGCCAGCACCGCCATATAGGGACCCAGATCCGACCCGCCGATGCCGATGTTGACCACATCGGTGATCTTGCCACCCTGCCCCGTGAAGGCGCCCGATCGCACGTCGCGGGCGAAATCGGCCATGCGGTCATGCGTCTCGCGCACGGCGGGCATCACGTCCTGGCCGTCCACCATCACGCTGCCGCGCAGGTTGCGCAGGGCGGTGTGCAGGACGGCGCGGCCCTCGGTCTCGTTGATCCTTTCGCCTGTGAACATCGCCTCGCGCCGGGCCGCCACGTCGGCGCCCTCGGCCAGTTCGACCAGCAGGTCGCGCGCGGTCGCGTCGATCATCGTCTTCGACCAGTCGAAGACCAGGCCATCGGCCTGGGTCGCGAAGGTGCGGGCGCGTCCAGGGTCGGCATCGAACAGGTCAGAGATCCGGCTGTCGCCTTGCGCCTGGCGGTGGGATTTCAGGCGGGTCCAGATGTCGGTCATTCGGAAAGGCTCCTATTCAGCCCAGTGAACGGTCGCGTTGTCCAGGAAGGCGCGGATCGGCGCCTCGGTCGGGTCCAGCTTCTGCGCCCGTTCAAGCGCCTCGCGCTTTTCAGGCCCCATGATCAGGACATGAACATTCATCGCATCGGCAAGGGCAGGGCGGGTCAGGGTGATGCGCGGCTCCTCGGCGCCTTCGGCGCGGATCGGCAGGACCAGCGGTGCGTCCGCGGCCAGGCCCTCGGCCAAACGATCCGCACCGGGGAACAGGCTGGCGGTGTGCATGTCATTGCCCATGCCCAGCAGGACCACGGTGATCGGCAGATGCGGCCTGATCGCCTGGACCAGACCATCCGCGGCCTCGTCCGGCGTGGCGTCGCCCGTGTAAAGGTCGATGTAGGCCGCGGCCGCCGCCTTGTCGCGCAGCAGGTGGCGGCGCAACAGGCGGCCGTTCGACCGCTTGTGTTCGCCGTCCACCCAGCGTTCGTCGCCCAGAAACACCGTCACACGGCCCCAGTCGATATCCGCCCCGCTGAGCGTCTCGAACACCAGCGTGGGCGAGGTCCCGCCCGGCACGCAGAGGCTGGCCCGTTCGCCCGTCCGCAACTGCTGCGCCAGTTGCGACGCCATCTGGTCGGCCAGCGACAACGCCAGCATTTCCCTGTCCGGGTATTCCTTGAATTCCATCGTCACGCGCGAATCTCCCTCCATCGGCGGTTGTCGCGATGCAGCAGACGCAACGCTTCCTCGGGGCCCGAGGATCCCGCGTCATAGGGTTCGGGGCGCCGCTTGCTGTCTTCCCAGGCGGCGATGATCGGATCGGTCCAGGCCCAGGCGGCCTCGACCTCGTCCCCGCGCATGAACAGCGTCTGGTTGCCCCGGATCACATCCATGATCAGCCGTTCATAGGCGTCGGGCATGTCGCTGCCATCGGCGCCAAGCGCGTCGGCGAAGGACATGTCCAACGGCACCTGCACCAGCCGCATCCCCCCCGGACCCGGTTCCTTGATCATCACCTTGAGGTTCATACCCTCGTTCGGTTGCAGGCGGATGACAAGCTCGTTGGCCTTGGGCGCGCCGCTGTCGTCGAAGATGGAATGGGGCGGTTCGCGGAAGACAATGGCGATCTCGCTGGTCCGGGCGCGCAGCTTCTTGCCGGTGCGCAGATAGAAGGGCGTGCCCTGCCACCGCCAGTTGGAAATGCAGACCTTCATCGCGACATAGCTTTCGGTGCGCGAATCCGGGTTCTCGGCATCCTCGCGATAGCCGGTCGATTTCCCGTCGGCCTGATACTGGCCGCGCACGATGTCGCCGGGTTCCACCGGTTGCAGGGCGCGGATCACCTTCAGCTTCTCGTCCCTGACGGCATTGGGGTCGAAGTGATAGGGCGGCTCCATCGCGATCAGGCACAGAAGCTGCATCATGTGGTTCTGCACCATGTCCCGGATCGCGCCGGATTTATCGTAATAGCTGCCGCGCCCCGCCACGCCCACGGTTTCGGCCACCGTGATCTGGACATGATCGACATATTGGGAATTCCACAGCGGCTCGAACAGGATATTGGCAAAGCGGACCGCCATCAGGTTCTGCACGGTTTCCTTGCCCAGGTAATGGTCGATCCGATAGATCTGTTCTTCGCGGAAATGGCAGGCCAGCGTGGCGTTCAAGGCGCGCGCGCTTTCCAGGTCGCGGCCAAAGGGCTTTTCCACGACAATGCGGCTGTTTTCATCCGCGATGCCGTGGCTGGCAAGGCGGCTGGCGATATCGCCGAACAGCGCCGGCGCGACCGAGAAGTAGAAGGCATGGACGGCACCGGGGCGCATCCGCGATTTCAGATCCGCCCAGCCGCCGTCCCCCTTGGCGTCGATGGGCGTATAGCCCAGCAGGTCCAGGAACTGCGCCAGCCGGGGGTCGTCCGCGGCGATGCCGCCGAACTCCTCGATGGCCTTCCTGGCCTCGGCGCGGAAAGCCGCATCGTCCTGTTCGGTGCGGGCCGCGCCGATGATGCGTGATGTCGCGGGAACCTGTCCGGCCACGAAGCGGCGGAACAGGCCCGGCAGAATCTTGCGCTGCGCCAGATCGCCGGTGGCACCAAAGATGACCAGATCGAAGTCATCGACCGGAATGACGCGCGAGACCATGCTGTCCTCCTTGCGGTTGGGGGTCGCCATATCTCTTGTTAGCGTTAACAGCAACGCGGTTCAACCTTTCAGCGCCTTGGCCAGCCTTGGCAGGCGGCTGCGTTTCAGCATGGCGGCCAAGGTCATGTTGCCACCCATTGCGGCGGCCTTGTCGCGCGTCGTCAGGACAGCGGCGCGAACCGCGCCCGGATCGGACCTGAACAGGTCCAACAGGAACGCATCGGGATGGATCGCCCGCAGCCCGAGGCCCGCCATGAGGGTTTGGGGAAAATCGCGCAGGTTCGCCGTCACCACCAGCGTCGCGGCCCCTGCCAAGGCCGCCTCCACCACATGCCGGTCGGCAGGGTCCGGGAAATGCAGGTCGATGGCGCGGTTGCCGTCATCGGGCATCTCGGCCGCCGGAAACCGGTCGCGCAGCAAGGCGATCTCGGCTCCTGCGACGGCGCCCTGATCCCCGCCCAGCCGGGCGGCGGCACCGCGCCATTCGGCCAGGATGCGTGGGGACCATAGCGGCACGAACAACCCCGCGCCGGCCAGATCGATCAGGATCTCTCGCAGGATCGTGGGAAACAGGACATTGGCGTCAAGAACGGCGCGCATCAGTCCAGCCGGAAGAACAGCGCCTTGAGATAGCCGGTCTCGGCCAGTTGCGGCAGCATCGGGTGATCCGGTCCCGCCTGTCCGGTATGGATCAGAACCCCGCGCCGCCCGCCGCGCCCGATGCCGCGTGCGCTGACATTGCGAAAGGCCGTCAGGTCGGCCGCATGGGAACAGCTGCATAGGACCAGATAGCCGCCGGGCGCAACCAGCGGCGCCGCCAGCTTCGCCACGCGTTCATAGGCGCGCAGCCCCGCCTCCAGCGCAGGCTTGGCGGGTGCGAAGGCGGGCGGATCGCAGACCACCAGGTCGAAGCGGCGGCCATCCTCGGCCATCTTCTCCATCGCTTTGAAGGCGTCGGACTGGACGGTTTCCAGGCGATCGGCGGCACCCATGCGCCCTGCCCCGCCCTTTGCCAGATCCAGGGCCGCCGCGCTGCCGTCCACGCAAGTGGCGCTTGCCGCACCTGCCGACAGGGCCGCAAGGCCGAAGCCGCCCACATGACTGAACACGTCCAGCATCGTGCCGCCCTTGGCCAGCCGCTGCGCAAAGGCGTGGTTCGGCCGCTGGTCGAAGAACAGGCCGGTCTTCTGCCCGCCCATCAGATCGGCCAGATAGGTCGCGCCATTCATCGGCACCGCCACGGGTTCGGACGGAGCCTGTCCGCGCAGAACCTCCATCCGTTCCTCCAGGCCCTCCAGCCCGCGCGCGCGGCCCTGGCCGTTCAGGATCACCGTCGTCACGCCGGTCACATCGACCAGGGCGTCGGCCAGATCCTCAGCCATCCGGTCAGCCCAGGCGGCGTTCGGCTGGATCACCGCCGCATCGCCGAAACGGTCGATCACCAGGCCGGGAAGGCCGTCGGCTTCGGCATGGACCAGTCGATAGAAGGGCGTATCGTACAGCCGCTGCCGCAACTGCAATGCCCGGTCCAGCTTGGCGCGCAGCCATGCCCCGTCGATCCGCACATCGGTATTGGCGTCCATCACCCGGCCGACGATCTTGGAATTCGGGTTGACCGTCACCAGGGCCAGGGGCGCACGTTCGGCATCTTCGAGGATGGCAAAGCCGCCTGGGGGGATCGCGCGGCTGCGGCGGTCCATCACCGCCTCGTCGGCAAAGACCCAAGGAAAGCCGTGGCGGATCGCCTGAGGCTTGGATTTAGGGCGCAGGCGCAGCACGGGCAGATCAGTCATCGGTTTCATCCTTTTCGCGCCACTGGATCTGGCATGGCGCCTCGTCCGGCACAAGGCTGCCCGACAAAGCAAAGCGCCGCGACAAGCGATGTTGAACCGTTAACGCTAACAGCATATATAATGGCGCAAGAAGGAGCCAGCCATGACCCTGCACGCCACCATCGACCGCGTCACTGACCGGATCCGCACCCGGTCCCGCCAGGGCCGAGAGGCCTATCTGACCAAGATCGCCCGCGCGGCCGAGGAAGGCCCCCGCCGGGCGCACCTGTCCTGCGGCAACCAGGCCCATGCCTATGCCGCGATGGATGACAAGGACGACCTGGCCCTGACGCGCAAGCCGAACATCGGCATTGTCACCGCCTATAACGACATGCTGTCGGCCCATCAGCCTTACGAACGTTTTCCCGACCTGATCCGGGCCGCGGGCAAGGCAGCGGGCGCCACGGTCCAGGTGGCGGGCGGCGTGCCCGCCATGTGCGACGGCGTGACCCAGGGCCGCGCCGGCATGGAGCTGTCGCTGTTTTCCCGCGACGTGATCGCGCTTGCGGCGGGTGTCGCGCTGTCACACGACTGTTTCGACGCGGCGCTGTATCTGGGCGTCTGCGACAAGATCGTGCCCGGACTGGTCATGGCCGCCGCGACCTTTGGCCATGTCCCCGCCGTGTTCCTGCCTGCCGGGCCCATGCCCTCGGGCCTGCCCAATGATGAGAAATCCCGCATCCGCCAGCAATTCGCGGCAGGCGAGGTCGGGCGTGACGCGCTGATGGCGGCCGAGATGGCGTCCTATCATTCCCCCGGCACCTGCACCTTCTACGGCACTGCCAACAGCAACCAGATGCTGATGGAGTTCATGGGCCTGCACCTGCCCGGCTCCAGCTTCGTGAACCCCAACACCCCCCTGCGCGAGGCGCTGACCGTGGCGGGCGTCCAGCGCGCCGCCGCGATCACGCGGCTTGGCAACGACTATCTGCCCGCGGGCGAGGTCCTGGACGAAAAGGCCTTCGTGAACGGCATCGTCGGGCTGATGGCAACAGGCGGTTCCACGAACCTGGTCATGCACATCCCCGCCATGGCCAAGGCGGCCGGCATCCTGATCGACATCCAGGATTTCCACGACATTTCCGAAGCCGTGCCGTTGATGGCGCGCGTCTATCCCAACGGCCTGGCCGACGTGAACCACTTCCACGCGGCAGGCGGCATCGGCTACATGATTGGACAGTTGCTGGACGCAGGGCTGCTGCACGCCGATGTCAAGACGATCAACGGCACCGGCCTGGACGGCTATACCGCCGAACCCAAGCTGGACGGCGACCGCATCCGCTGGGAGGAAGGATCGCGCGAGACATTGAACGACCGCATCCTGCGCCCCGCCGGCAACCCCTTCGCCCGGACGGGCGGGCTGAAGCAGCTTCAAGGCAACCTGGGCCGGGGCGTCATCAAGGTCAGCGCGGTCGCCGAGGAACGCCATGTGATCGAGGCCCGCGCCCGCGTCTTTTCCGACCAAGAGCAGGTGAAGGATGCCTTCAAGGCGGGCGAATTCACCGAAGACACGGTGGTCGTCGTTCGCTTCCAGGGGCCGCGCGCGAACGGAATGCCCGAACTGCATTCCCTGACGCCCATCCTGGCCGTATTGCAGGATCGCGGGCTGCGTGTCGCCCTGCTGACCGATGGCCGCATGTCAGGCGCTTCGGGCAAGGTTCCCGCAGCCATCCACATCTCGCCCGAGGCATCGGTAGGCGGCCCCCTCGCCCGCATCCAGGATGGCGACCTGATCCGGCTGGACGCGGTCAGCGGAACGATCGACTGCCTTGCCCCTGACTTCGAAGCCCGTCCCGCCGCGCTGCACGACCCCGCCCTCAGCAGCGAAGGCATGGGCCGCGAACTGTTCGCCGCCTTCCGCGCCGTCGCCGGCCCCGCAACCGATGGCGCGGGCGTGGTGGTGTGACGGATGGGCCTTGGCAATCGGGCTGCCGCGGTTTAGGCAAACCTACGGAGCAGTGGCCGAGCGGTCTAAGGCAGCGGTCTTGAAAACCGCCGGGCCAGTGATGGTCCCGTGGGTTCGAATCCCACCTGCTCCGCCAAATTCTTAAAAATATTGAATTTTAACATCTTAGCGTTTGTCTGCTGCTACTGCAGCCCTATATGCCTATACAACTAGAGTGATCGGTTCGTACTGATTTACTGCGGATAAGGACACGTCAATGTAGGCTCCAGACCCACTGTCTTCGAGCGCTTTGCATGGTTCAGGCCCTGCAAGAAGACCTGATCCCTGAGCGATCTTTTCCAACTGATAGAAGTGCAGATGGAGCGCTTAAAGCCCTTCTTTCCAAAAGCCGTGACAAGCCTCGCGTCGATGATCGATGGGTGATCAGCGGCATGATCTTGTTCACCGCAAGGGGTTCTCCACTTCGACCCTCGCACAATGATACAGTCGGGAAGAGGCTCCGACACTTCATCAAACGCCGGGAATACTCTTTACCTTTTTTTTTACCCCCAATCCAATTCCCGATGTGCTGCTTAAAATCAAGGCACGCGCCGCCCCTCATCCTCTTTGCTGATTGACAGGTCTGTTCCTGCGGCCCTAGCTTGAGACATGTGCAAGGCAACTGAGCCGTTACGCACAGATCTGACGACATCGACATAATGGCAATTCCGCCCTGGGCACTCGCTGCCTCAGGGCTGTTTTCACGTGGACATGAACTTGGAACGCACCTCACTTCAGATCGGTCTGCTGTTCTCAACCGAAGGGCCTTACGCCACGGTTGCTCAAGCACTTCTGAATGGGGCGATGCTGGCGTGCCGGGAGGTGAACGAGGATCCATCCTTGCACCTGCAGCTGGAGCCTCTGCACGTGAATCCTCGGGGACAGCTGGACAACTACCGAGACGGAGTCCAGTCGATGCTGGATCGAGGCATTGTCCATATCTGCGGTTGCTATACCTCCTCCAGCCGCAAGGAGGTGCTGCCAATCATCGAGAAGCACGATGCGCTGCTGTGGTATCCCAGCCATTACGAAGGCTTCGAAACCTCGCAGAACGTGATCTACACCGGCTCCTCTCCGAACCAGCATCTGACGCCGCTTATCGGGTTTCTGTTCAAGGAATACGGCAGTACGGGCTATTGCATTGGGTCGAACTACATCTGGGCCTGGGAAAGCAACCGGGTCTTCCGCGAAGGCATTACGCGCCTGGGAGGACGGATTGCAGCCGAACGCTATGTGCCCATCGGGGAAACTGACTTAGACCAGTATGTCATCGAGATCCTGGACCTTCGACCCAACTACATCTTCAATTCCCTGATTGGGTCTTCATCCTATGAGTTCCTGCGGCGCCTGCGCCGGGCCAGCGCTGCTGCCGGGATTGACCAGCCCCGGAGCATACCGGTGGCAAGCTGCACCTTGTCCGAACCAGAACTGCACGCGATCGGCGCCGAGGCGGCGGATGGACAGATCACCTCCAGCGTCTATTTCTCATCGATCCAAACGGCACGCAATGCTGCCTTTGTCGCAGCATATCGCCGTGCTTTTCCGAATGGACCGGCCGCCTGCGCGGACGCAGAATCCAGCTATATTGCCATCCACCTGCTGGCACGCGCCGTCGCACGGGCAGGTGGCGAAGACATTGCAAAGGTTCGTGCCGCTGTGACTGCCTGCCGCTTCGATGCGCCGCAAGGACCGGTGATGATCGATCCAGCAACGATGCACGCCTATCTGACGCCGCATATTGGTATCTCGCGCGCAGATTTCGAATTCGACGTGTTGATCGAAAGTCCGGGGCCGGTGCGGCCGGACCCGTATCTGGTGCAGTGGTCGCGCACCACAGAACCGTCTTCCCTGCCCTCGCAACTGAGGATCGTGAAATGAAACAGCCCCGCGTGACGCAGAATTTCCGCGATTTCCGAGCTTCGATCATCACATCCGACAGCCGTAGCACGAACACATTGCAGATTGTTCTGCCGCGCCTTGGGTTGACGGTCGATGCAATTCACCAGACCTTGATCTTTGAGCCATCGGCTGGCCCCCGCGTGGCCTTCATTGACGGCGACATGGCGCTGCCTGCGGCGGGCGAGGAACCTGACATACCGGCTGATTGCGCCATTGTCGGTCTGGTCGGGTCAGAAGCACCCAGCCGACTGCGCGGGCTGGTCAGCCTTGGTGCACAGGCCTTCCTGACCAAGCCCATCCACAGCGGATCGGTCTATTCCGCCCTCTTTCTGGCGGTCAATTCCCTTACCCGCAGCATGGCGATGCAGGCCCAGATCGAGGAACTGAAGCAGCGGCGAAAAGGCCGCGCCCATGTCCTGCGCGCAGTGACCGACATGGTACTTCGTGACGGCATCGGCCCTGACCAGGCCTATGATCGCCTGCGTCGCAGTGCCATGCACGCCCGGCAGAGCGTCGAGGACTTCTGCGAGGGCCTGCGAGCTTCAAGATATAACGAGGACGAAGAAGCCTCGGCGACTGATGAAAGGCGACGCTGGGCCTGATCCCCACGTCGAGAACCAACAAGGAGTTGTCAATGTTGATCACGTCGAAAAGCGCCGCTTCGGCGCTCGGAGTTCTGTTGCTTGCCGGTGCCGCGTTCGGACAGGATGCCGAACCGATCAAGCTGGGTGTCCTGGAAGACCAGTCCGGCGATTTCGCCCTTGCCACGATCGGCAAGGTCCACGCGATCCAGCTTGCGGCAGAAGAAATCAATGCCGCCGGCGGCATCGACGGCCGCCCGCTGGAACTGGTCGAATACGACACCCAATCCGACAATACCCGCTTCCAGGAATTCATGCGCAGGGTGCTGCAGCGCGACAAGGTGGATGCCGTCTTTGCGGGATTTTCCTCGGCCTCGCGCGAGGCTTATCGGCCCATCGTCAACCAGTTCGACGGGCTGGCCTTCTATAACAACCAGTATGAAGGCGGAGTTTGCGACGCGAACATGATCGTGACGGGCGCCGTTCCGGAACAGCAGTTCTCGACACTATTGCCCTACATGATCGAGAACTATGGGCCCAACGTCTATACGATTGCGGCCGACTACAACTTCGGCCAGATCTCGGCCGAATGGGTGCGCAACATCGTCGCTGAAAATGGCGGCACCATGGTGGGCGAGGAATTCATCCCACTGGGCGTGTCGCAGTTCTCTCAGACCATCCAGAACATCCAGGCAGCAAAGCCCGATTTCGTAGTGACGCTGCTGGTTGGAACGGCGCAGGCGTCCTACTACGAACAGGCGGGCGCCGCGAACCTGGGCCTGCCGATGGCATCCTCGGTGAATGTGGGCCAAGGCTATGAACACAAGCGCTTCACGCCGCCCAGCCTCAAGGACATGTATGCGACCGTGAACTATGTCGAGGAAGTCGACACCCCCGCCAGCAAGGAGTTCGTCGAGAAGTTCCGCGCGAAGTTCCCCGACGAGCCCTATATCAACCAGGAGGCCAGCAACTCCTACGCCGCCGTCTATCTCTACAAGCAACTGGTTGAACGCGCGAAATCGACCGACCTGGCCGAAATCCGCAAGGTCATCGCCGAAGGGGATGTCTGCGTGGATGGTCCCGGTGGCCAGATGTGCATCGACCCGAAAAGCCAGCACGTCTCGCACACGATCCATCTAGCGCATGTCACCGAAGATCACTCGGTCGAGTTTCCGACCAAATGGGACGCGATCCAGCCCTATTGGCTGGGCGAGGCGGGCTGCGATCTGACCGTCAGCGACCCCAGTGAACAGTACACGCCGTCGAACCCTCCCCCGGCCAACGGCTGACCGCTGCCCTGTCCGGGCGGCCTGCCCGCCCGGACGCCACCACACCAAAGGGGCCGCCTTGTGGACATCTTCAATCTGATCTTCAGCTTTCTTTACCAGTTTGGCGATGCCTTTGCCTTTCTGGTCCTCAGCGCCTGCGGGCTGGCCGTCATCTTCGGCATGATGGGCGTCATCAACCTTGCCCATGGCGAATTCATCATGTGCGGGGCCTATGTCTCGACCAGTGCGGTTCATGCGGGCCTGCCTCTGCCGCTTGCGATCATCGCGGGCGCCGTTGCCGCGGGCATCGCTGGCATGATCGTCGAACTGGTCGTGATCCGCCCGCTGTATCAGCGCCCCCTGGACACCATCGTCGCGACCTGGGGCATTTCCATGATCGTAACCCAAGGGACGCTGATCGTGCTTGGTCCAAGCATGCAGGGCGTGGGCACCCCCTTCGGCAGCTTCACGATGGGCGGCTATTCCTATTCCATCTACCGGGTCATCCTGATGATCGCCGCTATCGGCACGTTGGCCCTGTTGTGGCTGATGTTCACGCGCACGCGGTTCGGCCTTCTGTCGCGCGCCACGATCCAGGTCCCCCATGTGGCCGAGGCCATGGGCGTCAACACCAACCTGATCTACAGCCTGACCTTCGGCCTGGGTGCGGCCCTGGCCGGACTGGCGGGCGGGCTTTACGCGCCGACCATGACGCTGGTGCCCACCATGGGGGCGTCCTTCATGGTCGAGGCCTTTGTCACCGTCGTTGTCGGCGGGGCGGACATCTTCCTGGGAACGGCCCCTGCCGCCGCTATCCTCGGCATCATCAAGGCCGCGCTGACGGGCTGGCAGGGCCAGCTTGCCGGGCAGATCGGCCTTTTGATCGCCGTCATCATCGTCATCCGCATCCTGCCACGCGGGATCAGCGGCAAGATCCTGAAAGAAAGGGCCTGAGAATGGCCGAGACATCCCGACTGCGCGGCATCCTGCGCCTGGTCGAGGGGCCGCAGACTCTTGGCCGAGGGCCAAAGTTCTGGGCGGGCTTCGCCCTTGTCCTGGCCTGTGCCTGCGCCTATCCGATGTTTGCCGACAGCTATGACGTTGGCAACAACGTCTACTTCTTCAACTGGCTGTTCATGGCCATGGGGCTCTCGCTGATCTGGGGCTATGGCGGATCGCTGAGCTTCGGGCAGACCGCCTTCTTCGGGATCGCGGGCTATTGCTACGGGGTGCTGACAATCAACCTGGGCGATGCCTACGGACTGACGCTGCTGTCGCTTGTGATGGCCGTGGGCTTCAGCGCATTCTTTGCGGCCGTCCTGGGCTATTTCCTGCTCTTCGGCCGCATCAATGGCGTGTTCCTTGGCATCGTGTCCCTGTCTGTGACCCTGGTGCTGGAACGCTTCATGGCTCAGACCGCAGGACCGCAGTGGGCAATCGGTTCGGCGCGGCTGAACGGGTTCAACGGCATGGGCAGCATGCCGTCCTTGACGATCCCCTGGCCCGGCGGAAGCATCGTCCTGTTCCCTGACCTGCCGCTGTATTACCTGACCCTTGCGCTGCTGGTGGTGGTCTATCTGGCCCTGCGGATGCTAGTGAATTCGCGCTTCGGCAATGTGCTGGTCGCAATCCGCGAGAATCCCCAGCGCGCCGAGATGCTTGGCTATGACATCCGCAAGTTCCAGTTGGGCGCATTTGTCATCGGCTCGTCCCTCGCCGGGCTGTCGGGGGTGCTTTATACCTCCTGGGGCAACTACATCACCCCCGCCTCGATGGGGATGACGGCCGCTGCCTTGCCCATTGTCTGGGTGGCGGTCGGCGGCCGCGGCGACCTGACCACCACGCTGGTAGGCACCTTGGCCGTACTGATCGTGTTCCAGATGCTGACGATCTATGGCAGCCAGTATGCCTTGATCGTCATGGGTGTTCTGCTTGTCGTCACGGTGCTGGTTGCTCCGCGTGGCATTGTGATGGGCATCGTGGACGCATCACGCCGCCTGTTCCGCCGGAAGGAGGCGCGCTGATGACCATTCTGGAAACCCGCAAGCTGAACAAGCATTTTGGCGGCCTGCATGTCACCGGGAACGTGGATTTCACCCTCCAAACCGGAGAGATGCATTGCCTGATCGGCCCGAACGGTGCGGGCAAGAGCACCTTCTTCCGCCTGATCCTGGGCGAACATCAGCCTGACAGCGGCCAAATCCTGTTTGCGGATGAGGATATCACCCGCGCCAAGCCGTTTCAGCGCATCCGCAAGGGGATCAGCGTCAAGTTCCAGGTTCCCGGCATCTTCAAGGAACTCAGCACCCGCCAGAACCTTGTTATCGCCCTGCAGCACCATGTTCCCGCCGGCGATCTGACCGAGGAAGTTGATCGGCTGCTGGAATTCCTGAAGCTGTCGCAGGATCACACCCAACTTGCCGGCAATCTCAGCCACGGCCAAAAGCAGTGGCTGGAAATCGGGATGGCGATCGCCTTGAAGCCGCGCCTGCTGTTGCTTGACGAACCGACCGCAGGAATGACGCCTGACGAGACCCACGCCACGGGCGAGATGCTGCACCGGCTGAATGCCGAGGGCATGACCGTGCTGGCAGTGGAACACGACATGGCCTTCGTGCGCCAGATCGCCCATCGGGTGACCATGCTGCATCTGGGCAAGGTTTTCGCACAAGGCAGCATCAACGAGATCACCGCCGACCCCCGGGTCGCCAAGATCTATCTGGGAGAGGTCCATGCCTGAACCGCTTCTGCAAACATCTGCACTGAACGGCGGATATGGCGGCAAGCCAGTTCTGCAAGGCGTCGACATCGATGTGAAGGAAGGCGAAATCGTCGCCATCATCGGTCGCAATGGCGTGGGCAAGTCCACCCTGATGAAAACGCTGATCGGGCTTCTGCCAAGCCAGCGTGGAGAGATCCGGGTGAAGGGCCGGCAGGTCGACGGCCTTTCGGCGCATCGCCGCGCGCGCCTTGGGATCGGCTATGTCCCCCAGGGTCGGGATGTCTTTCCGCGCATGACCGTGCTGGAAAACCTGATGGTCGGCCAGTCGATTTCCGGCCGCAAGCTGGATGGCAAGCTTGAGGAAGTCTATCACTACTTCCCCATCCTGCAGGAACGCGCCCATCAGCGCGCAGGCACAATGTCGGGCGGCCAACAGCAGCAGCTTGCCATCGGCCGTGTGCTAATGGGCGGGCCGTCTCTGGTCCTTCTGGACGAACCCTCGGAAGGCATCCAGCCCAACATCGTCCAGTCAATCGCCCGGATCATGGTGGAGCTGAACGCCAAGACCGGCCTCAGCGTCGTCTTTGTCGAACAGAACATCGACATGATCCGCGCCATGGCACAACGCTGCTATGTCATGGACAAGGGCCGCATCACCGCCGCGCTGACCCGTGCCGACCTAGACGATCAGGATCTCATCCGCAGCTATCTGTCCGTCTGACCTATCCAAGAAAGGTATTCCCATGAGCTGGTTCGAAGACTCCATCATGGCCCGCAAGGGCGTCGCAAAGGGCGAAGTGCGGGCTGAAGCATCGCTGACCGAGGCGCAGCAGGGCAGCTATCACTACGTCTACAGCGCGGCCATCCCGCCGGTCCTGAAGATTGACCCTGGCACGGTCCTGACCTGCGAGACCCATGACGCCTTCGAGGGGGCGATCACCTCCGAATCCGACAAGCCTACTGAAAAGCTGAACTTCCCGTTCCTCAATCCGCAGAACGGACCAGTCTGGATCAACGGCGCGGAAAAGGGCGATACGATTGCTGTTCACATCGACAGCATCGTCCCACGTGGTCCCCAGCCACGCGGCACCACCGTCATCATGCCCGAATTCGGCGGCTTGGTGCCCACGGGGGACACCGCATTGCTGACGGCGCCCTTGCCCGAACGCGTGCGCAAGCTGCATGTCACCGCCGAGGAAGGCACTGTCTGGAACGATCGCATCACCCTGCCCTACGAGCCCTTCATCGGCACCATCGGGACCGCTCCGCAGATCGAGGCCATCTCCTCGCTAGTGCCCGATTATTATGGCGGCAACATGGACCTGCCGGACGTAGCGCCTGGCGCGGTCGTCTATCTGCCCGTCCAGACCGAGGGCGGGTTCCTGTTCCTGGGCGACTGCCATGCCGCCCAGGGCGACGGAGAGTTGTGCGGTGTCGCGATCGAACATCCGACCGTCACCACCGTCCGCGTCGATCTGATCAAGGGCTGGACCATCAAGACCCCGCGGCTCGAGAACGAGAAATTCTACATGACCATCGGTTCCTCGCGCCCGATGGAGGACGCCGCCCGCGGCGCTTATCGCGAGCTGATCCGCTGGATGGCCGCCGACTTCGGCTTTGACGAGATCGACGCCTACATGCTGCTGACGCAGTGCGGCCGGATCCGGCTGGGGAACATGGTGGATCCGAAATACACGGTCGGCGCCTCGGTCCTGAAATCCATCGTCGGGATCGCCCGATGAAGGACATGATTCCGGCCTTGGGCGAGTTGACGGTGGCCGGCATTCGCGCTGGCCTGGCCAGCGGTGCATTTACCGCCGAGGCGGTGACATCGGCTGCGATCGCCCAGATGCAGGCGACGAACGGCACCTATAACGCGGTGATCTTCGAAAACGACGCGGCGCTGGACACCGCCCGCGACATCGACCGCCGGATCGCCGCAGGCGAGAAGGTAGGAGCCTTGGCGGGTGTTCCCATCGTGGTCAAGGATCCCATGGACATGGTGGGCTTTCCATCGACCGCAGGCTGGCGGCTGCTTTATTCCGGTGCGGGCGGCGTCGATCTGATGCCCGAACGCGACAGTCCGGTGGTGGCCCGCATGCGTGCCGCCGATGCCGTCATCATCGGCAAGACCAATGTCCCGATCCTCAGTTGGACCGGAACCCATGCCAATGACAGTTGGGCGGGACCGACGATCAATCCCGCTGCACCCGACCGCGTGCCGGGGGGATCCAGCGCCGGCTCGGCTGCGGCGGTTGCCGCCCACATGGCGGTGATCGGGCTGGCCGAGGAAACGGGCGGATCCATCCAGAACCCCGCCTCGGCACAAGATCTGGTAGGCATCAAACCGACGATCGGGCTGGTGCCCAATGCAGGCGTGGTGCCCCTGTCAGCCAATCGCGACGTGGTGGGACCAGTCGCGCGCACGGTGACCGATGCCGCCGAATGCCTGACGGCGCTGGCCGGCTTCACCACCGAGGATCCGAAGACATTGGCCTCCGTCGGAAAGGTTCCAGCAGACGGCTATGCAGCACGGTTGTCAGCTGACGGGCTGCAAGGAAAGCGGCTGGGGCTTTATGGCCCGGGCTGGCGACCGGATCTTCTCTCGGACGAGGCCGCCCAGCTTTACGAGCGTGCAAAGCGCGAACTGGTGGCGGCGGGCGCGATCTTGATTGAGGATCCTTTTGCTGGAACGGATTTCGCCAGCCTGCGCCAGATCACACCGGGAACACCCTTCTTCGACGGTCGCGGCCTTGAGTCGCTGCCTTATGACATGACCTGCTACCTGCGTCGCCTTGGGCCCGACCCCGCGCTTAAATCCTGGAACGAGTTTGTCGCGGCCACGGCGTCCGAGAATGTCCTTGGGAAGGGCGCGATCCTTGGCTATCTGCAAGAACTTCCCGATTTCGCGCCATGTCTTGCCGATCCCGAAACGCCCCCTGCCCTGCCGGCCTTTACAGAACTGAAACGCCGGTACTTGGAGCTGCTGGATCTTGTTTTCGCAAAGCACAGCCTGGACAGCTTGGTTTATCCCCAGATGCTGAATGAGCTTCCCGAACTTCACTCGGGCCAAGCGCTTCGCGAAACCACCGTTGGCGAACTGAACATTGCCGGAATCCCAGGTGTCACTGTCCCTGCCGGTTATTACGCCTCCGGAGCGCCCTTCGGCCTGATCTTCCTTGGGCTGCAATGGTCAGAGGCAGAACTGCTGAACCAGGCTTATGCCTACGAACAGCATACGCGGCACCGCAAACCGGCTGTCTGATGCAGGAGGCGCCAGCAGAGCAAGCGAGATAGCCGGCCGTCGCTACCTTTATCGTGAATGGCGGGACTGTATCGCACCGTCGCAGCAGGCGATAAGCGAAGCCGCGTCGGTCAATCCTTATAGGGATCGAACTCGTCCCCTCCTGCCATGCAGACGATCAGCGGCCTGAGCATGTGGATGATTTTCACGGTGCTGCCATGGTGGGCAAGAACGTCCGAAAGCTTCTTGTAGACTTCGGGCGCCTCGTCAGCCCCGGCTCCACGCAGATGTGTTCCCGCTTGCGCGACCCTGAGCCGCACCGCGTCAAAGTCCACCGCGCCGCCCTCGGTGTACCACTGGGTGATCTTCTTCATCTTGCCGTTCGCCTGCTTCTGCTCGACAACGCGCTTGCGCCACTTGCCGGCGGCCTTGGTCCGCGACATGATCCGGCCCGCCCCGTGGATGGTCGAATAGAAGGCAGCCCGCGACAGATCGCTGTCCACCCCCTCGACGATGACCGAAACATCGCCCATCGAGGATCCGATGAAGCTGCGCTGACCGGGGAAGGCCGGCGTGGCACCCTTTCGAACGACCCAATAGCTCTCTCCGCCATGGGTTTCCTGCCATGCGAAGTTATGGTGGTTGTGAACCTCCTCGATGATCTTGCCGCCCAGGATGCCCACCACCGTCTCGCATACCCAGTCGCGACCGGCATAGGCATAGTCGCCGGCCAGCCGCATTGCCTTAATGTAGTCGCGCCCGTGGCGGCTGCCGACCTCAAGGGTGTTGGGTGTCTCATCCAGGATGTTCGGGTTGTCGCCGGCACGCTTCATGAAATGCGTGGCGATGGCATGGCCCAGCCCGCGAGAGCCGAAATGCGCGCCCACCCAGATGCGATCGGCCTCGTCGGCAAAGACATCGACATAATGGTTTCCGGAACCGATCGTCCCCAACTGGTCCAGTGCCTTTTTCTTCAGATCGGGATGGCTTTTCAGAAATCCAACCTCATCCCAGGCGGGATCGTCGAAAACACGGTGAACAACGGGCGTGGCATTCTTTCGTCCGATCCCGAAGGAAAGGCTTGCGAAGATCTCGTCGGCAAGCCTCGACAGCCGGCCTTCGATGTCCCCCAGATTGAGGTTTGTCAGGACAGCCTTATTCCCGCAGGCGATGTCGAAGCCCACGCCGGCGGGCGGAACCTTGTCCTTGTAGACGGCGACGCCGCCGACAGGCATGCCATAGCCCTTGTGATTATCAGCCATCAGCAACATGGCCTCTGCCTCCAGGGCGCAACGCTCTGCCTGCGCCAGGGTTGCTGCGTCCGCCTCACCGAAGACCGTGACCGTCATTGCCCACTTCTCCCGCGGCTGTCCTCCATCCTGCTGTTTCAGCGTTTCGGGGACGTGCTCAGTTCCAATGGCCGTCGAGCTCGCCGCCCTCTTGGCGCGTCACCGGCAGGATCGGAGCACCCGTATGCTGGCAACATGTCAGATCAGGCGCGGGCGCTGCTGACAGCCATCAGTCTCCCGTGTGGGCCAGCCCCGCCTGGAGCAGCCAGCCCTCCCATCCATCCACGCGGGCCTTCTGCCAACCCTCGACGATGTAGGGAAGCGGCCTGATCCCGCACTGTCTGGCCGGCAACTCGGTCACGATGCGCGAGCCGGAGGACGGCCAGGCGCGGAGGAACCGCAGTTCGCGCGACGCCGCAGCGGTGAAGCAGAACTCCACGTCAGGCAGCGCGGCGATATAGTGCCGGTGCACCCAACCCGAATGGTGTCCATCCTCGACCGGACACCATGATCCCTTGCAAGCGGCAGTCACCATGATCCCGCATGAACCATAGGCGAAACGCTCGCGAACCGCGGCTTCCGCCCTGGGCGCGGCCCGGAGGTTCAGCCGGTCATCAGCGCGGACGTTTACGACACAGTGCTCTGCGCCCTTTACGACCGGGTCCGCAGCCAACGGCGTGACGGCGCCAAGAAACACAGCAAGAATGACAAGCGGCAGCGCGGATCTGGGCAAGGGTGGCCTCGTGCAATAGGAGTTCGCGGTTGCAGGTCTGTTGAGTCAAGCGCCGACATAGTCAAGTGGCCCCCATGGGCAGGCGCAATCCGAAGCCTGCGGTAAAGCATCCTTGATCAGCCTGTTTCGCTGACACGCCCGCTGAAGATACTGCCCTGCAAAGTGATGCTCGAAGCGGGGATGGTCACCGGGCGAAACCGCTGATCGCGGGCAGCCAGGTCGACAGCGCGGGCACGAATGTCAGGATCAGCAGCGACGCGATTGCCGCAAGGAAGAAGGGCGGCAACTCGCGCACCAGCGCGGATGGCTTTTGCTTGGTGGCCGAGGCCACGACGAAGATAAGCCCCCCTACTGGCGGAGTCATGAGCCCGAACGTCAGATTGACAATGACAATGATGGCGAAGTGATCCGGCGCGATGCCAAGCCCGTGGGCGATTGGCGCCAAGATCGGAACCAGGATCATGACGCCGGGCAGCGGGTCCATGAACATGCCGAAGAACAGCAGCAGCAGGTTGACCATCAACAGGAAGGCGATGGGCGACAGATCCATCGCGATCACCGCATCGGCCATGGCCTGGGGCACACCCTCGATGATCAGCACCCAGGCGAAGGCGCGGGCCGCGGCCAGGATCATCAGCACCGCGACCGACATGATGGCGGACCGAAGGAAAGCGCCCCACAGATCGGCGAAAGTAAAGCCGCGATAGATGACGGCGCTGGCGATGATGGCATAGAAGACGGCCACCACCGATGCCTCGGTCGGCGTGAACAGGCCGCCCCGGATGCCGCCGACGATCAGGACGATCAGCAGCAGCGCAGGCAGGGCGGCAATGGTGTTGCGCAGCATCTGCGAGGCGGGTGGGCGCAGCTCTAGGCTGCGGTAATCCCGCTTGCGGCTGATCCACCAGTTCACTCCGGCGATGAGGGCCGAAATCAGCAATCCCGGCAGCAGGCCCGCCATGAACAGAGACCCGACCGAGACGTTGCGGTCCTGCAGGGCATAGATGATCATCGTGATCGACGGAGGAATGATCGGATCGACAACGGCAACCGAAATGGTCAGCGCCCCGGCATAGGCTTTCGAATAGCCGCTGCGCTCCATCATCCGGGCCATCATCGCCCCCGGTCCCGCTGCCGATGCCAAGGCCGAGCCCGAGATCCCCGCAAACAGGGTCCCTGTCAGCACATTGGCATAGCCCAGGCCGCCTCTCAGGTGCCCGACGAACTGCGAGGCGAAGCGCAGGAGCATGCGCGATATCGCGCCCGTGGACATGATTTCCGCGGCCAGGATGAAGAAGGGCACCGCCAACAGGGGAAAGCTGTCGAGGCCAGTGAACATCTCCTTGACAACGACGACCATCGGATAGCGCCCGTCGATGGCAACGGCCGCGAAGGTTGCCATGGCCAAGCTGAATGCGACGGGGACCCCCATGACCATCAGGATCAGGAAGGCGACGATCAGGATCTCAGCCAAGGGCGGTCTCTTCCGGGTGTTGCAGGCCAGCGCGCAGATAGCGTGGCGCGATCAGGACCAGGTGCACAATCATCAGCGCAAAGCCCACAGGCATTGCGGCATAGACCCACTTCATCGGGATACGCAGGGCGGCGGACCGCTGGACCGCCATCCGATTCATGTAGTCGATCCCGACCCAGACCATGAAAGCGAAGAAGCCCAGCAGCACCAGGAGGATCAGCGCCCGCAGAGCCCGCTGACCCGGACCGGGAAGGGCCTCCTGGGCATTGGTGATTGCGGCATGTGCCCCCTCGCGCAGGGCGAGGCCGCTGCCCAGGAAGGTCAGCCAGATCATCGAATAGCGCGCCACCTCGTCTGCCCAGGTCAACGAATTGCCCGTCAGATAGCGGCCCAGGACGTTCCAGCCCAGCATGACCGCCATCGCCATCAGCCCCATCACCAGGATGGTGCCGTTCAACGTGACGAAGGCATTCTCGAGGCGGCGCACGCGATCACTCGACCGCCTGGATGCGGTCCATCAGCTCCTTGCCGAACTGCGCCTCATAGTTCTTGTAAGGCTCGGCCAGCGCGTCGCGGAAGGCGGCTTTCTGCTCGGGCGACAGTTCGTTCACCGTCATGCCCGCTTCCTGCATCTGGGCAACACCGGATGCGTCCACCTCGTCCACATAGGCGCGCATGGCCACGACGGCATCATCCGCAGCCTTCTCGAACGCGGCCTTCTGATCATCATCCAGCCGGTTCCTAGTTCGACATGAGCATGCTCGGGCATCAAGCCCTGGATGTCCGCCAGCATGTCGGAGTAGAGAACTAGCTGCAGGACATGCTTGGGGTGCGGCCGCCGCTTGAGCTTTGTGTCCGCCACCTCGTAGCTGAAGGGCCCGAGTGCCGAGGGCCGTTCAACCCGAAGCAGGAAGTCCGACCAGCCGCCCCAGTTGCCTGACTGGAATGCTCCCTGAAACACGACCTCGGCGCCGTCGGCCAAAGCTTTGCGTGTTGCAGCGGCATCCTCAGTCAGGCTCCCCCGTGCAATCTCGACAACGTGTCGGCCCGACGCCTTCAGCCGTTCCAGATGCGCGGCCTCATGAGCGTCACCCTGCTTTTGCAGCAGCGCAGCGTCCTCGCTGTCAGCGCCTAGCTCCGGCCCTTTGCCTCGAAGGTGCATCAGATCCAGTGAGGTTGCATGGGGGCAGCCCATGAACCGCATCAGATCAGTTGCTGAAAGAAGGATGTTTCCGTCTACTTGCCGCATGCACCACCCAATCATCCGTGAGCGCAGCCCAAGGCGGAATTGACTCTTGGAAAAAAGTTTCGCCGGCAATCCATGTAGATGTCAACAATTGCCGACTAACGGCACCGGAGCTAATTCATCTATGGCGATCATGCCGCGCCTTGCTGGTCAGGTCGTTACCTGTATGTATTCCGCACGTAGGTTTCGCGCCCCCTATGGAACAGGCGAATGGTTCTGGCGTCACCAGTCTGCTGACTTGTCAGCATCCAGCCACCGCGCCTATCCATGCACATGGACATTCGTCAGCTTAGATACTTCGTTACTCTCGCCGAGACGCGACATTTTGGTCAGGCTGCTGGGCTTCTACATATCGCTCAGCCAGCATTGTCGCAGCAAATCAAGCAGCTTGAGGACGAGCTGCAGGTTGAGTTGCTGGATCGCTCAACAAGACCAGTTGGGCTAACGCCAGCAGGCATCGCGCTGCTTCGCGAAGGACGGGAAATCCTATCGAAGGTAGCACGCGCCGAAGCCTTGACTCGGCAGGAGAGTCGAAAGGACGGCGGCCGCCTCGTCATCGGCGTGACTGGAACTGCAGCACTCGAGTTTGCCGGGCCCGTACTCCGTGCCTTTGGCAAGCGCAGGCCAAACGTACAAATCTCTCTGCGGGAAATGTCCTCCCCGGACCAGCTCGCTGCGCTAGAACGTGGCGATATCCACATCGGCTTCGTCCGCCCGCCTGTCGAGGATGAGCGGATAAGCATTCGCCTGGTCCACACTGAACCCTTTTGCGTTGCCTTGCCAGCGGATCATCCGCAAGCACAGCGCGACAGCATTCGATTGGCCGAACTGAATGGGACCTCACTGGTTATTTTCGCACGAGATGAGGCACCAGGATTTCGAGACCTGATGCTGCATGTCTGCCGCTCGGCAGGCTACGTGCCGAAGACGATCCAGGATGCGCCGCAAATGACGACGATGCTTTGTCTCGTTGGCGGCGGATTTGGATGTGCTCTTGTCCCCGTATCGGCTCGTCACCTTGCTATCCCAGGTGTCGTCTATCGTCCGTTGCTTGATTACAGCCCGCTTGTCGAACTTTATGCCGCTTGGATGCCCGATAAACATGCACCTTTCATCAGCGAGCTCCTTGATGTTAGCGAAAAAGTTCAGATCAGCACGAGCTAACACACTGAAAACATAGCATCATAGGGAAATCTGTATAATAGAGTAGGTATCCCATATTTGATTTGGGCCATCCTTTCCTCGACCATTTCGGCAACGAGACGAAGGAGACGCCCTGTGTCAGCCCCTGCTTCCGCTGCCGGAAAGCCGCTAGTTGATCCCATTTCCTGTGCCGTCATCCAGCATCGTATGAGTTCGATGGTCGAGGAGATGGGAGAGGCGATGCTGCGCACCGCCTACAGCCAGATCCTGAATGCAAGTCGCGACTTCTCGATGGGCATCGTTGACCGGCAATGCCGTCTCATAAGTCAGGCCGATCATATCCCGATCCATGTCGGCGCACTTCCTTGGGCGGTCAAGGCTGTTGAGGATCGCTTCGGCGACGACATCCACCCCGGGGATGTCGTGATCCTGAATGATCCCTATGCGGGCGGTAGTCACCTGCCGGATGTAACGATTTTCGTCCCGGTTTTTGCCGGTGACGTGCGGCAGCTCTGGTCAGTGGTTCGGGCGCATATGGGTGATATCGGGGGCGCAACACATGGAGCCTACAACCCCCAAGCCCGCGAAATCTGGCAAGAAGGTCTACGCTTGCCGCCGATGAAGCTGGCTGATCGCGGCAAGACGCGCGACGACGTCATCGACATGATCCTAATGAATGTTCGTTTCCCACGGGAGTTTCGAGGCGATCTAGACGCGATGATTGGTGCCGCCCATCTCGGCCAGCGCAGTCTGGACAAGCTCATCGGTGAATTTGGCTCACCTACGGTCGCGGCAGCGATCGAGGAATTCTTGGATACAGCTGAAGCCAATACTCGCGCCATCGTGGGAAGCTGGCCAGATGGCGTGTATGAAGGCACCGCCTATCTTGACGACGATGGTCGTGACCGACAGGACGTGGCAATTCGTGCAAAGGTTACCGTGCAAGGGAGCGATCTTCAGATCGACCTGACTGGGTCCGACGCCCAGTCCGACAGCTTCGTCAATTCGCCTTTTGCCAACACACAGGCAGCAGTTGCGATGGCGCTAGCCTACCTGATCGATCCGGAAATTCCCAAAAATGATGGTGTCTTTCGAGTACTGGACGTCAAGCTAAAGCCCGGCACCATTGTCCACCCGCTCGAGGGGGCACCGGTTACGATGTCCACAACTCACCCTGCGAATGAGATCGTCGAGGCAATCACTCGTGCACTTGAGGCCGCATGCCCAGAGCGCTGCACGGGCGGGTGGTCAAGACGCTTCCGAATGTCGGTGACTGGAAAGAACCCGCGAAACGGTCGCACGTTTGTGTGGCATCTGTTCCACGCGCGGCCGGGAGGCGGTGCTTCGGTGGCCGGCGACGGCTGGTCCGGTGCAGGCGAGTGGCATTCGGTGGGCGGGATCAAATTCGGCTCAGTCGAAGTGACCGAGGCGCGCTTTCCGCTGTTCTTCGAAACCCATGAGTTCCGCCCAGGATCGGGAGGTGCGGGTAAATATCGTGGAGGCCTCGGCAGCGCGCTGGACCTGCGGGTCGAGGTTCCAGCCTATGCCCACACTGCAGGCGAAGGCATTCGTCATGGGGCGGCAGGTATTGCCGGTGGGCACGACGGCGCTCCGCACGACTATCGCATGGTAACCGAAGAGGGAGATATCCCGTTGCGGACCAAACAGTTCGGAATTGCCATTCCCGAAGGAACGCTGTTTCGCATCCGGTCAGGCGGCGGCGGTGGTTGGGGTGATCCGGACGAACGGGCGCCCGAAGCTCTAGCTCGCGACGAAAAGCTTGGACTGATCTAACACGCCGCATGGCGATCTCCACAGAAGAAGCCCTGCAAAAGGCGAAGCGAAATTATGACCCAAACCTACAGGATCGGCATCGATGTCGGCGGCACCTTCACGGACTTCGTGGCAATGGACACGGATGGAGTGACTACAATCTGCAAGTCCCAATCCACGCCTAGTGACCAGTCCGTCGGAGTCTTGACAGGTCTGCGGGATCTTGCCGGACGACTGGGATTGACACTAGCCGAGCTGCTGGCGCGGACTGACCGAATAGTTCACGGCACCACGGTCGCGACCAATGCCCTCCTAGAGCGCAAGGGCCGCAAGACTGGCCTCCTCACAACCGCTGGGCATCGCGATATCTTGGAAATGCGTGAGGGGCTGAAGCCTGATCGCTACAACCTGCGCATGGCGTCGCCCGAACCGCTGGTGCCGCGTGACCTCCGCCGTCCCGTGATCGAGCGCCTCGCCCAAGATGGAAGCGTGCTGACACCACTGGACGAGGACAACCTGCGCGCCGAATGCGCGTACTTGCGCGACCAAGGCGTCGAGGCCGTGGCGATCTGCTTTCTGCACGCCTACCGAAACTCCGAGCATGAACGCCGCGCCGCCGAAGTCGTGGCCGAGATGATCCCGCAAGCGTACATCTCCACCTCATCCGAAGTATTGCCTCAGATCAAAGAATACGAGCGGCTATCCACGACCGTCGTCAACGCCTATGTCGGCCCAATCGTGAAGCTTTACATGCAGCGCTTGACCGATCGGTTGTCGGCTGCGGGTTACAGTGGACCGATCTTCATCATCTTGTCCCACGGCGGCGTCACTATGGTGAAAGACGCGATTGCACTGGCAGCGGGTACGTGTCTCTCTGGCCCGGCCGGGGGAATTGCCGGTGCCCGCGCCTGCGCGAAGATGCTTGATGAACCGAACGTCATCACATTCGATATGGGTGGCACCTCGACCGAAGTTTCATTGATCACACAAGGCGAAGTAGCGCTGACATCGGAGCGCGGGTTGGCGGGCGAACGCATTGCACTTCGCAGCTTTGATATCCTGTCAATCGCCGCAGGCGGCGGATCTATTGCTCAGATGCGACCGGGTGGAGGGTTCTCTGTCGGCCCTGAGTCCGCGGGAGCCGAGCCTGGCCCAGCCTGCTTTGGCCGCGGCGGTCAAGCAGTCACCGTGACGGATAGCAATCTCGTTCTAGGCTATCTGGGTACCAATGCACTGTCAGGTGGATGCAGCACGTTGGATACGGTGGGGGCAGAGGGCGCGATGGATCGCCTTGCTGCTGCAATGGGGCTCGATCGCCTTGCAGCCGCAGCTGGGGTGCGCCGTCTGATCAACATCCGCATGGCCGACGGCATCCGTCTGATGACCCTGCGCCGCGGCGTTGATCCTCGCAATTTCACTCTGCTGAGCTTTGGGGGGGCGGCAGGCCTGCACGCGGTTGAGGTAGCGCGGGAGATCGATATTCCACGTGTTGTTGTTCCGACTGTCGCTTCCGTGCTGTGTGCTTGGGGGATGCTAGCCTCAGAACTGCGTTATGAGGTGACGCGCTCGCGCCCTGCAGACCGCAGCGGCATGACCGATCAGACAATTCGAAATGTTTATGCAGAGATCGAAGCGCAGGCGCGTGCGCAAATGCCATCCCTGAAGGGAATGGAGCTGCAGGTCGAACGTTCAGCCGAGATGCGCTATGGTGAGCAAATTTTTGAAATTGATGTGCCGCTTAGCGACATAGACTTCGACGCGCCCGGGCTGGTCGAGGCTATAACCGCACGCTTTCATGCTCGCCACGAAGAGCTATATACCTATGCCTCTCCAGGGCAGGAGGTGGACCTGGTCAACGCCCGCGTAGCAATCATTGGTGCAGTTGATCGCGGCGATGTCTCACATAGGCTCTCGCCAATGATGGGCAATCCCGTCCCAGCTGGGACACGGGATGTGCACCTTCCGACTGGGATTGAAGAGGTGCCGGTCTATGACATGGCCGGACTTGCGCCTGGACATAATATCGTTGGACCAGCCCTCGTTTCCTCCGAGACAACAACTATCTTGCTTGGCCGCGGCGATCGCGCCGGACTCACGCCATACGGCTGGTTGGACATCGCTGTTGCGCCTAAGGCGTCCAGTACTTTCAAGACAGTGACGACGGATCATCATCAACCGGCCGATGCGTAACAATGGCCACCAACAGGGACTGCTTATGATGACTAAGATCAAGAAAATCGCCCTTGCGGGGCTTATGGCTACTATTGGCACCGCTGCTTGTGCTGAGACGCAGCTTAATGTCGTCGCGCCTTGGTCAAACCTGAACGCCTATGGCAAAATCGAAGCTCCCTTCTGGACCGAGGAACTGCCTGCAAAGACAAACGGCGAATTGACCGCCAAGTTGTCGAACTACTCCGAGCTGGGGCTTGGCGGAGCTGAACTTCTGCGACTCGCCTCAATGGGCGTCTTCGATGTTGCCCATGTCGTGGTCGGCTATTCGGTTTCGGACGATCCGGTGATCGAGGGCATTGAGTTGGCAGGCGTCATCCAGGATCTCGACACTCTGCGCAAGGCCGTCGATGCCTATGAGCCGACGATGACAGAAGCGTTGGCAACCAAGCACAACCTCGTCTACCTGGGCATGTATCCTAACCCTGCTCAGGTCATGTATTGCTCCGAGCCTGTCAAAGGGATCGGCGATTTTGCCGGGAAGAAGATCCGCTTTTATGGCTCATCAATGAACGATTTCATTGAAGCGGCAGGCGGAACTGGCGTCAACGTACCCCTGGCGGAGGTGGTCCCGGCATTGCAGCGTGGGGTTGTCGATTGTGCTTTCACCGGTACGCTGACCGGTTACTCCTTCAAGTTTCCCGAAGTGACTAGCGATCTCTACGGATTGCGCCTTGGGTGGGGTTTGACTTTCATCGCGGCAAACAAGTCCGCGTTCGAGCGCTTGGGCGCCGAGGATCAGGAAGCATTGCGGGCCTCTGTTGAAGGGCTCGAAGACAAGCTGTGGGACTTGGTCGCAATCGATGATGCGGCGGGCATCGCCTGCAACACCGGTGATGGCGAATGCCCGTATGGAGAGCCTGCCAGCATGTCATATGTTCCCGTGTCGGAGGAAGACGACAGCCGCCGCCGTGCTTTGCTTGAGGAGAAGATCCTGAAGAACTGGTCGGCTCGTTGTGATGCAGACTGCGTGACGAACTGGAACCAAACCATCGGAGCCCTAACGGGGCTCACCGCGTCCAAATGATCGGCGCCGCTGATCACAGCCAGGGGCATGCGCCCCTGGTCACCCGCCTTGACGAAGCGCTTCGCTGGCTGTCCAGCTCCATGATACTGCTTGCAGGCTGGGGAACTTTGGCTATGGGGCTCCTGATCGCGGCAGACGTGTTATGGCGCGCGGCGACCGGGAACAACTTCGGCGGTGTGGATGAAATTGCCTGCTATTTATTTGCGATCGGCATCAGCTGGTCCCTGGCCGCAGCCTTTCACGCCCGCGCCCATATCCGCGTCGACATCCTCTATCGTGAACTGCCCTTCATCCCACGTATCGCGCTGGACATCCTGGCCACACTGTCATTGCTCATCGTCGCCGCCTTCCTGACCTATAGCAGCTGGCTCGTGCTTGAGACCTCATGGCTAAGGGGCGCCCGATCGGCCTCCTCCATGCAGATCCCGCTAGTCATCCCGCAAGGCTTGTGGCTGTTGGGCGTACTGGTGTTTGCAGCTTCGCTGATTAGCGCTCTTACACGGAGTGTTCTGGACATTGCTTCAGGACACGCTGTCGCAGTGGTCGCCCGCCATGGTGTTCCCACCCCGGACGAGGAAGCAGAGTACGCGGTCCTGCAGTCTCGGGGAGCAAGCTGATGTTCATACAATCATTCGCCATCCTTCTGGTTCTGGTGGCTCTGTCGCTGCCCATCGCTGCCGTTCTACTGATCGTAGGCCTTACGATGGGCTGGCTCCACTCGCCAATGCCCCTTTACGTGGCGGGATCAGAGATCTTTTGGAAGGTCGCCAACGAGTTCACGCTCACTACTATTCCTCTATTTGTCTTGCTGGGCGAGTTGCTGCTGCGGGCTGGCGTCGCTGAGCGGATGTATGCTGCGACAGCACTCTGGCTAAACCGTCTGCCTGGGGGGTTGCTGCACGCCAATATCGCAGCATCTACGCTGTTTTCCGCCACATCGGGCTCTTCAGTGGCGACAGCCGCGACGATCGGTACCGTAGCGCTGCCTGAGGTGGAGCGCCGGGGCTACAACGAGCGGCTCTTCCTGGGATCGCTGGCTGCCGGCGGCACGCTAGGCATCCTCATTCCGCCTTCGATCCATCTCATCCTCTATGGAATGATGACTCAGAGCTCCATCCCGCAGCTCTATTCGGCCGCGATGTTGCCGGGCCTCCTTCTGGCGCTAATCTTCAGCGGAATTGTGGCGTTGATCTGCATCTTGCGTCCTGAGATGGGTGGGCAGCGCATCGAGGCAACCTGGAAGCAGCGCTTCGAAAGCCTGCCGTCGATCCTGCCGGTCGTTGGGCTGTTCATCGTCGTCGTCGGTTCGATCTATGCCGGTATCGCTACTCCGACCGAAGCTGCCGCGCTAGGCCTGCTCTTTGCGCTGGTACTTGCCGCGTTTTACGGCCGTCTTTCTGTTCGAATGCTGAACGAGGCATTCGTGGCCACCATGCGTACGACTGCAATGATCATGTTGATCGTGATGGTTTCCTATTTCCTGAACTTTATCTTGTCCTTTCTCGGCATTCCTCAGGCACTGACTCGTTTTGTGTCGGAGCTCGGACTTTCGCCGACCGGCACTATCGTCTTAATCGTGGTCTTCTTTGTCGCATTGGGCTGCTTTCTCGAAAGCCTCTCTATGCTTGTCACCATGACCCCCCTGGTAGCGCCGATCGTGATCGGGATGGGATTCGATCCGATCTGGTTCGGCGTTCTGCTAACCATCCTCCTGGAGGTGGCGCTGATAACCCCGCCCGTGGGCATCAACCTTTATGTCGTCCAAGCCATACGCAAGCGGGGCGGGATGGGCGATGTCATCGTCGGGTCCCTGCCCTTTGTCGTAGCCATGTTCGTTCTGATAGGTCTGCTGATCGCATTCCCGCAGATCGCGCTCTGGCTTCCTTCTCTTTCTGGATAGCGAGTAATATCATGACCCTCATGCCCTCGAGCAAGGCGCTGATCCCGTTCGTATCTGTAGCAAACATGATGCGGCTGATTCATGAGATTGGGATCGAGGAGTGCCTTGTACAGCTTACCGAAGCAGTGGAGGCAGACTTTCGTCGCTGGCCTGAGTTTGACAAGACCCCTCGGGTTGCCTCTCATTCGCGCAATGGCGTGATTGAGCTGATGCCGACGTCCGATGGCGTTCAGTACGCCTTCAAGTATGTGAATGGCCACCCAATCAACACTCAGGCGGGACTTCAGACTGTTTCCGCCTTTGGCCTCTTGTCTGATGTAGCCACTGGCTACCCGCTGCTACTCTCTGAAATGACACTCCTTACGGCTTTGCGTACTGCTGCGACTTCGGCAGTGGCCACGCGGGCTTTAATGCCACATGGCGCCCGGACACATGCAATGATCGGCAACGGTGCCCAGTCGGAATTCCAGGCGCTGGCGCAAAACGCGGTCAATCACCTAAACATTGTGCGGCTTTACGACATCGATGCCGGAGCAATAGAGCGTTGCGCACGCAACCTGCGCGCGGCCGGGCTTGAGGTCGTCGAATGCGCCAGTGCTCAAGATGCTGTCCTTGGCGCCGACGTAATCACTACCTGCACTGCAGATAAGCAATACGCCACGATCTTGACTGACAACATGGTTGGTGCAGGCGTGCATGTGAATGCCATCGGTGGCGACTGCCCCGGCAAGACGGAGCTGCATCGCGACATCCTGATGCGATCGGACATCTTCGTAGAGTATCCCGAACAAACTCGCATCGAGGGCGAGATCCAGCAGCTCGACGCCGATCATCCTGTTATTGAGCTTTGGCAGGTTCTTCGTGGCGAGGTAGGGGGTCGTCGTGATGAGCGCCAGATAACGCTCTTCGACGGCGTCGGCTTTGCGACCGAGGACTTTTCGGCTCTGCGTTGGCTGCACGGCGCAATTCAAGATCATGATTGTTATGAGATGCTGGATATCATCGCAGATCCAGACGAACCCCGGGATCTCTACGGAATGCTGATGCGCGCTGGGGTATAGAGCAAAAAATATAAGCTGCAACCCTCTTAAAGCCGGCTTCTTTGTAGCAGTTAGCCAGCCGGCTCCGCCGCTACAGATGCGTCGGCGCCAATGCTCAGGTTTTTTCTTATAAGCTTCTGCTGGTCACAAATGTCGTTCTTTTACAAACATCGTAACCGACAAGATATTGAAACAAAACTTGATCTTGGCTGCAGCCGTACCGCCCTTCATAGGGAGCGACACAGTCTGGCTGCGGAAGTATGTAGCGAGCCCTCAGCGCTGATACTTGATAAACGGGGTCACTTTGGCGACACGATCATAAAGCAGACGTGCTGTCGAATTTGAATCCTGCGTCAGCCAATAAACTGAAGGTGCTCCAAGTACATCAGCTGCAGCATAGACCGCTTCGATAAGCGCGCGACCGGCACCAACACCGCGAGCTTCGGGCGCGACATATAGGTCCTGCAGGTAACATACATCTTCGACCCGCCAGTTATGCGGGTGAACAATTACATGAACGAGGCCAATGGCTCGGCCGCCACCCTCTGCAATTAAGCCAAATTGGGCTGGCCTTGAGGCGTCAACCAATCGGGAGAAAGTTGTTGCATAGACCGTTTCTGATACTGATGAGCCATAGAATTCGAGGTAACCGCTCCATAATTCCCTCCATGCAGTTTCATCGGCTGCACACAAAGGACGAACATTGACTTTCATAGGGTTATTCTCCCCTGACAATTTTTGGGTCAATGCCGCTTGTATCCCAGGCTACGCAGCCACTGACAACGCATAATGCTCCAGACGGCAGACACCTCTACTCAACAACGCATGATCCCGCAGACACCATCGTTCAGTTGTAGAAGGCCTTGCTCCGGGAAGGGCAGTTTCATAACAAACGTCCCGCCCATAAGCTAAACTGAAGCTGCCATGAACGGCAAGTCTTGCAGCTACTCCTCCGATGACGCCCGTTGCGAAGTTCAGTTTGCTGTCCTTACAAAGACAGGATCATCGACTCGGAAGACTGGACACCAGAAGCCTGATAAAATGCTGCAGCCGGCATATGTTTCACTGGCTGTGGAGGGTTAGAACGTGTTCAGAGTGCTCCTGCTCGGCGGAGTGGTTATAGTCCCCGCCTTCTGCCCAAATATCGTCGTCGCCGCCCCGTCAGTGGAGCGTGGCGAGTATCTCGTCGAAGGTCCTGCAGGGTGCGGAAACTGCCATACGCCGCTTGGTCCCGAAGGGCCTGACCTATCCAAGGACCTTGGCGGACGTTTGGTGGATGATAACCCCGCCTTCACCGCCTATGCCCCGAATATCACCCCAGGCTCTCGGGTGGTGCGCTGGACGGACGAGGAGCTTGTCCGGGCACTCCGTGAGGGGCTTCGGCCCGACGGAACGTTGATCGGGCCGCCGATGCCGTTTGCACTCTATCGCGGTCTGTCCGACGATGACGTGCAATCGATCGTGGCCTATCTCAGGTCCGTCCCGGCTGTCGACGGCCAGCAACCCGAGAGCGTTTACAACATCCCTCTTCCGCATGCCTATGGAACCCCGGTGGAAAGCGTCGCCCACCCTGAGGCGGGCGTGACGCTGGAGTATGGCTCCTATCTCGCAGGTCCGGTTGCCCATTGCATGGAGTGCCACACACCGCATGGGCCACAAGGGCCGATCCTGGATACCCACGCGGGCGCTGGCGGCTTCGAATTCCGCGGGCCTTGGGGCGTCTCGGTCGCACCCAACCTAACGCCTCATCCAGAAGACGGCATTGCGAGATATAGCGACGAGGAACTGAAGGCGATGATCACGCAAGGCGTTCATCCAGACGGAAAACAGATGATGCCCCCGATGCCCTATGCTTACCTGGCCAAGATGACGCCTGAGGATCTTGATGCCATTATCCTCTACTTGCGAAGCTTGAAACCGTTACCACTGCACGAATAAATGCATCCAGGCACTCGCTTTGGGCCTTTAGGCGCCGTTTGCTATGC
The DNA here is from genome assembly GCF_002901215.1 of Paracoccus sp. SY. Classification (NCBI taxonomy): domain Bacteria; kingdom Pseudomonadati; phylum Pseudomonadota; class Alphaproteobacteria; order Rhodobacterales; family Paracoccaceae; genus Paracoccus; species Paracoccus sp. SY. The sequence goes on along the minus strand of NZ_NWMQ01000001.1, from coordinate 7,078 downwards.
GTGGGCATTGTCGCGCAAAGCCGCCAGTTTCAGATTGATTTCTGGGTTTGCACCCAGGTGCGAGGGTTCGCATCTGCTTGGATGGGTTACGGAAACAAGGAGGCGGCGATCTGCGCCGACGTTCAAAACGCTGCGAAGGCCACAACTAAGGAAGCAGTCCATTCCCTTACCAGCGACGGCCTGGAATCCAGTCGGTTGGCAATACAGGGAAAGCAATGCCGTTGAAGATTGAAATCCCCGCACCAATCAGAAGCTGACCGGCAGCGCCACCCAACCATTAACCCGTAGAAGCATGAACGGAAACGGCGTCACGAGGAGCTCAAGGACACTGCGGTGTGTGGAAGGCTCGCGATACCTCGCCAGGATCCGGACCCAGTCCTTGGCCGAGCGCATCGGCGCTGGCATGGTCGAAAGAGCTCATCAACATCGCCTTCGAGCTTGAGCCACGTCTGCCCATCGGCCAAAATGACGTTATCTTATGCTCCACCCAAGACAGGCTTGTCGGCCGAACATGGCATAGAAGACGGCAACGTGATCCTCAGTCTGGCCAACGCCCGCGCGAGCCGACTGACCAGCATATGCAAGGAATAACAGCGCTGCCCTATCAACGTTAGCCTGGCATAAGTCAGAGGCAAAGTTCAGGGAAACCGCTGTGACACATTCATCAGATCAAGCCCCGCGATCCTTGGCCTCTCTCGGCTGGACAGCTTTTTTCGAGGACCAGCTGGCTCCGATCGAAACAGAGCTCGCAAGGATGCGCATCGCGACCGTTCACCGGGGCCGGCTGACGGCCGAGTCATGGTCGGGTCCGGTAAGGCTCACGCTTCCCGCCCATACAAACACAGCAGATCATGCGGTCGGAGACTGGGTTCTGGTGGAGCCGGAAAGCTATTTGCTGATCCGCCGGCTGGAGCGCAAGACGCTGTTGCAGCGTCGCACGGAAGGGAGCCAAAACCCGCAGCTAATTGCGGCAAACGTCGATACGCTCTTCATTGTGACCTCCTGCAATGACGATCTCAACGTGGCGCGGCTAGAGCGCTATCTGGCGCTTGCAAATGAAGCCGGAACAACTCCCGTGATCGTTTTGACAAAGGCTGATCAGGTAACGGAAGTCGGACCCTTTCGGGAGCAGGCCGAATGTCTGCAGCGGGGGCTTGAGGTAGTGACGCTCAACGCCAAGTCGCCGGATGCGGCGCGAACACTTGCCCCCTGGTGTGGCGCGGGTCAGACAATCGCCCTGGTCGGCTCCTCGGGGGTCGGCAAGTCTTCGCTGCTGAACACGCTCTCAGCCAAGTCAGCGGAAGAAGAACAACTGACGGGCAGCATCCGCGAGGCAGACAGCAAAGGTCGCCACACGACCACGTCGCGTTCGCTTCACGCCATCGCCGGGGGTGGGTGGGCGATCGACACACCGGGGATCCGAACGCTTCATATGAGCGACATCTATGCAGGGCTGGACTTGTTGTTTGCCGAGATCGCCGAACTTGCTCCCCTTTGCCGCTTTGGAAACTGCACCCACTCTCATGAACCGGGATGCGCCGTTCAGACAGCAGTAACCTCGGGAACACTTGATACCTTGCGGGTGGAACGCTGGCGCAAACTCCTGGACGAGAACCGGAGCAACACACCAATCCAGTCCGGGCCACGCGGGAACAAGGTCACCAAGGCGCCCAAGAGGCCGCGCGGAAGGTAATGTCAAACGAAGATCAGCCCAGGATGTCCTTCCGCCTTCGCCTGTTCCTGCGCTCCAGCATCATTGAAGCAATCATTGCTGTAGGCCCGCGGACTGATGGGTGAAATGGTCTGCTTAAAATGCTAGTCCTTGATCGCAAAGCCTGCCGGGACACGGCGGCCCATGTCCGCAGGTAAGCCGGCATCCTGCATCAGTTCCTGCGCCATGGAGTCCGCATAGCGTCCTGCGTCCATCAGATGCTGCCAGATGTCCCGGACCGCAGGCGCCACGCGGGTCTCGGTCACGGCACGGGCCGTGTGAAGCCAGACGGAAAGGCCGTCACTGCTGTCATACTCTCGCTTCTTGCGCAGCGCGGCAACTCTCGTCTGGGCAGCCGCGGCAAACCGGGAGACAGCGTCAGCCTTCCAGTGGGACAATTCGTAAAGGTCCTTACCCTCCGCCAGATAGGAGGCGGCCCAAAACCGCGCCGCGGCGGCGTAGCTCTCGACATGATGCGGTTTTGCCGCGGCCAGTTTCTCTGCAAGAGCCTGCGCCTCATCGACAAGGGCTGCCGTCGCTTTTTCTTGTTTCCAGGTGTTGAACGTCATGGTCCTTTTCCAGGCTATTTGGGTAAAGTGCAGGTCAGTCTACAAGAAAACATTCTCCAGGATTTCGCCACGCACGCTGTTCAGTGGCCATGGTCCTCCGTCATTGCATCTATCAGCTCCCTGGTCCTGAGCAGATCAGACAGATCGACCTCCAATGCAGTCTTGCCCTCGAGAGCATCCAGAAACGCCGACATCAATTCGCGGTGGCTGGCATGGTCGAATGCCATTGGATCAGCCGCGCTGCCACTGGCTCCTTCGCCACCCAGAGTCTCGACCTGGCCGTAATGATGGAAAACCTGCGCCTGCAGCCCTTTGAGGCGGATGGTCATGCGCTCGAAGATCAATGTCATTGTCTCGGGCATGCCCGGAAAGCAGGCCGTCGTGGCCATAATGGTGCCGGGGGCCGCATCCGGCCCAAACGTCGCCAAGGCGCAGACCATGTCTTCGGACTCCATCCGGTGAAGGGGACTTGTCCCGGCATGTGCCGCGCTGATCCGGGCGCCACCGCACAAGGCACGCAGGACGTCGAGCGTATGGATGGCCTGCGTCAGCATCACGCCCCCACCGTCGCGAGCATATGTCCCGCGACCTGGCTCATCGTAATAGGACTGGGGGCGCCACCATGGGATCAGACAGTGAACGCCGCAAAGCTTGCCGGGCGCGCTGGACGAGATGATCTTTGCCACAGCACGGACGGAAGAACGGAACCGATGCTGCAGAACGGGTGTCACCAGGAGGCCCAATGCCTTTGCCCGATCGGCGAGGAACCGGGTGTCGTCTATTACCAGCCCTGCGGGCTTTTCGATCAGAAGGTGCTTGCCTGCCGCCAAGATGCGACTGCCCAGATCGCGGTGGCTGGCGGGCGGGGTCAGCAGGATCACCGCATCGACAGCGGGATCACCCAGAACAGCATCCAGATCGTCGGTCGCAGCGATGCCGTAACTTGCTTCGAATGCGGCTCGTCGCGCGGAACTGCGCGACACGGCATAGGCAAGCCGTACCCGACCCTTCAGGTCTGCAAGGCCGGCCATATGTGGCGCGAGAGCCATTCCCAGGCCTAAAATGGCAATTGTCTTCACGGTACTCTCCGAAGGAATGACCAAGCTCGTTCAGCACACCCTATGCCCTTTTAATGGCGCCGGTGACAAACGAAGCCTGCCCAACCTGGAGCAGGCAACCACTGAACTGAAGCGAAACCGCAGCGAACCGCAGGATTGTCACGGCAAGCTGCATGTTGTTGTCCCTCGTGTGCAGCCCCAATAGCCATTCATGTCTCCTCTACCAAAGTGGTTTTTGGGTCCTTCCGGAGCATCTTCCCATGCGGTGGGCGTTGTCGCCCGCATTTTCTAGCTGCCCGACGAAAAATGGGGTTCGCACCCTAGGTTCGCAGGTTCGCATCAGCCATGGTGCGAAGGGAAGTATAGGAAGGTTCCGGGGCAGGTCAGCACCGTAAGCGCAGCGCTCGCGTTCCGAATGGCAGGGCCGGCCGCTCGGTGCCGACCGCCTGAAACCCCGTCTCTCAGTAAACTGCGAATAGCTACGACATGGTATTCTTTGCCATGACATCACCTGGCTCGGATAAAGATAGCGCTCCGCAGCCGACGAAGAGGCCGGACGTTGGCATGCCCGATGAGCCGGCAGCCATATGGAAAACTTAACCTCCGCGAACCGACCGCCTGAAAACCCGTCGGGCGGTCACGCCTACCGCAGCGTGATTTTTCGCGCTACTTCTCCAACTCCGGCGTTCCTTCTGCCGGTGTATCCGACGGCGTTTAAGTCAGTTGGCTCAGTTTCTGCTATTGGTCCCGCCCTTGCAAGTATCGAGCCCAATTATGCCACTAGATCGCGCTGGTTCGATGGTCGAGACTTGCCGCGAGGGAGAACATCATGCAGTTCCAGCGCACCATTGGGATCGACTACTCTGGAGCGGAGACAGCGGACTCCAGTCTCAAGGGCCTTCGTGTCTACCAAACCGAAGCTGGCGGTTCTGCGGTAGAAATCGGTCCTCCGCCAGGACCAAAGCGCTACTGGATGCGTCGCGGCCTCGCCGAATGGCTGATCGAGCGCCTCGCGGAACCCATCCCCACGATCGTCGGCATCGACCACGCCTTCTCCTTTCCCGAGGCCTACTTTGAAGAACACGCCCTACCCCGCGACTGGGATGTCTTCCTCGACGACTTCCATCATCACTGGCCGACGGATGGGCCCAGCCTCTACGTCGATTTTTTGAGGCATCAAGCGGACGCGGCAGCGGCGCTGGCCGCCCGCCGCACGGGTCAGAGGCACTGGCGCCGCAAGGTAGAGGAGCTGGCCCGAGCAAAGTCGGTCTTTCATTTCGACGTTACAGGCCAGGTTGCCAAGTCGACCCATGCTGGTCTGCCCTTCTTGCGCCACATTCGACGTGCGCTGCCGAACCTGCACGTTTGGCCCTTTGACGGGTGGGAGATACTCCAGAACAGTTCCGCGCTGGTCGAGGTCTATCCCCGACTGTACAGCACCGCATATGCCACAGAGGACCGGACAGCAGACCAGCACGACGCGTTTGCGACCGCATCCTGGCTGCGCGATGCAGATGCAGACGGGCGGTTGGCTGAGGCTTTGGCACCGAGGCTAAATGAGGCCAATACCCGCCTTGCCCGGCACGAGGGCTGGATCCTTGGCGTGGTGTTAGACCAACCGCCTAACTCGAGATCGGCTGGCAAAGTGGCTGGCCCACCTCGCTCTCGCTCAGGCAAAGGAACCACGACACCCGGCTATCGCAATCCTAATGGCCAGATGGTGATTGGCCCAACAGGACGCGCTGGGACGGATCACAATCAGCAGGTCTATCAGCTCTGCTGCGGGCAATGCGGTCTGAACTACGGAGCGAATGGTTCGGATATCCACACACGCAGGTGTCCGGCTTGCGGCGGCGGCAGGCCTGGCCTGGTAATTTGACGAAGCAGCCCTAAGCCGACCGTCGGGACGGTAACGTGCTGCACTACAGGATCCCCAAATCGGCCATTCATGTTCGCCTCAGAAGCGCAGGGTAGAAAAGCAGGCGCTGGCAGCGATGCGGACAAAGCAGACGCATGCTAAGTCGACTTCTTTCCTAAGCGTCAGAGAGAGATCACGAACAGGCTTCGATTTTTTTTGCGAGATCAGGTAAGTCAGCCGCTACAAAATCCCAGTCCCCATCTGCGACGAGATCAGTTCTTTGCCCTGGTCCATACTCAGTTGCTCTGGGAAAGAACGCGGTGCGAAGGCCGGCCTGACGTGCAGCTGCTAGATCACCGTTGTGTGCCGCTACCATCACAACACGCTCTGGGGGCAAGGCAAAAGCCTTGGCGGCGGCGAGGTATACAGATGAGCTAGGTTTATAATCCTTCGCCAGTTCTGCACCGCCGATTGCATCCCAACGAAAATCCGCATAGCGGGCCAGCCGAACTGACATCGCGATTGAAGCATTTGAGCAAGGTGCAAGAAAACCGAACGACCGAAGACGCGCCATCCCCACGTGAACATCCGGCCATGGCGGCAAACGCTCCCATGCCGAATTTAGATCTTCGCGCGCATGGTGATCAAAATCATCGCCGACGCCGAACGCTCGGAGTGTTTCATCAAGATTTTCACGATGAAGTATTTCAAGGCGAACATAGCCGCGATTACCTGAGCGGATCTTGTCCATCGCTGGGTCATATAAAGCCCGCCAGTGATCAGCGAAGGCTAGGGGATCAATACTGAGGCTACGCACTTCGAAGGCACTTTGGAGCTGGGTGGCTACGCCAGTGCGCCAGTCAACAAGCGTCCCAAAGACATCAAATATGAAAGCTTGTTTCATTCTGCGGCCACCCTTCCGAAGGCTTCCACAGTACAAACTCAGGCAAGGTCCGCAACGGGCTCTTTTTGCAGTGGGACACCATCCATGGCGTTATAGCTGAAGACCCTTCTGAATGGCTTTTTTTTTGCAACATGTTCCCCGCCTGACCTCGCACCACCCTCAGACAGCTTTCCGCCCAGGGCGTGTTTTGCAGCTTTTCAGCCACGCCGTCGTAAGGAGGTTAAGGGGCGATCGGGACCTACCGCTGACATTACATTGGTCTTTGCTCCTACTTCAGCTGTGTACGAGAGAGGACCACGAAGATATCCCCAGATCATTCCGCAGCATCGTGTTGACACCGTCGGCTCTTCAGGAACAAAACAGGAACAATATCTGTTCGTCTGCAATCGCTTCTCTGGAGCCACCCGTCCTCATGCCTGCCCGACCCTTCAACCCTGCCCTTGCTGCGCTGCGCGAGCAGATTGCAGCCATGGAGGGCGAGGGTGGACCGTCACGCGGCATGCTGCCCTTTGGCGTGCCCGAGCTGGATCGCCGGCTACCCGGGGGCGGGTTGGCGCTCGGCTGCCTCCACGAGGTGGCAGGCGGCGGCAATGGCGCAGTGGATGGCGCCGCCGCATCCTGCTTTGCAGCCGGGATTGCCGCGCGGCTTCCCGGACAGGTCCTCTGGTGCGTGACGCAGGCCGATCTCTTCGCCCCCGGTCTCGAACAGGCGGGCCTTGGTCCGGATCGGGTGATCTATGTCGAGGCCGGCGATGATGTCTCGGTGCTGGCGTGCATGGAGGAAGGCCTGCGCCATGGCGGTCTTGGCGCGGTCGTGGCGGATGTTGCCCGGCTGTCGATGACGGCCTCGCGCCGGCTGCATCTCGCGGCCAAGGGATCGGGCACCACCGGCATTGCGCTGCGCCGCTGGCGACGTCAGCAGGAGGCTTACGACTTCGGCCAACCCACCGCGGCCATGACCCGCTGGCGCATCTCGGT